>NC_015186.1:1308571-1635714 GCF_000202835.1 Acidiphilium multivorum AIU301
CCGCCACCGACCACGGCCGCGCGCGATCACGATATGCGCGACGTTCTGCCGCGCCGCCGCATCGAGCAGGGCGGCGAACACATCCGCGTTTGTCGTCGTCTCGACGGTGCCGCCAAGCTGGATCGCGAGATCGAGCGCCGGTTGCACGGCCATGCCGGTCGCCGCCCGCTCGGCATGGAAGGCGAAGAACGGCGCGCGCAGCGCCTCGGCCAGCCGGGAGGCGTGCCGCACCACCTGCTCCGCCGCCTCGCCGGCCTCGACCACCGCCATCACCCGCTCCGCCGCAGGCCAGGGACCTGCGATCGCCTGCGCGCGCATATAGGCGGCGATGTCGCGATCGACATGCTGCGCCACCCGCCGCAGCGCCATCTCGCGCAGCGCGGCGAGATTCCCCGGCCGGAAGAAGCCGCCCAGCGCCCGCCGCGCGACATCCGGCCGGTAGACCAGCCCCTGCTTCAGCCGCGTCCGCAATTCCTCCGGCGGCAGGTCGATCAGCTCGATGTCGTCGGCAAGGCCGAGCACCGTGTCGGGCAGCGTTTCCGCCACCCGGATACCGGTAATCCGCGCCACCTGGTCGTTCAGGCTTTCGAGATGCTGGACGTTCAGCGTGGTCCAGACATTGATCCCCGCCTCCAGCAGCGCCGCGACGTCCTGCCAGCGCTTGGCATGGCGCAGGCCCGGCGCGTTGGCATGCGCAAGCTCGTCGACCAGCAGCAGCGCCGGCCGCCGCTTCAGCGCGGCATCGAGATCGAATTCCTCCAGCAGCCGGCCGCGATAGGGCACGATCCGCCGCGGCAGCACCGGCAGGTCGGCGAGCTGTTCCGCCGTTTCGGCGCGCCCGTGCGTCTCGACCAGGCCGACGACGACATCCGTTCCCGTCTCGAAGCGCCGCCGCGCCGCGGCCAGCATTTCCCACGTCTTGCCGACCCCTGGGGCCGCGCCGAGGAAAATCTTGAGCTGCCCGCGCCCGTCACTGTTCGCGCGGGCGAGCAGCGCGTCCGGGTCGGGCCGGTTCTCTGGCGATGCGGATCCCATGCGGGATGATCACGCCATCTCCGGCAGGCGCGCAAGCCCCGGCGCCGGTCCCCGCCGCCTGACGCCGTCCGGCGCCCCGCCAGGGTGAGGTTCAACCTGAGTATCGATACTCACAAAAATGCTCAAACGTCCTGTTTCCACGCGCCGCGGGTAAATATACGCAGCTCGGTTAAAGCGGATGGCGCGATTCTCTCCAAGCCGCAACAATGATGTTCCAAAGCCTGGATAATAGCCGCCGGACACGTGATTTGCTGATCACCATTTTTCCGCGATTGTGCCGAGGGCGGAATCGGAACAACACACCGGCCTCGACCACGCGGGTGACCTGGTTGCGCCCGGAGCCGTTCGAACTGAAATACTCGACCCATCCGCCCGGCGAGCAGGGCCTTTGCCGAATGCGTAATCGGTGAAGAGCCCCGCGCCGGACGAGGCGGCGATCAGCCGGTTGAGGTTGCGCCGGCGGGGCGCTGCTGCGGAATGGTGGCGAATCATGATGCCTCCTTCAGGCTCTTGCTTCGCGGCTGCCTTGCAAGCTTTACCAAGGAACAAAATTCAGCCCTTTATCGACAACCAGAACGATACGATTTGATCTCGATTTATCACTCCCATGGATTGGGAAGCTCGGCGCCGTATAATTTGAAAGAAAAAAATGATAACAGTATTAAAGAAACAAGACTTATTATGATTGTCAGGATGGACACCGTCGAGCAAATAAATATTTCAACAAAAATCGGCTTATATTTTGTCAAAAATAAAATTGAATATTCGATAACCATAATGGAAATAAATGGCTGAACGATCCTGAAAAGATAATCAGAAAAAAATTTTGTGTTGATATGCCTTTTCAACGAAAGCAATCTCATCAATATCGACGATGAAACAATAATCCATGGCAAAATGCTTGACTCCAGTAAATTTTTTTCTCCTATGCCAATTTTCCTATTCATCAAATAAAATATGACTATCGAAAATACCATCAACCACATGATGGCCCAGACCGTGAAAAGCCGCATCGTTATACGTGGCACAACTTCCAGCGAATGAACGTGCGGCATCTGATGTCTTTTCTTGCCCACGGCGGCTTTCCGTTTATCCGGCATCGCAGCATGAAATCCGTCATTTCTGGCTGTTTCTGGCCAAAGCGAGGTTCAGCCGCAGCACGTCGACATGCGCGGTGCCGATCACGCCGAACGCCGGCCGCACCGCGAGGCGGCGCACCAGGCGCTCGACCGTCGCCGCCGGCATTCCCCGCGCCCGCGCCACCGCGGGCGCCTGCCGCAGCGCGTTCGCCAGCGAAATGTCCGGATCGAGCCCCGACCCCGACGAGGTCGCCGCATCATCCGGCACCGGCCCCGGACCATAGGCCTTGCGATAGGCGGCGATCCGCGCGGTGACATGGGCGACGAGCGCCTTGCTGGTCGGCCCGAGATTGGACGCGCCGGATTCCGAGGCGTCATAGGGCGTGGGTATGGTCTGGCCTTTCGCATTCGTCCCCGTCAGCGCCGAGGGACGGGAATGGAACCATTGCGCCCCCCGGAAATCCTGCCCGATCAGCGCCGAGCCGACCGCCTGTCCATGAACCCGGATCAGGCTGCCATTCGCCTCGAAGGGAAAGACGAGCTGCGCCAGCCCGGTCACGGCCAGCGGTGCTGCCAGTCCGAGCAGCAGGGTGAAGAGGACGACAAGGGAAAACGCGGGGCGGAGTTCGCGCAACATGACGGTCTCGCTCGATCAGCTGAAGATGTGGAAACTGTTCAGGATCAGGTCGATCACCTTGATCCCGACGAACGGCGTGACGATGCCGCCAAGCCCGTAGATCAGCAGGTTGCGCCGCAGCAGCGCCGCCGCCCCCATCGGCCGGAAGGCAACGCCGCGCAACGCCAGCGGCACCAGCACGACGATGACCAGCGCATTGAAGATCACCGCCGAGAGAATGGCGCTTTCCGGCGAGGCCAGGGCCATGATGTTGAGGGCGCCGAGCTGCGGGTAGCTCGCTGCGAAGATCGCCGGCAGGATCGCGAAGTATTTCGCGATGTCGTTGGCGATCGAGAACGTCGTCAGCGCGCCACGGGTGATCAGCAGCTGCTTGCCGATCTGGACGATCTCGATCAGCTTGGTCGGATCGCTGTCGAGATCGACCATGTTGCCCGCCTCGCGCGCCGCCTGCGTGCCGGTCTGCATCGCGACACCGACATCAGCCTGCGCCAGCGCCGGCGCGTCGTTGGTGCCGTCGCCGCACATCGCGACCAGCCGTCCCTCGGCCTGCGCCTTGCGGATATAGCCGAGCTTGTCCTCCGGCGTCGCCTGCGCGATCACGTCGTCCACACCGGCCTCGGCGGCGATCACGCTCGCTGTCACCCTGTTATCTCCGGTGACCATGACGGTGCGGATGCCGATCCGCCGCAGCGCCTCGAACCGCTCCCGGATCCCCGGCTTGACGATGTCCTTCAGCTCGATGACGCCGAGCAGCGCGCCCTCTGCCATCAGGCCGAGCGGCGTGCCGCCGGCGCGCGCGATGCGGTCCACCGCCGCGCCGAAGGCGTCCGGCGCGGCGCCGCCCACCAGGTCGAGGATCGAGTCCACGGCCCCCTTGCGCCAGTGCCGCTCGCCGGCATCGATGCCCGAAAGCCTTGTGTTCGCGCTGAACTTCACGATTTCCGCCCCGTCCGGCAGCACCGGATCGACGCCGAATTCCTCCCGCGCCAGCCGCACGATCGACCGCCCCTCCGGCGTCTCGTCGCCGAGCGAGGCGCAGGCGGCGGCCTCGGCCATGCGCCGCACATCCACACCCGGCACCGGATGGAACGCAGAGGCCATGCGGTTGCCGAAGGTGATGGTCCCGGTCTTGTCGAGCAGCAGCGTGTCGACATCGCCGGCCGCCTCGACGGCGCGGCCCGAGGTCGCGATCACGTTGAAGCGCACCAGCCGGTCCATCCCGGCGATGCCGATCGCCGAGAGCAGACCGCCGATCGTGGTCGGGATCAGGCAGACGAACAGCGCCGCGAGTTCGGCGATGCCGAGCCGCGTGTGCGAATAGGCTGCGAAGCCGGGCAGCGTGACGACCACGATCACGAACACGATGGTCAAGCCGGCGAGCAGGATGTCGAGCGCGATCTCGTTGGGCGTCTTCCGCCGCGCCGCCCCCTCGACCAGGGCGATCATCCGGTCGAGAAAGCTCGAGCCCGGCTCGGAGGTGACGCGGACGACCAGCCAGTCCGACACGAGCTCGGTGCCGCCCGTCACCGCCGAGCGGTCGCCGCCCGCCTCGCGGATGACGGGAGCGGACTCGCCGGTCACCGCACTTTCGTTGACGCTCGCGATACCCTCGACGATTTCCCCATCGGCGGGAACCAGGTCCCCGGCCTCGACGAGCACGAGATCCTCCCGCCGCAACTGCGGCGCCGGCACCAGGGTGAACGCGGCGCGATCCGCCGGATCATCCAGCCGCTTCGCCATCGTGTCGCTGCGCGCCCGCCGCAGGCTCTCGGCCCGCACCCGTCCGCGCCCTTCCGCGACCGCCTCGGCGAAGGTCGCGAACAGCACCGTGATCCACAGCCAGATCGCGATGACGATCGAGAAAGCCCAGGCTTGGCCTGAAACCATTTCGCGAATGCCGACGAACGTCGTCAGCAGGGCGATGATCTCGGTCACGAAGATCACCGGATTGCGGATCAGCGTCCGCGGGTTCATCTTGGCGAAGGCATCGCGTATCGCGCGGATCAGGATATCGCGATCGAACAGCCCGATCGTCTCGGCTTTGCGGGACATGTCAGCGCTCCTCAGAAGGTCTTGCCGGCGAGCAGCAGGTAATGTTCGACGATCGGGCCGAGCAGGTCGGCCGGCATGAACTGCAGCCCGACCAGGATGACGATGACGCCGATCAGCAGGCCGATGAACAGAGGCCCATCGGTCGGAAACGTGCCCTCCGAATGCGGCAGCCTCGGCTTGGCGCCGAGCGATCCGGCGATCGCGAGCACCGGGATCATCACCGCGAACCGGCCGAACAGCATGGCGAGGCCCAGCCCGTAATCGAGCAGCATCGTGTTGGCCGAAAGGCCCGCAAAGGCGCTGCCGTTATTTTCGGTGGCCGAAGTCCAGCCATAGAGCATTTCGGAGAGACCGTGCGGCCCCGCATTGGCAAGCGATGCCAGCCCCGATTTGGTCAGCAGCGAGAAACCCGCTCCGGCCAGGATGAACAGGGTCTGCACCAGAATTGCCAGCATCGCGAGCTTCATCTCCCGCGCCTCGATCTTCTTGCCGAGATATTCCGGCGTCCGGCCGACCATCAGCCCCGCGACGAACACCGCGAGCAGCGCGAAGAGAACGATGCCGTAAAGCCCCGAGCCGACGCCGCCGGGTGCGATCTCGCCCAGTTGCATCATGAACAGGGCCGTCAGCCCGCCGAGCGGGAGATAGCTGTCGGTGAACGAATTGACCGCGCCGGTCGAGGTCCCGGTCGCCGCGATGTTGAACGTGGTCGACTGCGCCACGCCGAAGCGCACCTCCTTGCCCACCATGTTGCCGGGATGCGCCGCGAGGCCGGCATGGACGAGGATCGGATTGTTCGCCGCCTCCGCCGCATAGGCGCCCACCATGCCGCACGCGAGGATCACCGCCATCACGGCGAACAGCGCCCGCCCGTCGCGCCGCCGCCCCGCCACATGGCCGAAGGCGATCGGCAGCGCGAAGCCGATGACCAGGATGAGCCAGATTTCCAGAAGGTTCGTCCAGGCCGTCGGATTTTCGAACGGATGCGCCGAGTTGGCGTTGAAGAACCCACCGCCGTTGGTGCCCAGTTCCTTGATCGCCTCCTGCAACGCCACCGGCCCGCGGGCGATGGTCTGCATCCCGCCCGCGAGGGCATGGACATGGGCATAGGGAGCAAGCGTCATCGGCACGCCGGAGCCGATCAGGAACAGTGCGGCGACTACGGCGATCGGCAGCAGGAGATACAGGGTGATCCGGACGAGATCGACGTAGAAATTGCCGAGCGTGCGAATGCCGCCGCCCGCGAAGGCGCGCATGAGCGCCGCCGCCGCGGCAAGCCCGGCTGCCGCGGAGAGAAAATTATGCACCGCGAGGCCGAACATCTGCGCGCCATAGGAAATCTGGCTCTCGGGCGCGTAGGCCTGCCAGTTGGTATTGGTGGTGAAGGAGACTGCCGTGTTGAAGGCGAGCTTCGGACTCATGCCCCTGATGTGTTCGGGGTTGAAGGGCAGGAAATACTGGAGCCGGAGAATCGCGTAGAGCAGCAGGAAGTGGATCAGGCTGAGCAACAGCAGGCCCACCGCATAGGCGCCCCAGGCCATCTGGCGCTGGGGATCAATGCCGCAAAGGCGATAGATCGGCGCTTCGATCGCCGCGAGGAATCGCAGCTCGCCGCGATAAAGTCGGGCGAGATAGGCGCCCAGCGGAAAGGCCGCGCCGAAGACGAGGGCGAGCGCGAGGGCGATGAACCCTATTCCGTGCAAGGTCATGGGGGTTTCCGTTCGGAGACGCTATTGTTCGGGGGGATGCCGGTGAAGAACCTGGCGTGCCACCTGCCACATCCACAGGATGACGAGGACGATGGCGAGGGCACTGCCGATGCAGATCAGGGCATCGGCGATCAGGCCGGAGATGTTTGCCGCCACATGCATGGCGTTCAGAAATCCTCGGGCCGCAGGAGGGCCCAGACGAGATAGACGAGGATCAGCAGGGCGGCGATGCCGGAGAGAATGAGGTCGATCATCGATCCGGCTTTCGTCAGATCTTCTCGCAGGCGTTCACGTAGAGCAGGAAGAGGCCGAAGATCGCGAAGGCAAGAACGAGCGTAAGAAGGTCCGCCATGATGGGTCATCCCGAATGCGCCTGACGATCAGGCGACTGACTGTGTTCGGGATAATGGCTGGCAGGATCGTAAAGATTCCAGACCAAATTCCGGCTGGAATGTATAGAAAATGTATAGATCCGGGCCGCGCGGGTGGTTTTGGCCGCCCGCGCGGCGAAGGGTCAGCGGGCGAGGCCCTGTTCGATCAGGGCGATGGTGGGGGCGATGCCGTAAAGCGCGATGAAGCCGCCGAAGCGGGGGCCCTCGGTCTGGCCGAGCAGGACCTGGTAGAGGCAGCCGAACCACTCCCGCAGGCTGGCGAAGGGATGGCGCTTGCCGACATCGTAGAGCAGGTTCTGCAGGGCCTCGGCATCGGCGTTGTCGGGGATGGATTTCAGACCGTCGGCGAGGTCGAGCAGGGCCGTGCGTTCCAGCTCGGTAGGGCTGCGATACTGTTTCGCGGGCTTGATGAAGTCCTGATAGTAGCGCACCGCGAAATCGACCAGGCGGGCGAGGAAGGGGGCCGATTCCGGGGACGCTTCCGGCCGGTAGGCCCGGATGAAGCCCCAGAGCAGGTCGGGGGTTTCGGCGTTGACCACCGAGGCGAGGTTGAGAAGCATGGCGAAGGGGATCGGACTGCTGGAGGCCGTGGGGATCTCGCCGCCATGGATGAACCAGGCGGGATTGTCCTCCGCCCTGCCCTTGCCCTCGCGGAGATTGTCCTGGTTGGCGAGGTATTCGTCGGTGGCACGGGGAATCACGTCGAAATACAGGCGCTTGGCCCGCTGGGGCGAGGCGAACATGAACTGACCGAGGCTTTCGGCCGGGGCGTAGGTCAGCCATTCCTCGACCGAGAGGCCGTTGCCCTTCGACTTGCTGATCTTCTGGCCGTGCTCGTCGAGGAAGAGTTCGTAGGTGAAGCTCTCGGGGGGCTCGCCGCCCAGGGCGCGGACGATGGCGCTGGAGAGGCGGACGGAATCGATCAGGTCCTTGCCGGACATTTCGTAGTCCACGCCGAGGGCGAACCAGCGCATCGCCCAGTCGGCCTTCCATTGCAGCTTGGCGCCGCCATCGAGGATCGAGGTTTCGTGGAGGATGCCGGTTTCGGGATCGCGCCAGGTGACGCTCGCCGCATCGACATCGACCTCGTCGATGGCGACCTGCATGACCTGGCCGGTGCGCGGGTGCAGCGGGAGGATGGGCGAGTAGGTGGCCCGGCGCTCGGGGCCGAGGGTGGGGCGGATGATGTCGCGGATGACATCGTGCTTGGCCGCCACGGCGCGGAGGGCGTCGTTGAAGCGGCCGGAGGTGTAGTATTCGGTGGAGGAGGCGAATTCGTATTCGAAACCGAAGGAATCGAGGAAGGCTTGCAGGCGGGCGTTGTTGTGGGCGCCGAAGCTCGGGTGGGTGCCGAAGGGGTCGGGCACGCGGGTGAGCGGCTGGCCGATGAACTCGCGGAGCATGTCCTGTTGCGGGACGTTGCCGGGGACTTTGCGCAGGGCGTCCATGTCATCGGAGAAGGCGAGCAGCTTCGAGGGCAGGCCGGTGAGCCTGGTGAAGGCGAGCCTGATCCAGGAGGTGCGGGCGACCTCCATGAAGGTGCCGATATGCGGCAGGCCGGAGGGGCCGTAGCCGGTTTCGAACAGGGCCGTGGATTTCCCCGATTTGTGCAGGCGATGGACGACGCGTTCGGCTTCGCGGAAGGGCCAGCTCGTGGGGGTATCGGCTTCGGACTTTGTCATGATTTGCGTTTAGGGTCGGCGGGCGACCGGGTCAAACGCATGGGTCGGGGGCCGGGCGCGCAAGCGCGCCGGCTTGTCAGGACCGGGGAAAGAAGCGGGTTCGGAGCGGGGGATCGGGCGGGCGGAGCCAGACGGCGCCGCGCGGCGCGCCGGGGCGTTCGGGCGGCGGCGGATGGGGCGTCGGGCCGGGCGCCGGGCCGGGTGCCGGATCGGGCGGCGGGTCGGGCGTTGCGGCCATTTGTGCGGCGCGGGGTGGGCGCGGTTTCGGCGGCAGCGCGAGGGCGGGCGGCGGGGCGATGCCGATGGTGTGGCAGAGCGGGCGGAGGATGCGGCCGGCGGCGGGGGTGGCGGCGATGAAGGCCTGCATGTCCGGCGCATCGAGCAGGGCGCGGAGTTGCGGGGCGAGGGATGCGGTGGCGGGAAAGGCGCGGCGGAGCCAGCCATGGGCGCGCGGGAGACCGTGCGGCGGGCCGGAGCGGCCGGGGCGGCCGGGGCGGCGGCGCGCCGGGGCTCGCGGCCTGGTGGCAAGGGCTTCGAGGCGGGCGCAGAGGCGGCGCAGGCGGGTCCAGGCGAGGATGGTGAGGCTGCCGCGCCGGTGGCGCACGCCCTCCGCCGCGACGCAGGCGCAGAGCGCGGCGATGAAGCCGGCGAAGCGGAGCAGGAAGCCGGGCGATGCGGGGGCGGCGGCCGTCATTCCCGCTAACAAGCATGACCGGCCGGGGGTGGGCAAGGAGGTTGCGCCGGCGGATCAGCCGCCTGCCGGATTTCGGGACGGCTCCCGGCTTTTTCGATGTCGTCTCCGGACAAAGTGTCGGAAAACTTTACACATTGCGGCGACCGAAACTTTATCCCATTGAAATCATTTATTTTATTTTGTCGGCATGATTTTTGCTCTCGAAACGAACGTTGGCATTGGCGCCGCCAGGCCGCTTCACGAACGAGACCGGGACATTTTGGTCCCACAGGCAAAGGAATAAACGGATGCAACACAAACGGAACGGGTCGGGGATGCTCAGGGCTGCCCTGCTCGGGGCTGTGGCCTGCGGCGCGATCAGCCTCGCGGGCGTGGCCACGGCCCATGCGACGCCGGTCAGCGGGACGTACAACATCACCGTGTGGCAGGGATACAATCCCAACCCCGGTTCGAGCACCGATCCGTCGCAGCTCGCCAATACGAGCAACACGATTTTCAACAATAGCAACGACAAGATCGCGAACCTCACCTATACGGGCCCTCTCAACCTGTATCAGGGGTCAGGCGCCAATAACGGGTATGGCAATATTCAGAGCTTCCTGCAGTACGGCGGCACCCTGTCCTCCGTCACATTCTTCAACGGCGCAACGACTCTCAATACCAAGATGAGCTCGAGCGGGTTTAATCTGACGACCGTCTTTGAAATCCAGGGATATCTCTCCCAGCCGATCTATGCCGGTTCGATCAACAGCGACGATGGGTCGAGCCTTTACACCGACAACCTGACGAAACTGGTTGCCGGCCAGGCGAACCCGCAGACCGCCACCAACCCCTACAGCTACAGCCTGCCGACCGGGGCGTTCCAGATTCTTTATGTGGAGGCCAATGGCGCGCCGGCGCAGCTGACCATGGACGCGACGAAGGTTCCGGAGCCCGGCTCGCTCGCGCTGCTGGGGACCGGTCTTCTCGGCCTCGGGCTGATCAGCACGCGTCGGCGCCGCAAGGCCTGACGATCGCGCCACCGAGCGCCTGAGCGCGGCCGGATCGGAGATTACCGATCCGGCCGTTTGCGTTTGGCGTTGCGGCGGGTTTCCGCGCCACCATTTGGTGGGCGGGACGATTACGGTGGGGGCCATGACGCTGGAGGCGGGCATTGTTCCGATTTCCGCGACGGAGCGGATCGGGCCGGGGCTGACGGAGGCGGCGTTCCGGGCGTCGCCGTGCGGGGCGGGTGCGCGGGAGTTTGTCCGCAACGATCCGCACCGGTCGTATGTGCTGAAGCCTGTCTCGTTCGAGGGGCGGGATTGGATTGCGGTCGTGTATTTCACCGATGGGCGGCTGATACGGGCGTCGCTGTCGCGGATCACGGATCGAACCTGGCTCACGGTCGATCCTGAGTATGAGCAGCAATGGACCGCAGCGCTCAAGGCGGAGATGGAGACAAGGCTGCAACGGAAGCTGCCGGCGACATTTCCGTGGGGAGAGATCGACGTCGAATACGATCAGCGGTCAATTTCAGGGTATCTTATTTTCAGTTATTGCGGGCGGTAAGGCGGTATCGCTCTGCGTTGTAAGGTTTGATGCGGGATCAGATAGTCGTTGGTAGCGATAAATCGGTCATTGACGATTGGTGTTATGAGCTTCTGCTTAGCGCCCATGCACGAACCCGCTTCGCGGGAATAGGGCTGGGGTTGAAGCGGCACATTTCGATGAGGTCTTGAGCGCGGGGCGGTAGGCTTCTCAGCATGGGGTTCCCTTCATTTTAAGAGGAACCTCCGATGCCAGTTTCACCTATCGAACGGCCTGTCAGCGCGCTCCGGCAGCGCATGCTCGAAGATATGGCGATGCGCGGCCTGCGATCGGCCACGCAGCGGGACTATATTCGCTTTGTTCAGAGCTTCGCGGCATTCCTCAGGCGGCCGCCGGACACGGCGACAGCTGAGGATATCCGTCGCTTTCAGGTTCACCAGCACGAGAGCGGGGTGCAACCGCCGACGATCAACTGCTCGGTTTCGGCGCTACGGTTTTTCTTCACGGTGACGCTCGATCGGCCGGACCTGTCGCGGCGCCTGGTCTTGGCGCGCTCGCCTCGCAAATTGCCGGATGTGCTGAGTGTCGATGAGGTCGGCCGGCTGCTCGAGGCTGCCCCCGGCATCAAGTACAAGGCCATTCTCGGTACCGCCTATGGCGCCGGCCTGCGCGTGTCGGAGGTGGCAAGCCTCAAGGTCGACGATATCGACAGCACGCGGATGCTGATCAGGGTCGAGCAGGGCAAGGGCCGCAAGGACCGCAACGCCATGCTTTCACCCCAGCTGCTCGCCCTGTTGCGGTTGTGGTGGACGGAAGGCAAACGCCGTGGCGTCATGCTGCCCCATGGCTGGCTGTTCCCCGGACGCAGTGCCGCCGATCCGGTCTCGACGCGACAGATCAACCGCGCGGTTCATGAGGCCGCGGAAGCGGCCGGGATCCGGAAGCGGGTCTCGCCCCACACGCTGCGCCATAGCTTCGCGACCCATCTTCTGGAGCAGGACGTCGATATCCGCGTGATCCAGGTGCTGCTGGGGCACAGCAAGCTCGATACGACCGCGCTCTACGCGCGTGTGGCGACCAAGACGATACGCTCGGTCACCAGTCCACTCGAGCGTTTGGCGTCACTGATGGAGGGCAAGGCATCCACCGGCTGAGGCGGTGGACGCCTCGCTCGAGGTCGCCGATATCTTCCGCGTCGCCGGCCCCGCTTATCGGGCCAGCCATGCCGGGCAGCTGAGCCTGCATCAGCTCAAGGTCATGTCGGCGATCGAGAATTGCCGCACCGCCGCCCTGGGCGGTCATGTCGAAGCCTGCGAGGACTGCGGCCATCGACGGATCGCTTATAACAGCTGCCGCAACCGGCACTGCCCAAAGTGCCAGGGTGCCGCCGCGCGCACCTGGCTCGCCGCGCGCGAGGCCGACCTGCTGCCGGTTGGATATTTCCATGTCGTCTTCACCGTGCCGGCCGCGATCGCCGACATCGCCTTCCACAACAAGGCTGCCGTCTATGACCTGCTGTTCCACGCCGCGGCCAAGACGATGCTGACGATTGCCGCCGATCCCCGGCATCTGGGCGCACGGATCGGCATCACCGCCGTGCTCCATACATGGGGGTCGGCACTGACCCACCACCCACACGTGCACATGATCGTGCCGGGCGGCGGCATCTCGCTCGACGGTGAGC
Source organism: Acidiphilium multivorum AIU301 (assembly GCF_000202835.1). NCBI lineage: Bacteria > Pseudomonadati > Pseudomonadota > Alphaproteobacteria > Acetobacterales > Acidocellaceae > Acidiphilium > Acidiphilium multivorum. The sequence goes on from NC_015186.1 coordinate 1,321,066, forward strand.
GCTGGATCTCCTCGCGGCCGGCCTTCCTCGTGCCGGTGCGCGTCCTGGGCAAGTTGTTCCGCCGCCTGTTCATCACCGGCCTGATCGCGCTCCACGATCAAGGACGGCTTGCCTTCTTTGGCGACCTCGCACCACTCGCCGACCGGCGCACCTTTCTGCGCCACCTCTCGCCGGTCCGCAGCAAACGCTGGGTGGTTTACGCTAAGCCGCCCTTCAGCGGCCCCGCAGCGGTGCTTGCCTATCTCTCGCGCTATACCCACCGCATCGCCATCTCGAACCGGCGGCTGCTCGCCTTTGACGAAGCCAGCGTCATCTTCCGCTACAAGGATTATCGTCGCGATGGCGCCGACCGCCACCAGGCTATGACGCTCGCCGCCGACGAGTTCATCCGCCGCTTTCTGATCCACGTCCTGCCACGCGGCTTCCACCGCATCCGCCACTACGGCTTGCTCTCCGCCACGGCGCGCAAACCCAATCTCGTGCGCGCCCGAGAACTCCTCGCCGCCGCGCCGCCCTCCAACAACGATGAGCCCGATGAGCCTCGCGATGTTCGTCCGCCGTGCCCCTGCTGCGGCGGCCACATGGTCATCGTCGAGACGTTCGCCCGCTGGTGTCAGCCCAGGGCGCCGCCGTGTCCCACGACGTCAACCGGGAGAAATTCATCGTGACCCGGCGCCGATCGAACTACACGCACACCGCAGCAACCGCGCTTCGGTCAACGCTTCCCCTTGTGCCCAAGCCTATCACCCGCGATCCCATAATCACTCTCAACCATCATCCCAGAACGCGAAATCGCCGTGCCAGCCGCCAATGGCGGAACCAGACTCCACGCCGGCCCCTACTCAGGGACCACGCAACCATCCCCAGCCTCAGCCGAAAATCAAATTCCCCATAGACTAGCGCCCGCTCACCGCGGGTTCGTGCTTGGGCGGTTTTCGTACGCCCGCAGGCATCCGAAAACCTTCACCACAGAGGACTTTACCGGCACGCTGCTTATGTCGCGTCTGGCTCGCTTACCGCTATTCGAGCGCTTTAATTCTCCTCCCCCGGCGCAGCCGGGGGAGGTGCAAAACTATGAGGCGGATTGGTGGGTGGTGGCGAATGTGATTTCGGGCCAGCGTTCGGCGGTGAAGCGGAGCGAGAAGGTGTCGCGGGCGAGGAAGACGGGGGAGTCGTCGCGGTCGTGGCCGAGGGTGGACTGGTTGGCTTCGATGAAGTCTTTCAGGCGCTTGGGGTCGGGGCAGGAAATCCAGCGGGCGGTGACGTAGGGGGCGGGTTCGAAGCGGATGGGGATCTTGTATTCGGCGTCGATGCGGGCTTGCAGGACGTCGAGCTGGAGGGCGCCGACGACGCCGACGATCCAGTCAGCACCCAGCATCGGGCGGAAGACCTGGGCGACACCTTCCTCGGCGAGGTCTTCGAGGGCGCGGCGGAGCTGCTTGGCTTTCATCGGGTCGGTCAGGACGACGCGGCGGAGGATTTCGGGGGCGAAGCTCGGGATGCCGGTGAAGCGGAGGGTTTCGCCTTCGGTCAGCGTGTCGCCCACGCGCAGCGAGCCGTGGTTGGGGATGCCGATGATGTCGCCGGGGAAGGCTTCCTCGGCGAGGGAGCGGTCCTGGGCGAAGAAGAAGATCGGGGCCTGGATGGCCATCGGCTTGCCGGTGCGGACGTGGAGCAGTTTCATGCCGCGCTGGAAGCGGCCCGAGCAGATGCGGGTGAAGGCGATGCGGTCGCGGTGGTTGGGGTCCATGTTGGCCTGGACCTTGAAGACGAAGCCGGTGACGGATTTTTGATCCGCGCGGACGGGGTGGGGTTCGGCGCGCTGGGTGGTGGGCGGCGGGGCGTGTTCGGCGAGGAGGGAGAGGAGTTCGAGGACGCCGTAATCCTTCAGCGCGGTGCCGAAGACGACGGGGGTGAGGTGGCCGGCGAGGAAGGCTTCGCGGTCGAAGGCGGGGTAGGCGCCGGCGAGTTCGACGGCATCGCGCAGGTCGGCCATCTGGTCGTCGGGGATGGTGACGGGTTCGGCGGGTTCGCCATCCGGGGCGACGCGGCCGATGGGGCGGTTGGCGCGGATGTCCCAGCAGCCGCGGAAGAGGCCGCCCATGCCGACGGGCCAGACGAGGGGGCAGACGTCGAGCGCCAGGGTGTTCGCGATTTCGTCGAGGAGCGAAAACGGGTCCTGGCCTTCGCGGTCGATCTTGTTGACGAAGGTGATGATCGGGATGTCGCGCAGGCGGCAGACCTCGAAGAGCTTGAGGGTCTGGGCCTCGATGCCGCGGGCGGCGTCGATGACCATGACGGCGGCGTCGACCGCGGTGAGGGTGCGGTAGGTGTCTTCGGAGAAGTCCTGGTGGCCTGGCGTGTCGAGCAGGTTGAAGACGACGTCGTGCCAGGTGAAGGTCATGACCGAGGAGGTGACGGAGATGCCGCGCTGGCGTTCGATGGCCATCCAGTCCGAGCGGGTGTTGCGGCGCTCGCGGCGGGCCTTGACCATGCCGGCCTCGCGGATGGCGCCGCCGAAGAGGAGGAGCTTCTCGGTGAGGGTGGTCTTGCCGGCGTCGGGGTGGGAGATGATCGCGAAGGTGCGGCGGGGGAAGGCGCCGGTGCTGGCGGGGGAAGCGTCCTGCGCGAGCGTTGTCAATTCGTCACTCATGCCCAGCCTATAGCAACGGCGGGGCTTGATGGGTAGGCAAGGCGGATGAGCGGGACGCGCAAGGCGGTGCTGATCGGGGCGGAGGTGTATCGGGCGGCGATCGCGGCGCCGCCGCATCCACTGGCGACGATGAGGGCGCCGGTGGCGGAGGATCTGATCCGGGCGATGGGGTGGCTGGCGGCGGGGCAGTATCGGACGGCGCCGGTGGCGGGGCGGGCGGCGCTGGAGCGGTTTCACGATCCGGCCTATCTCGACGCGCTGGAGGCGGCGGAGCGGACGCAGGAGGTGCCGGCGGAGGCGCGGGCGCGGTTCGGCATCGGGGCGGAGGGGAATCCGTTGCATCGCGCGGTGTATCGGCGGCCGGCGACCTCGGCGGGGGGCGCGATGCTGGCGGCACGGCTGACGGCGGAGGGCGGGGTCGCGCATGTGCCGGCGGCGGGGAACCATCATGCCTGGCCGGCGCGGGCGAGCGGGTTCTGCTATATCAACGACGCGGTGCTGGCGCTGATGGAGTGGCTCGACCTCGGGCTGGAGCGGCTGGTCTATCTCGATCTCGACGCGCATCACGGCGATGGGGTGGAGGCGGCGTTCGCGCGCGATGGGCGAGTGACGACGATCAGCGTGCATGAGGCGGGGCGGTGGCCGCGGACGGGGGGGACGAGCGACGCGGCGGCGGGGGTGTTCAATTTTGCCGTGCCGGAGGGGTTCTGCGACGCGGAGCTGGCGTTCCTGATGGAGGCGCGGATCGTGCCGGCGATCGCGGCGGCGCGGCCGGAGGGGATCGTGTTCCTGCCGGGGGCGGATGCGCTGGCGGATGATCCGATGAGCCGGCTGGCGCTGTCGAACCGGGGGTTGTGGGCGGCGCTGGAGGCGATCCGCGGGCTGGCGCCGCGGCTGATCGTGCTCGGGGGTGGCGGGTATAACCCGTATGCGCTCGGGCGGGCCTGGGCGGGGTTGTGGGGCGTGCTGAACGGGCACGCGGTGCCGGAGACGCTGCCGCCGGCGGCCTTGGACGTGCTGGCGGGAATCAGCTATTTCCGCGGGCAGTCGCGGCCGAGGCCGGCGCACTGGCTCACCCGCCTCGACGATCCGCCGCAGGCGGGCCTGGTGCGGGACGAGGTGCGCCGCCTCGCCGCGTGACGCAACAAGGAGCAGGACGATGAGACGCTGGATGGGAATTTGCCTTGCGGCCGGGATTGCTGGCGGATCGGCCGTCGGGGTGGCCGCGGCGGCGATCACCGGGCCGCAGGCGAAGCTGCCGACCGAGACGATCACCATCGTCAACCAGCACGGCAAGCGGTTCACCTTCACGGTGGAGAAGGCGCTGACGCCGAAGCAGCAGGAAATCGGGCTGATGTTCCGCAAGAGCGTGGCGGCGGACGAGGGGATGATCTTTCCGTGGAACCCGCCGCAGGTGTCCGAGATGTGGATGAAGAACACGCTGGTGCCGCTGGACATGGTGTTCGTCGGGCCGCACGGGACGATCCGGCATATCGCCAACGAGACGGTGCCGCAGAGCCTGCGGATCATTTCCAGCCATGTGAAGGTGGCGGCGACGATCGAATTGCAGGGCGGGATCACCGCGAAGGACGACATCGATGTCGGGGACAAGGTGATCGGGCCGCAATTCGGCGACGACAAGTGAGGCGCTTGCCTCGCACCTTGGAGGCGCTGTAGTAGCAAGCGTCCGTGCGGGGCGTGGCGCAGCCTGGTAGCGCGCTTGTTTTGGGTACAAGAGGCCCCCGGTTCGAATCCGGGCGCCCCGAGACGGACCGACCGAGAGGAATGCCGCATGAATCGCGCCCGCATCTATCTGCCGCCGAAATCCGCCATGCAGTCCGGCTGGGCGAAGACGAGGGAATGGGTGCTGGAGTTCGAGCCGGCGATGGCGAAGCGGATCGACCCGCTGATGGGCTGGACCGGCAGCGGCGACATGATGGCGAGCCAGGTGCGGCTGAGCTTCGCGACCCGCGAGGAGGCCATCGCCTATGCGGAGAAGCATGGCATCGCCTTCGATCTCGAGATCCCGACCGAGCGGCACCGGCGGCCCAAGGCCTATGCCGACAATTTCCGCGCGGACCGGCGGGCGAACTGGACGCACTGAGGCGGCCCGGTCTGGCATTCGGCGGCGAATTGGGCGATGTTCGCCGCCGCACGGCCCTGTAGCTCAACTGGATAGAGCACCCGCCTTCTAAGCGGGTGGTTGCGTGTTCGAGTCACGCCAGGGTCGCCAGTTCTATCAACGGGTTGCGTGAGGTTTCATCCCCCTGCCCTGCTCCGTCATCGTGCCTTGCGGGGCACAGTTCGCGGGCCGCGAGACGGCCAACTTCGTGCGGATATGCGATTGTTTGCGCCGCCCGTATCCGGGTGCGCGGCGCCGGGAACGGCGCGGCCGCTGCGGCGTTGCAAAAAAAAAGCCCCGGATCTCTCCGGGGCTTACCGTCAGAAATGATCTCCCTGAACGCGGATCTCTGAAACCAAGGCCGTTGAAAGAAAGGGGTCCTGAAATTCGATCGTCTAATTACATGTCGATTAATGATTTTTCATGACACATCGGTTAATTAATTACAACTAGTCTCATTAAAATGTGATCATTGTTTATATTTTGATACAGACGGTTACGCATCGCGCCGGCCGATGGCCGGTGCGCAAGGCCGTGACGGCGGCAGCACCCTGTGGCAACGAAGTGCGGGAGCGAACGCGGTTCCGTTCGCGACGGCAGGCAGGGAAGCGCGCCGGCCCGATGCGCACGCACGCGAAGGGCGGCCGTGCAAGGGGCATTCGCGACAAGGGCGACAAAAGACACAAAAATAAGGAAAGTATTAATTACGAGATAAGAGATAGTTATAGAGACAGCCGTTAATTTTTTGTTGATCATTTGTGACTAGTTTTCCGACAAAAATCATAAAAACCATAAACAAAAATGAGGTCGGAGATGACGATAGTCTATCGCGTAAAATGGGTCCTGTTTGGATTTGCCGTTGGCCTGGTGGTGTCCGGATTTATTCTGGCGTTTGCAAAATATACATACGTCAACCGGATTTCCTTTCTTTCCAATTACCGTTTCAATAACAAGAAGAGCCTGATGTATTTCAATCAGGCCATTCATTATGCCGAATTCAACACGGGGCAATTCATACATACGGCCGAAAGTCAGGACAGCCATAATGGCCATCTTTATATTGCAGTAAATTCAAACAATATAAATCATTACAGCATATTGATTTCCAAAATCTCGGCACGGGTATGCCGCTTCATTGTCGACATGTCATACAGTTCAAATATCATAAAAGACGTATATATAAACAGGAAGGAAATCGACCGGTTTCAGTTCCAGCCGATCAGCGGCCGGTTCCTGCTGGTGAACGGCAAGGCGGTCTCCATCGAGCAGAATGCCTATGCGCGACGGGTGTGCGAAAGGGCGGATGGCCGCGTGCAGATCCGCCTGGAGATCATGGATCATGCCCGGGAAGACTGATGCCGCCGGCCGGGCGTGGCGCGGCACGCCGATGACGCGCATCGGGACGACACGACGGACCTTGCCGATGGCCGGGCACGGCAGGATCGGGGCCGGGCCGGCATGAACGTCCGCACCGAGGGAGGCGATCAGGCGATGGCGTCGCCGCGGCACCGTCTCCGCGCCCTGATCGAATGGATCAGCGCGAAAAGCGTCGTGCTCTACGATCGTCCGCTGATGGCGCTGACGGTCGTCCTGCTCGGCGCGATCGCCCTTGTCGATCTCGCCCTGCTGATCAGGGCGGTCTCCGGCGCGTCCGCATCGCATGCGGGGCTCTATCCCGTTGATAAATAGGTTATCCTTTTCCGGTCGGACGATGGTCCGGCGATCACGGAGCGGGCCGGCATGCGGCGCGCCGCGAGGCGCCAGGGCGGGGCGAGGAACGCCCTTGCGGGCGGCGGCGCCATAATATAGACATCATGCATTCCTGATTTGTTCGAATGTTGCTCGCCCATGACGATTTCCTGTGCCGCTCCGGCGCGCCGGCCGTGGCTGCTGCCTGCCCTGCTGGCGGCGGCCGTGATCGGCCACGCGCGGCCGGCCGCGGCGGCCGCCTGGTCGGGCTCGGCGGTGCTGGCCGAGGCGGCGGCGATGCCCGCGCGGCCGGACGGGCTGCGCTTCACCCGCGATTCGGCGGATGCGGCCAGCGGCAATGACGGCTTCACCCTGACCTCGCCGTTCGGGGCCCGGCAGCAGGTCAGCTACGGCATCGATGACCGCGCCTACGGCGCCTATGAAGAGACGACGCTGACCGACACCGTCATCGGCGATGGCGGGGAGCGCCTCAGCGTGTCTGGCGGGCTGGCGCGGCGGCGCCAGGGGGACAGGACGGATGCCGGCTACGCCATGACGACCGGCGTTTCCTATCGCTGGCGCGGCGCCACCTGGGGCGGAACGCTGCGGGCGCGGCTGCAACGGTCGGATATCGGGTTCGGGTATGGGCCGGTCTGGCTCGCGCCGGGCGGTGGGCGGCAGCGCGACGTTCTGCTGCGCTGCGCCGGGCGGCGGCACGATGGCGGCGGGACGACGAGCCTCGCCGGCACGGTGATGCTGGGGCGCGGCAGCGCCGGGTTCGACCCCGCCGCGCCGGGGCTCGCCCGCTCCGATTTCGCCTATGGCCGGCTGACGCTGACGCGCAGCACCGCCCTGCCGGCGGGCGCCGTGCTGACCACGGCGTTTTGCGACCAGTACGGCAACGGCCTGCTGTTCAATGCCGATCGCGTCAGCCTCGGCGATCTCGCCAGCGCCGATCCGGCCCTCGCGCCGATTTCGCCGGCGAGCCGCGGCGTGCTGGCCGGGCAGCAGGCGGTGTTTCCGCTCGGGGCGGCGGGCGGCCTGCGGATGCTGCGCGGCGGCGTGTTCTGGAATGTCGCGCGCACCGCGCAGCCGGCCGGCGCCGGGATGCCCGGCAGCCGCGCGATGATGACGGCGGCGGGGGTCGAGATGCGCTCGCGGCTGTTCCGCCGGGTGTCGATCGATGCCGATCTCGGCTGGGAACGGCTGAACGCGGGCAACGGGCCGCGCAACCGCCCGTTCGGACGGTTCGCGGTCTCGCTGGTGTTCTGAGCCGGCCCCCTGCCCTGCCCGGCCCGGCCGCCTCGGGTCAGCCGCCTCGGGTCAGCCGCGCGCGGGAGAGGCGAGTGGCGCGCGCATCCGCTTCAGCCAGGCCGGATGCGCGGCGATCCATGCCGCGGCGACCGGCCCGACGGCCTCGCGCTTGACCTGGATGTCATACATCATGCGGCTTTCCGCCCGGACCGGCAGGCGGAAGCGGTGCAGCAGGCCGCCGATGGCGGGGCATTGCGCGGCGTAGCCGGCGCGCGTCAGGATCAGGCTTCGCGCCGCCCCCTGGTCGTGGCCGAAGGCGGCGGCGCCGCCGCCGAGGTAGCGGATGCGGTATTCGACGTTCATCGCGTCGGGCTGCCAGCCGAGGAACAGGATCGGCTCGTGGTGGCGGATCTTCGCCGCCAGCGCCCGCAGCATGCCGCCGGCGCCGGCCTGCACGAGGTGGAAGCCGCCGAGGCCGTCGGTGTTGTGGCGGATCATCGACAGCAGCTGACGGTCACCGACATTGTCGGGCTCGATGCCGTAGATCGTGTGGTCGAGCTGGCCGGCGAACTTGTGGATGTCCGCGAAGTCCTTCAGGCCGGCGCGGTAGAGATAGGCCGGCACCGCGAGGGTGTGGCGGGCGCCGGACAGGTCGGTCCCGGCGACGGCGATGCGCTTGCGGGCGACATCGGAATCCCGGATCGCGGTGACCGATGACATCCAGTTATCGGGCCGCCAGTCCTGCAGGTAGACGTCGAGCCGGCCGTCGGCGAGGCGATGGTAGATCGTCTTGAGGCGGGCGGGCTCGATCCTCACCTGGTAGCCGAAGGGTGCCACGATGGCGCCGAAGACGGCGTTCTGCACCTGGTTGTCGAGCCATCCGCCATGGCCGAGGCGGATCGTGCGGCAGGCGGCTGGCGGCTGCGCCCGCGCCGGGGCCGGGGCGATCGCGATGGCGGCGGCGCAAAGGGCGGACAGTCGCAGGGTTCGTGCAAGCATGGTTTCCTCATCATCAAGCGGGGCGCGGCCCGCCGGTTGCTGCTATCGGCCCGCAGGCGGCCTGCCAAGCGGGCGGGGCGCGCGATCACGCAACCGTGCCCGGCGGCGGCGCGAAGGCGGGGGTTGATTCATCTCCGGCAGTTATCAAACCTATTCCCCGATCGCTCTAGGACGATGAATCCGACAGGCCTACATCCTGGACATCGCGGATGAGACGGCCCCGTCGTGAGGCCGGGACATCCGGAAAGTTCAGGAGACTGACAATGAAAAAGACCATCATCGCTTCCGTGGCGGCCGCCGCTCTGCTGGGTGTCTCCGGCACCGCCCTTGCCGGCATGGGCATCCCCGACATGCCGGCCCAGCCGATCACCGCGCAGACCCCTCCCGGCGTGATCGGGCAGGCCTACCCGTCGTTCACCGGGCCGTCGCAGCCGGTGGTGAACGCGCCGTTCGCGCACAAGGTGGTCGGCAACAGCGGCAACGAATGATCGGGCGCGGCGCCCGTCACATTTCCGCGCATCACGCGACGTTGCCTTGAGCGGCGTCGCCGTGCTGCGACATCTGGGACATGAGGACGGAAGCCGCGATCTGCCTGATCGTCTTGGGGTTCGGAGCGGGTGCTCGCGCCATGGCGGCGGGGCGCCCGCATTTCGTCTCCGAGATCGGACACTGGATGGTGCTCAGGGACGGCCGGGGACGGCATGAAGTGTGCTACGCGGCGACTTACCCGGTCTGGGGCCCCATGAAGGGACGGAGCGGGCGGCGCCTCGTGCTGATCGTGGCGGAACATCGCGGCCATGCGGCGGAGACCGCCATCGACGGGCTCGCGGCGGCGCCGGCCGACCCGGCGGTGCGAATCGGCCCGCGGCGGGTCCGCTTCCGCACGCGCGGCGCCATCGCCTTCGCGCCGGCGGCAAGGCCGGTCATCCATGATCTGAAGGCGTACAAGCGGGTGTATCTGGGCGTCGATACCGGGCGGCACGGCGTGGCCACAACGGCCTTCAGCCTTGACGGATTCACCAAGGCCCATGCGCTGAGCAGGAAGATCTGCGCGATCGCGTGGACGGGACGGCCGCTGCGCGGCGATGCGGACAGCACGGAGACGGGACAGCACCATGCCTCGACCAACTGAGAGCCGGCGGGATTCGCCGCGGACGCCGCCGCGAAAGGAAGGCGGCGAGCTGCCGGTATGGGTGTTCGGGCTGGTCCCCCTCGTGGTGGCCGCGCTGATGCTGCTGCTCGCGCTGCGGGTGTAGAGCACGTTCCGATCCTGATGGATCGGATGTCGTGCTCTATCTTGTTGATAACCAGAGCATCTTTATCCGATCAGATGACTCCATCTGATCGGATGATGCTCTAGAGAGGTTTCGGGAGGCGAAGGCGCCGGAACATACGGGGCGGCTCGGCTTGTCTCGCCCCCCGGCGCGCAATAGCATGGCCGACGCCGGTCATTGCCGCGCCGCACCGAGCCGATGCGGCGCAGAGGGTGGCCGGACGATCGCTGCAACTTGATCCCGGCCAACCAGCAGGAGCCACGATGACCCGCCTCGATGCCAAGCTCGCCCGGATCCGCGCGGGGAAGTACCGGCCCAGCGACTTCATCATCGCCGATGCGAAGGACGGCGACATGGGACCGAGCATCACCGCGGCGGGGCCGAAGCGCGAGCGCGACGGCAGCTGGACCCGCCACCGCACCAGGGCCGAGTTCCTCGACCAGGTCAGGGCGATCGTCGCGCAGGACATCGTCGATATCATGCTCGTCTCGGCCTCCAACCTCGAAGTGCTGGCGGCGCAGGGCACGTTCGCCGGCAGCGCGGTGAAACCCGCCATCCGCGCGAACGACACGACCGACATCTGGCGGATGCGCGGCGCCACCTATCACCTTGCGGCGTCGCGTCCGTTCCGCACCGCCGACCTCGCCCAGGCCGCGCGCCTCACCGATCTCGGCCTGTATTCGATGACGTTCTGCAACGATATCGAGACCGACCTCGCCGCGCTGGACGCGTTCGCCGCGTTCCGCGCCGATGCGCGGGCGGCCGGCTTCACCTATTTCCTCGAAGTGTTCAACCCGAACATCGCCTGCGGCATCGACCCGGAACAGATCCCCTTCTACGTCAATGACTGCATTCATCGCTGCCTCGCCGGCGTGATGCAGGCGGACCGGCCGCAATTCCTCAAGATCCCCTATAACGGCCCGAAAGCGCTCGAGGAGCTGGCGTCGTACGATCCGTCGCTGATCGTCGGCGTGCTCGGCGGCAGCGCCGGCACCACGCGCGACACGTTCGAACTGCTGCACCAGGCGGAACGGTACGGCGCGCGCGTCGCGCTGTTCGGCCGCAAGATCAACCTCGCCGAGGATCCGCTCGCCATAGTGTCGCTGATGCGCGAGGTCGCCAGCGGCGCGGTCTCGCCGGAGGAGGCGGTGAAGGCCTATCACGGCACGCTGCAGGCACAGGGGATCGCGCCGACGCGCCCGCTCGCCGACGACCTGCTGATCACGGAAGCCCCCCTCAGGCAGCACTGACGCGCCCATGAGCGACATGGCGCGACGTGGCTTCGTCACCGGCGGGACCTGGTGCGTCGACCGCAACCGTGTGGTCGAGTTCTGGCCGGGCGAGGACGGCCTCGTCGAAATCCTGGAGGAACAGGCGCGCGGCGGCGGCTCGGCGTGCAACCTCGCCCTCGGCATCCGGCGGCTCGACGCCGGCATGCCCGTGGAGACCATCGGCGTGGTGGGCGATGACGAAAACGGCCGCCTGCTGCATGCCGCGGCCGCGGCGCACGGCATCGACGCAACCGGGCTCACCGTCGTCGCGGGTGCGCCGACGCAGTTCACCGACGCCTACACCTCGCGCCGGAGCGGACGGCGGACGCACATCTTCCGGGCCGGCGCCGCCGATGCGCTCACCCCCGATCATTTCGACTTCGCCGCCACCAGCGGCCGCATCCTGCATCTCGGCCTGCCCGGCATCCACGCGCGGATGGACGGCGCCTGGGGCGACGCCGCGAACGGCTGGGTCGCGACCCTGCGCAAGGCGCGGCGGGCCGGGCTGCTGACGAATCTCGAACTGTGCAGCGTTCCGGCCGAACGCCTCGCCGCGCTGGTGCGGCCCTGCCTGCCGGAACTCGATCTGCTGGTGGTCAACGACGTCGAGATCGGCGCGATCGCCGGCATGGCGACATGCGACCATGGAGAGACCGACACGGCGGCGTGCCTGCGCGCCGCGCGCGCGGTTCTGGCCAGCGGCGCGATGCGGCTCGTGGCCGTGCATTTCCCGCGCGGCGCCATCGCGGTCGCGCGCGACGGAACGGTTGCCGCGAAGGCGTCGGTCCGCGTGCCGGAGGCGGAGATCGCCGGCGCCAATGGTGCCGGCGACGCGTTCGCCTCAGGTTTTCTCTACGGTTTTCACGAGGGCTGGGAGACCGCGCGCGCCCTCGCCCTCGCCCACGCCGCGGCGGCCGTCTCGCTGCGCAGCATCGGCACGACCGATGCGATCGAAACCTGGCAGGACTGCCTCGACATCGCGTGCCGGTGGGGATGGCGGGAGGAGCTGACCGGTCTCGGCTGATGCTCTGATTATCAACAAGATAGAGCACTACATCCGATCCAGAAGGATCGGATGATGCTCTAGTCGAGGTGAACCGGGTTCAGAACGCGGCGCAGGAAGCTCTGCGTCCGCGCCTCGCGCGGCGCGCCGATCACCGAGTCCGGCGGCCCCTGCTCGATGATCGTGCCGGCATCCATGAACACGACCCGATCGGCCACCTCGCGGGCGAACGCCATTTCATGGGTCACGACGATCATCGTCATGCCGGCCTCGGCCAGTCGCCGCATCGCGGTCAGCACCTCGCCCACGAGTTCGGGATCGAGTGCCGAGGTCGGTTCGTCGAACAGCATCAGCGCCGGCTCCATCGACAGCGCCCGGGCGATCGCCACCCGCTGCTGCTGGCCGCCGGACAACTGGGCGGGATAGGCGCCGAGCTTGTCGGCGAGGCCGACGCGCTCGAGATTGGCGCGGGCCGTCGCCTCCGCCGCCGCCCGCGTCAGGCGCAGCACCGTCATCGGCGCGACGATGCAGTTCTCCAGCGCGGTGTGATGCGGAAAGAGGTTGAACTGCTGGAACACCATGCCGATGTGCCGGCGTGCCGCATCGATGTCGCAATCCGGGTCGAGCAGGTTCTCGCCATTGACCTCGAGCCGGCCCTGCTGCGGCCGTTCGAGCAGGTTGATGCAGCGCAGCAGCGTCGACTTGCCCGACCCCGACGGGCCGATGATGCACACCACCTCGCCCCGCGCGACGCTGAAATCGATTCCCCTCAGCACATGGTTCTGGCCGAATCGCTTGTGCAGCCCTTCGATCTTCACAACCGTCCGGCCTGGATCGACGCCGCTCATGCTCCCGTCACCCGCGATACCTCCATCCGCCGCACCAGCATCGACAGCGGCAGCGTGATCAGCAGGTAGCCGAGCCCGGCCACCACGAGCGGCGTGATGTTGACGTTGGTATTGGCCGTGGACCGCCCGAATTCCGTCAGATCGAACTGCCCGGCCGACAGCCCGACCACGAACACCAGCGACGAATCCTTGATGAGCATGATCAGCTCGTTCGTCAGCGGCGGCACCATGAGCCGCAGCGCCTGCATCAGCACGATCTTGCGCATCGCCTGCGCCGAGGACATGCCGAGCGAGCGCGCCGCCTCGACCTGGCCTTTCGGCACGGCCTGGATGCCGGCGCGCATCGTCTCCGCCATGTAGGCGCTGCCGACGACGCCGAGCGCGACCCAGACCGTGCCGTAGGGCGACCACGGGATCGTCAGTCCGGAAAAGGCCAGCGGCAGCAGCGAAAACGCGATGAACACGACAAGCGAGGGCAGGCCGCGGAAGAATTCGATATAGACCGTCGCCAGCCAGCGATAGGGCGCGACCGGGGACAGCCGCATCAGCGCCAGCACGAGGCCGAGCACGAGGCCGAGTACGAACGCGCCGGCCGTATAGAGCGCGGTGTTCAGCAGCGCGTTGGCGAGGCCGTGGAGAATCGTGAATTCGATCAGCCGCGGCTCGAAGAAGGTGCGTCCGATCTCGCGCCACTTGGCGAACTCGGCCGCCAGCGCGAGAACGATGGCCAGAATGGCGTATTGCGCCATCCTGGACCGCCTCGCCCGCAGCCGCGGGCTTGCGCGCCGGCGCGCCGCCGGCCGGTCGGCGTCGCCGCTCATCCGCCTTACTGTTTGACGTCCTGCGGGATCTGGCCGAACCACGTCTTGAAGATCTTGTTGTATTCGCCGTCGCTCTTGGCCTTGGCGAGGACGGTGTTCAGCACGCCGGCCAGCCGGGTCGCGTTGGCGCTGTTCTTCTTGAACGCGAATCCGTAGTGCTCGCCGGTATCGAACTCGGCCACCACATGGGTGTCGGGATGCGTCCTGGCGTATTCGTACATCGGGCCGTTATCGTTGATCGCCGCCGCGACGGCGCCGACGCTGACGGCCGAGGCCTCGGCGATCAGGTCGGGAAAGATGACCGTGGTGTAGCCGAATTTGGCGGCCCGCTTGTCGGCGTAGATCTGCCCGGTGGTGTTGACCTGCACGCCGAACCGCTTGCCCTTGAGGCTGGCCAGGCCGTGCACGCCGGAGCCCTTCTTGGCCAGGAGAACCTGCGTCGCGTCGAAATACGGATCGGAGAACAGCACCGCCTTGGCGCGTTCCGGCGTGATCGTCTCCGCGCCCATCGCGACATCGCAGCGATTGGCGGCGAACACCGCGCCGGAGGTCACCTGGTTCCAGTCGATGCTGATGATCCGGGTCTTCACGCCCAGCCGCTTCGCCAGCAGATCCAGCATGTCGACATCGAAACCGACGACCTTGCCGTCCTTGTTGATATACTCGAAGGGCTTGTAGGACAGATGGGTGCAGATCGTCAGGTGACCCGGATTGACGAGCTTGATGCCGTTCGGGACGGCGCCGGACGCCGCCGCCGGCAGCGCCAGCAGGACCGCGGCGCCGGCGGCCGCCAGCCTCGCCCCACGCCGTCTTGCCGACAGTTTGCTGATTGCCGCACGCAACATGTCCGTCTCCCGTTCTTCCTGTGATCGTGTCTTGCTGTTTCGGGTTCGCACCCGTTAATGGCCCTTATGGCGGTTCCCGCTTCGGCGGTCCATGCATGACCGCAGCATGGCAGGATAGACCGCTCCCGGCCCGGCCGGAAGGGAGGGCCGAGGCCCGGATTGGTGGCGGCCGGCGCCTTGTCACCCTTCGGTGTCGGTCTCCGCGAGCCGCAGGCGGGCGATCTCGGCCTCGATGACGGCGGGCGCCGGATCGGCGATCCAGCGCGCCGGCCGCGCCACCGCCTCGGCAAGGCGCGCGTGATACGCGGCGCGGCCGATCTCGAACGCGCCGAACCGGGCCAGGTGCGCGGTCAGGAACTGCGTGTCCAGCAATGAAAACCCGCCCAGCCGCAGCCGCGCCACGAGGTGCACCAGCGCGAGCTTCGAGGCATCCCGCACGAGCGAGACCATGCTCTCGCCGAAAAAGGCGCCGCCGATCGCCAAGCCATACAACCCGCCGACGAGTTCCCCGCCCTGCCAGACCTCGACGCTGTGCGCATGGCCGCGCCGGTGCAGGTCGACGAAGAGGCGCTCGATCTCCTCGTTGATCCAGGTCTCCGGCCGCACCGGCCGGCGTGCGGCGCAGGCGGCGATCAGCGCGGGAAAATCCCGGTCGGAGACGATGTCGAGGCTCGTGTTCCGCAGCGTGCGCGCGAGCCGGCGCGGCAGGTGGAACGCCTCCAGCGGCAGCACGCCCCGCCGCTCGGGATCGAGGAAATGCAGGTCCGCCGCATTCCGCCGCTCGGCCATCGGAAACAGGCCGAACCGATAGGCGCGCAGCAGGATGTCCGCCGTCAGTTCGAAACGTGGCGAGTCCATGGCCGATGATGGTCCGAAACGCGGGGGCGGACAACCGGCCCGGCAGCGGCGCTGCTCAGGCGGCGTGCATCGCGTCCGCGCCGGCCGGGGCCGCTTCGCCCGGCTGGCGGATCCGGAATTCGCCCACGAGGCCGGACAGCCGCGACGCCTTCTCGGAGAGGTTGCGGCAGCCGGCGGTCGCCTGCTCGGCCATCGCCGCGTTCTGCTGCGTCACATGGTCCATCTCGCTGATGGCGGCGTTCACCTCGGCGAGCCCGGTCGCCTGTTCCCGCGCCGAGGCGGTGATGTCGCCCATCAGGCGGCTCAGGGTGCCGATTTCCCCGCCGATCCGCTGCAGCGCCTTGCCGGTCTCGTCGACGAGGTTCACCCCGGCCTTGACCTCGCCGGACGCCGCGAGGATGAGCGACTTGATCTCCCGCGCCGCGTCGGCCGAGCGCTGCGCCAGGGCGCGGACCTCGGTGGCGACGACGGCGAAGCCCCGCCCGGCATCGCCGGCGCGCGCCGCCTCGACCCCGGCATTGAGCGCCAGGAGATTGGTCTGGAAGGCGATCTCGTCGATGATGCCGATGATGTTGGTGATCTTGTTCGAGGAGGTCTCGATCCGGTTCATCGCCGCCACGGTGTCCTCGACGACCGTGGCCGAATGCCGCGCCGTCGCCTCCGCCTGGCTGACCGCCGCCCCCGCCTCGGCCGCGCCCTGCGCCGTGGTGCGGACCGTTGCGGTGATCTGCTCGACGGCGGCGGCCGTCTGTTCGAGGCTCGCCGCCTGCCGTTCCGTCCGCTGCGACAGGTCGCCCGAGGCGCGGGCGATCTCGTCGGTCGCCGCCAGGACGTGCTGCGCGTCCTGGTCGATGCGCGACAGGGTTCGCTGCAGCTTCTCGATGGAGTTGTTGAAATCGACCCGCAGCGTTTCATACTCCGCCGGCAGGGCCCTGGTGATCCGGAACGTCAGGATTCCCGCCGAGAGGTTCCGCAGCCCGTCGGCGATCGCGGTGACGACGGCGGCCTGCGCGCCCATCACCCGCTCGCGCTCGGCGGCGAGGTCCAGTTCCGCCTGCTTCGCCGAGGTCATGTCCTTGAGCGTCTCGACCACGAACACCGTGTTCCCCTCCGCATCGCGGATCGGCCCGGCATCGATTCCGAGATAGCGCCTGCGGCCGGTCAACGGCATGTCGCACCAGTTCTCGGCGCTCATCCGGCCGTCCTGCCCGCCGCTGTTCTGCGCGTAGAGCTGGCCGGCCTGCCCGCCATTGCCCGACAGCACGAGATCCGCCATGCACGGGCGCGGCGCCGGGTAAAATCCCTTCCAGTGCTCCTTCGTGCCGATCACCTCGGCGGCGGCAAGGCCGGTCAGTTCGGCGCAGGCGGGATTCCAGAACACCACGGCGCCGTCGCGCCCGAGCACGAACAGCGGAACGCTGATCTGTTGCAGCGCGGCAAGCAACATGCCCGCATCCTTCGAGAGCGGCAGAGCGTCTTTGGATTTCCTGATGCTGAACACGGTCGGCGGCACCCCATGGCAAGCTGGTTCGCCGCCCGGGCTAGAGCACTATCATTAATGAAACCTTACCTCGCGATGCGCGCGATGCACCTCTGGCGCGGGCGCAGCGGCAGCGGATAGGCCGGCCAGGATGCCACCCACCGGCTCAGCAGCGACGCCGAAGCCACCACCGCGAGGGTGAAGGGCAGCACCACCGCGGCGGCGAACCACGGCCCCGGATGCAGCAGCGCGGGATAGAGCGCGAGCGCCACGCCGGGCGGATGATAGGCCCGCAGCCGGGGCAGCACCGCCAGCGCCGCCACCGCGGCGAGCGCCGCGGTCTGCGGCCCGGGGCCCAGTCCGGCCGCCGCGGCGGTGCCGATCAGCGTGCCGAGGGTCGAGCCGGCGATCACCGCGAAAGGCTGCGCCACCGCGGCATCCGGCAGGCACAGCACGATCGTCATGGTGGCGGCGAAGGGCGGGATCAGCAACAGGCCGAGATGGCGGCCGCCGAGCCAGGCCAGCGCCGAGAGCAGCCCGCCGATCCAGACGATGCCGGGCAGCGGCGGGCGGTGCGGCGCGCCCCATTGCCGCGTGATGGCACCGAGCGAGGCGAACCCGCCGCGCCGCGCGAACGTCACGCGCCCGCGCTACCCGCGCCCGTCGCCGCCGGCGCCGGCCGGAGGATGCCGACCTTGAGCAGCACGCCCAGCGTCGCTCCCTTGATCGGCCTCAGCAGCAGGAGGATCAGCGCCAGGGTCAGCGGCAGGAAGATTTCGAGCAGCGTCGAGGACGGCATCCTGCCGCCGCGGTCGAGGATGACCGCGGCCGCGACGACGACATGCAGCACGACGACGAGCGTCAGGTAGGGCGGCGCGTCGTCGCACGGCACCCGGCCGAGCGGCGCGCCGCACGCCTCGCAATGCGGCCGCACATGCAGGTATCCGTCGAATGCCGGGCGCTCGCCGCAGGAGGGGCAGCGCATCGCCAGGCCGCGCCCGAGCACGGTGGTCCACGGCACATCGAGTCGCGCGCGGGGCCGCCGCGCCATGCCGGGGGCGCTCGCCGCCGGTTCCGTCAGCTGGGTCATGTCTGTCTCCGCCGCATGGATCTCGCTATGGCAATCGTCCATGCAATATCGATGGATTGGCATATATATGCTTTCCTGCCGGGAACCAACGCGGAGATGCCGGCAGCAGCACGGCGATTCCCGCATGACCCGAGGAAGGCCCGCCAGCGCGGCATGGCAGAAGATAAGGGACGCCGCGATTGCCTCAGGCCACGGGCGGGGGTAAGAAAGCGGGGATACATATATATGGAACGAGAGCCGGACCATGACGGACCGTGACACGCCCCCCGCCTGGCTGCCGGACATCCGCAAGCCGGACGGGCCGATCTATCTCGCGATCGCCGCGGCGCTGGAGGCCGATATCCGGTCCGGCGCCCTGAAGCCGGGCGACCGCCTGCCGACCCAGCGCCGCCTCGCCGCCGCGATCGGGATCGATTTCACGACCGTCACCCGCGCCTATGCCGAGGCCGCGCGCCGCGGGCTGATCGAGGGCCGGGTGGGGCTCGGCACCTATGTCAGGATTATCCCGCCGCCGCGCGCGGCCGCCACCGCCGGCGGCCTGATCGACATGAGCATGAACCTGCCGCCGTGCTTCGACGATCCCGCGCTGGCGGCGCGCCTCTGGCGGGATGTCACGGCGCTCGGGGCGGAGGCCGGGCTCGACCTGCTGCTGCGCTATCAGGATATCGGCGGCGCCATGGCCGACCGCGCCGCCGGCGCGCACTGGCTGCGTGACCGGATGGGCCCGTTGCCGCCCGAGCGCGTGCTGCTCTGCCCCGGCGCGCAGGGCGCGTTGCTCGCGATCGCCGGCCTGCTCGCCGCGCCTGGCGATGCCGTCTGCGTCGAGGATCTCACCTATCCGGGCTTCCGCGCGCTGGCCGCCCATCGCGGCCTTCGCCTGGTGCCGGTCGCCATGGATGCGGACGGGCTGCTGCCCGACGCCTTCGAGGCCGCCTGCCGC
The DNA here is from genome assembly GCF_000202835.1 of Acidiphilium multivorum AIU301. Taxonomy (NCBI): domain Bacteria; kingdom Pseudomonadati; phylum Pseudomonadota; class Alphaproteobacteria; order Acetobacterales; family Acidocellaceae; genus Acidiphilium; species Acidiphilium multivorum. The sequence goes on from NC_015186.1 coordinate 1,340,213, forward strand.
GCGCACCGGCCGAAGCTGCTCTACTGCACGCCGACCCTGCACAACCCCACGACCGCGACGATGCCCCCGGACCGCCGCGCCGCGATCGCCGCCATCGCGACGGCGCAGGGCATCGCGATCGTCGAGGACGACGCCTATGGCATGCTGCCGCGCAGCGCGCCGCCGCCGCTCGCCACCTTCGCGCCCTCCCTGTCCTATTACATCGCGGGGGTGGCGAAATCGCTGTCCCCGGCGCTGCGCCTCGCCTATGTCGTCCCGCCCGACGCCGCGGCCGCGCACCGGCTTGCCGCCGCGATCCGGGCGACCACGTCGATGGCCTCGCCGCTGACGGCGGCGATCGCGACGCGCTGGATCGGGGACGGCACGGCGGAGGCGGTGCGCGAGGCGATCCGCCGGGAAACCGCTTCGCGCCGGCAGATCCTGCGCGCGCTGTTGCCGGAGGCGGGCCTGCGCACCGCCGAGGACGCGTTTCACGCCTGGCTGCCCCTCGACCCGCCCTGGACCCGCAGCGCCTTCATCGACCGTCTGCGCTCGGCCGGGATCGGCGCCGTCGGCAGCGACGCCTTCGCCGCCGGCACCGCGCCGGAGGCGGTGCGCCTCGGCCTCGGCGCGCCGGCCACGCGCGAGGCGCTGCGCACCAGCCTGGAGGCCGTCGCCGCGGCACTCGCCGCGCCGCCGCCGCTGGCCGACATCATCGTCTGATCGGCACGGCGGATCAGCCCCGCCCGTCCGCCGCGATCCCCTCGCGCAGATGGTCGATCAGCGCGCGCGCCGCGGCGCGGGTGTTCCGGCCCATCGGGAAATAGGCGTGGACGGGCACATCGGCCATCGTCCAGTCCGTCAGCAGGCGGACGAGGGAGCCATCATCCAGCGCCCGCCGGCAATCCCATTCGCCGGTCGAGGTGATGCCGAGCCCGGCGATGGCGGCGACGATCGCCCCCTCGTTCTCGTTGGTGGTGAACTGCGGCTGCACCCGTGCCGCGATGCGCTCGCCGTCGCGCTCGAAGGTCCAGGCCAGGGGGTTGGTGGCGGCGGCGCCGCCGATGATCCGGTGGCCCGCCAGATCCTCGGGCCGCGCCGGCGCGCCATTCGCGGCCAGGTAGGCCGGCGAGGCCACGATCACCCGGGAGACCAGCGCGATCTGCCGGGCGGTGGCACTCGCCGAATCCGGCAGCGTGCCGATCCGGATCGCGACATCCACGGCCTCGCGCACCAGGTCCTGCCGCCGGTCGTCGAGTTCGAGGTGGATCTGCAGCCGCGAATGCCGGGCCGCGAAATCGGCGAGGCGCGGAATCGCGACATGGATGCCGAAACTCGTCGGCATGCTGAGCCGCAGCATGCCGTGGAACTCGCCGCCCTCGCGCACGCTCTGGCCGGCCTCGTCGAGCGCGGCGAGAATGGCCTCGATGCGGAGGAGGAACGCCTTGCCGGCCTCGGTCGGCACCACCGCCCGCGTCGTCCTCGACAGCAGCCTGGCGCCGAGTTCCTGTTCGAGTTCGGCGATCATGCGCGAGACCTGCGGCTGCGACATGCCGCTCTCCCTGCCCGCCGCCGAAAAACTGCCGAGGCGCGCGACCCGTGTGTAGAGCTTCAGCGCGGCGATGTCCTTCATGACCGCGAAACCCTACCGCGCCGGCGCGAAACTGTCATGTCACGATTGCGCCGCCGGCCGCAGCCGGAGCCGCAGCCGTTCGATCGCCCGGACGAACACCGCCTGATCGCCGGTCGCCCGCGCCAGCACGAGGGCGCCCTGGATGCCGAGCACGGCCTCCTCGGCGCGGGCGGCGGCCTCGGCCGGCGCCCAGCCCCGCCGCACCAGCGCGTCGCGCAACGCCGCGATCCACCGGACGAAATATCCGGAGACGGCATCGGCGAACCGGTCCCGCGTGCCGTCGAGCGCGAAGGCGCCGACCAGGCAGATCCGCGCGCCGGACCGGAAATAGGCGGTCACGGCATCCCACATCCCCTCGATGGCCGCCCCGGGCGCAACCTCGGGCGCCTCGTCGCGCAGCGGCGCGAAGACGTGGCGCTCGAACCAGGCGTCCACATCGGCGAGCACCGCCTGCGCCATCTCCTCCTTGCCGCCGGGAAAGAAGTGGTAGAGGCTGCCCTTGCCAAGGCCCGTCCGCCCGGTGATCCGGCTCAGCGAGGCGCCCTCGTAGCCGAACTCGCGGAACACCTCGCCCAGCAGCGGCACGACGTCGGCGCGCTGGTTGATCGTCCGCATGGCCGCGCCGCCGGCTCAGAGCCCGAGATCGGACAGGCCCGGATGATCATCCGGGCGGCGCCCGAGCGGCCAGTGGAACTTGCGCTCGGCCGGGGCGATCGGCAGGTCGTTGATGCAGGCGAAGCGCCGCCGCATCAGCCCGGCGGCGTCGAATTCCCAGTTCTCGTTGCCGTAGGAGCGGAACCAGTTGCCGCTGTCGTCGTGCCATTCATAGGCATAGCGGACGGCGATGCGGTCCTCGCCGAAGGCCCATAATTCCTTGATCAGGCGATAGTCGAGCTCCTTCGCCCATTTGCGGGTCAGGAAGGCGACGATTTCCGCCCGGCCGCTGACGAATTCGGCGCGGTTCCGCCAGCGGCTGTCGGGCGTGTAGGCCAGCGCGACCTTTTCCGGGTCACGGCCGTTCCAGCCGTCCTCCGCGAGGCGAACCTTCCGGATCGCGCTGTCCCGCGTGAAGGGTGGGGCGATGATGCTCATCCGCGTCTCTCCTGTACCGATTGGTATTCTCAATACCTATCGGTACAGACGGGATCGCGCAACCCCCCGGCCGTGCCGGGCGGTCAGAACAGGGACCGCCGGCCGCTCGCCTCCGCCACGAAGGCGGTGCGGCCGAGAACGCGCAACCGCCCGGCCTCCGCCAGGATCGCCGCGAAATCGGCGCTGGAGAGATGCGCATCGAGCGCGGCCCGGTCAGCCCATCCCTCCGAGAGATGAAAGAGTCCGGGCACCGAAACGTCCTCGGCGATGGTGAAATACAGGCAGCCCGGCTTGACCACGGTGAGGGCGACGCAGCGCCGCGCGATCTCGGCGAAGGCCGGCGCATCCTCCGGGGCCAGCCGATAGCTGCCCACGAGGGCGAGGAAGCGTCGGGACTCTTCGCTCATGCGGCGCGCCGCTCAGCCGGCCGGCTGCGGCGGAAAGGCGACATAGATGTCGACCCGCCGGTTGGCGGCGCGCCCGGCGGCCGTCGCGTTGCTGGCGACCGGATCCTGCGGCCCCATGCCGCGCGTGGCGATGCGCTGCCCGCTGATCCCGCGCGAGACGAGATAGGTCTTGACGCTCGCGGCGCGATTGTCCGACAGCGGGTAGTTGATCGCGTTCGAGCCGGTGCTGTCGGTATAGCCGATGATCTGCACCGTCTCGGTCGGGTTCTGCTGCAGGCCCTGGCCGAGCTGGTCGAGGATCGGGTAGAGGCGGGGGTTCAGCGTCGCGCTGCCGGTGGCGAAGCCGGCATCGGCCGGCACGTTCAGCTTCAGCCGGTTGTCGGCGGTCTGGCTGACCTGCACGCCGGTTCCCTGCGCGGTGCGCTGCAGCGCCTGCTTCTGCGCCTCGAGATGCTGGTTCCAGAGATAGCCGCCGAGCGCGCCGGCCGCAGCGCCGCCCAGCGCGCCGATGACGGTGCCGCGGGCCTGGCCGCCGCTCGCCAGCGCGCCGATCAGCGCGCCGCCCGCGGCCCCGAGTCCGGCCCCCGTCGCGGCACTCGTGGCCCCCGGATTGTTCGCGGCGTATTGCTGGCTGCAGCCGGCGAGCATGGCGACGCACATCGCCGCGGCGGCGGCTCGGTTGACGGATCGGATCATTGGTTTCGGCGCTCCGGAATGTCTGTTCTTGAATGTCAGCGAGGCCGCCCGGCAAGCGGGGAAATTCGCCCCGCGCCGGACTTCCCTTGTCTTTCTGCCTCCGGATTCTTCCGCAAGCAAGACGTCAGCTTCCGGTGAAATTCGGCTTGCGCTTTTCGTGGAAGGCCTCGACACCCTCCCGGAAATCATCGGACTGGCGCAGCCGGCTGTAGCAATGCCCCTCGAGTTCGATCGCGGTCGTCAGCAGGGCGTCCTCCGTCTCGTTCAGCAGCCGCTTCGCGGTTCGCTGCGCCAGCGGGGCGAAGGCGCGAAGCTCGTCCACCAGCGCGTCGACGGCGGCCTCGAGGCCGTCATCGGGCACGCATTCGGTGGCGATGCCCCAGTCCAGCGCCTGGCGGGCGGAGATGCGCCGCGACCGCATGACGATGTCCTTCGTCCGGGTGATCCCCACGATCTTCTGCAGGCGCGCCGAGCCGCCGGAACCGGGGATCTGGCCGAGCTTCTGCTCGGGAAGCGCGTATTGGCAGGTCTCGGAGACGATGCGGAAATCGCAGGCCAGCGAGATCTCGAAGCCGACGCCGAAGGTGTAGCCGCGGTTCGCGGCGATCACCGGCTTCGAGCAGCGTGCCGGCGCGGCGATGTTCCATGCCAGTTTCGAGACATGCTCGGGCGATGCCTCGAGAAAGCCGCGGATATAGCCGCCCGAGGAAAAATGCTCGCCATCCGCCCGCAGCACGATGACCCTCACCCGCCCGTCCTCGTCGAGGGCTTCGAAGGCGTGGCGCAACTGGTCGCGCTGCGGCATCGAGATCGTGTTCATCGGCGGCCGGGCGAGGACGATGTCCGCGCGCGCGCGGTCGGCGTCGATCTCGACGCGGAAACCGTCGAGGCGGGCGAGGCGGGGATCAGGCTGGTCGGTCATGGATTCGGTTCCCTGGAGGTGGATGGCCCGGAGAGGCACGATGGATCGAGGGCGTAGTCGCCGGCGACCAGCTTGCGCCGCAGCAGCTTGCCGACGGGCGATTTCGGCAGCTCCGTCACGAAGACATAGCGCCGGGGGCGCTTGAACCGCGCGAGGCCCGAGGCGATGCAATGCGCATCGAGCGTTTCCGCGGCCACCGGGGCGCGGCATTTCACGAAGGCCGCGACGATCCGGCCCCAGCGCTCGTCCGCCAGCCCGGCGACCGCGACCTCGGACACCGCGGGATGCAGCGACAGGCAGCTCTCGATCTCGACGGGCGACACGTTCTCCCCGCCGGTGATGATCATGTCATCGACCCGGCCGGTGACGAAGAGGTCGCCCTCCGCGTCGAGATATCCGGTGTCGCCGGTGAAATACCAGCCGCCGCGGAAGGCGCGCGCGTCGGCGTCCGGCCGCCGCCAGTAGCCCTCGAACGCCTCGTCGCTCGCGGCATCGGCGATGATCTCGCCCTCCTGCCCCTGGGCGACCTGCGCGTCCGGATCGCCGGGGCCGATCCGCACGACGCGCAGACGCTGGTTGATCCCGGCCCGCCCCGCCGAACCGGGCTTGCGCACGGCATCCTGGTCGATCGCGAAGGTGTAGATCTCCGACGAGCCGTAATGGTTGACGAACAGGTCCGGACGGAATGCGCCGTCGAGCGCCCGCAGCAGCCCGTCGGTCATCGAGGCGCCGGCGAAGCCGAGCTTGCGGACCGAGGACACGTCGTGCGCGGCAAAGGCCGGATGGTTCAGCAGGTCGTGATACAGCGTCGGCACCAGGTAGAGATTGGTGATCCGCTCCCGCTCGATCAGGCCGAGCGCGCGCGCCGGATCGAACCGCGGCAGGCAGACGAAGCAGCCGCCGATGAGCGACATGGCGAGCAGCGAGCGCACGCCCATGGTGTGATAGAGCGGCATCACGCCCAGGGTGCGTTCGCCGGCGCGGTAGAGGTTCTGCGCGACATGGGCAATCGCCGCGGCGCGCTCGGTGCGGTGGCGGCGCGGAACGCCCTTGGGCTGCCCGGTCGTGCCGGAGGTGTAGAGCATCAGCGACAGCGCGTCCGCGGAGACGTCCGGCAGCGCGCCATCGCCGGCGAGATCGCGGAAGCCGATCCCGGCCGATGCGGCGTTATCCACGCCGATCCGGAGCAGGCCGGCGGCGTCCACCGCGTCACCGGCCGCGTGCGACACCGGCTCGGTCACCAGCGCCCGCGCGCCGGCATTCTCCACCACGAAGCCGAGTTCGTCGCCGGTCATCCGCCAGTTGACCGGGGTGATCACCAGCCCGGCGAACTGGCAGGCCCAATGCAGCGTCGCCGCCTCCCAGCGGTTCTGCAGCGCCGTGACGATCCGCTCCCCCGGCCGCAAGCCCAGCGCCGCGAGGCCGCGCGCCACCGCCTCGATCCTGGAGAGCCAGTCCCGATAGGAGAGGCGGACGCCCTCATCGACGATGGCGATCGCCGAGGGGTCGCGGGCCGCACTCGCGCGGAAGCTCGTGGCGAGATCAAACATCGCCGCCCTCCCCCGCCGCGCCGCGCAGGGATGCGGCGGCATCGAGCGCCGCCGCGACGATCGGCGCATAGCCGGTGCAGCGGCAGAGATGGCCGCCGACGACCTCCCGCACGGCCTCCGGCGTCGGGTCGGGCGCGGCGCGCAGGAAGGCATCGAGCGACATCAGGATGCCGGCGGTGCAAAACCCGCATTGCAGCGCATGATGGCGGCGGAACGCCTCCTGCAGCACGCCGAGCCGTCCCGCCCGCGGCGCCAGGCCTTCCACCGTCCGCACCGCGCAGCCCTCGACCTGCAGCGCAAGGGTCAGGCAGGCCCGCGCCGGCGCGCCGTCGATCTGCACCGTGCAGGCGCCGCAGACGCCGTGCTCGCAGCCGACATGCGTTCCGGTCGCCCCCAATCCGTGCCGCAGCAGGTCGGCGAGCGAGGTGCGCGGCGACGCGGCGGCGACCACCTCGCGCCCGTTCAGGGTGAAGCGGATCTCGTGACGTTCGTCGGCGGTCAGGATCGTCATGCCAGGGCCTCCCCGATGACCTGTCGGCCGAGATGGCGGACCAGGTCGCGCCGGTAGCGCGCGTCGGCGTGGAAATCCGCCCTCGCATCGAGCGACCACGCGATGTCGTTCAGGGCGTCGTCGAGCGCCGTGCCGCCGATGCGGGGCAGCAGGCGCAGCACCGGCCGGTCGGCGACGCCGCCGATCGCGAGGCGCACGCCCTCAGCCGTCGCGACCGCCGCCGCCGCGACGATGGCGAAATCGCCATGCCGGCGGCCGATTTCGGCAAAGCCGCAGCGCCGCCCGGACAAGGCATCCGGCAGGCTGACCGCCTCGATCAGCTCGTCGTCACGCCGTGCGGTCTGCATCGTGCCGAGGAAGAAGTCGGCGGCGCCGATCACGCGCGCGCCCGCCGCGCTGCGAAGATGCACCGCGCCGTCGAGGGCCAGCAGGCAGAGCGGAATTTCAGCGCTCGGATCGGCATGGGCGACCGAGCCGCAAACGGTGCCGCGCGCGCGCGTCTGGTAATGGCCGACCCAGGGAAGCGCGAGACCGAGCAGCGGCGCCTCGCCGGCCAGCCCGGGCCGCGCCAGCAGCGCCGCCTGCCGCACCCCGGCGCCGATCCGAAGCTGCCCGCCCGCGTGGCGCACCTCGGCCAGCGCGCCGATCCGCATGATGTCGACCAGAACCTGCGGCCGGGCCAGCCGCATGTTCAGCATCGCGACCAGCGACTGTCCTCCGGCCAGCACGCGCGCATCGGCCCCGTGGGTCCGCAGCGCGTCCAGCGCCTCATCCAGCGTCCCCGCGCGGCAATAGGCGAACGGCGCGGGCTTCATCGGCCGGCTCCCAGCATGCGCAGCAGCCGTTTCCAGAAGCCCGGCCGCGTGGGCGCCCCGCCGGCGCGGCGCGCCAGCGCCTCGAAGAAGGCGCCGATGACGACCCGGCTCGCCCCCGCCAGCAGCCGGTCCCCCGCCGCGGCGACCCGGCCGCCGATCCGCACCTCGTACTCGTATTCGATCCGCGTGCCGCCCGCGCCCTCGGGCAGGAGCCGGACCCGGCCGCTGCCGGAACCGCCCCCCAGCGCCCCCTCGATCGTGCCGGACAGCGTCGCCTCCCGCGGCTCATCGAGACCGGAAAGCCGGATCGACGCGCTGTAACGCCCCCTCACCGGCCCGACGCCCAGCGTCACCTCGGCGGCGAACCCGTCGGCGCCGACGCGCCGCACGCCATGCGCGCCGGGGATGAGGGCGGCAAGTTCGTCCGGATCGAGCAGAATGGCCCAGATCGTGGCGGGCGGCGCGCCGACGGACGTATCCCCGCTTCCGCGCAAAAGCCGTGCGCCCGCACGCGGCTCCTCGCCGGCGACAGGGCCTGCGGGACGGTTCGCGGGGGGCGGCTCCGCCTCGCCGAGCAGGGCGCGCAGCCGCGAGGGGGTCAGTGGCAGATGGAGTTCGGCAACGCCCAGCGCGTCGGCCACCGCATTGGCGATGCAGACCGGCGTGGACATGCAGTTCCCCTCGCCGACCCCCTTGGCGCCGAGCGGCGTGAAGGGGGATGGCGTTTCCTCGTGCAGGATCTCGATCGGCGGCACCTCGGTCGCGTAGGGCAGCATGTAGTCGGCGAAGGTGCCCGAGATGAACGCGCCGTCGTCGCCATAGGCCAGCTCCTCCAGCAGCGCCGCGCCGAGCCCCTGCGCGAACCCGCCGCGGATCTGCCCGTCGACCATCGCGGGATGCAGGATCGTGCCGCAATCATGCATGGTCACGTAGCGGTCGATCCGCACCCGGCCCGTCGCCCGCTCGATCTCGACGCCACAGAAATCGAAGATGAAGCCGTGGCAGAGCGAGGAATTCACCTCGTCCGCATCATTGGGCGCGGCGAGTTCGGGCGGTGTCCAGAATACGGTCTCGCGCAGCGTCTGGCCGAGTTCGGCATCGATCGTCCCGGGCGCCCAGTGGCCGGCGGCGGCGATGCGGCCGAAGGAGACGCCGTTGCCGGGATTGCCCGCGGCGAAGATCCGGCCTCCGGCGAAGCGGACCTCGCCGACCTGCACGTTGAGCTGTCCGGCGGCGACCGCCGCAAGCCGGGCCCGCAGCCGCCGCGCCGCGAGCGCCGCCGTGCCCGCGACCGCCGGCGCGAAGCGGCTGGAATAATTGCCGGAGGCGATCGACCAGGCATCCCTGGCGGTATCGAGGTCGGTCACCACCATGATGTCCGCCGGATCGAGGCCGAACTCGTCGGCCACGACCTGGGCGAGCACGGTCCGGTGCCCCTGCCCCTGCGGCACCGAGGCGACATGGACCGAAACGCCGCCGAGCGGGTCGAGCGCCACCGTCGCGCTGGCCTGCGCGCCGTTCTTGGGCCCGGCGCGGCGCCGTTCCTCCGGCGTCAGCACCGTCGAGACATAGCCCATGTTGGAGACGCTGGGCTCGACCACCACGGCGAGCCCGATGCCGTACAGCCTCCCGGCCGCCCTGGCCGCGGCGCGCCGTTCGAGCAGCGAGGCGTATCCTCCGGCGTCCAGCGCGCGGTCGAACGCGCCGCGGTAATCGCCGGAATCGTACAGCGCGCCGGTTGCCGTGCGATAGGGAAAGGCGCCGGCCGGAATCAGGTTTCGCCGCACCACCTCGACCGGATCGAGCCCGAGCTCCACCGCGATCCGCTGCATCAGCCGCTCCAGCGGATAGTAGACCTGCGGACCGCCGAAGCCGCGCACGAGGCCGGTCGGCGTCTTGTTGGTCGCCACCACCCGGTTGCGGATGCGCAGGTTGCGGATGTCATAGGCCCCGGTCATGTTGCCGTGCATGCGATAAAGCGTCGCGGGTTCCGGGGCGCGCAGATAGGCGCCGCAGTCTTCCAGCTGGTCCCAGTCCAGCGCGAGGATCCGCCCCTCGGCGTCGACGGCGGCGTCGAGGCGCGTCACCCGGTTGGTCGCCGACACCGACGCGGCGAGATGCTCCATCCGGTCTTCGATCCATTTCACCTGGCGCCCGGTCAGCCGGGCGCAGGCGGCCATCAGCACGACATAGGGCGCCACCCCCTGCTTGACGCCGAAACTGCCGCCGGAGTCCGGCGGCATCCGCAACCGCAAGCGGTTGCCCGGCACGTTGAGCGCGCGCGCCAGCACGGCGTGGATGCTGAACGGCCCCTGGAAATTGGCCTGCACGTCGTAGGAATCGCCGTGCGCGTCATAGGTCGCGATCACGCCATAGGTTTCCATCGGCGCGCCGGTGTTGCGCGGATAGCGCGCGACGACGGTGATCCGGCGCGCCGCCGCCGCGAACGCCGCATCCGGATCGCCATAGGAAAAATGCCGCTCGTTCAGCAGGTTCCCCCCGACCGCCTCGTGCAGCACCGGCGCGCCGGGCGCAAGCGCCGCCTCGGGATCGACGACGGGGTCGAGCAGGCGGTAGCGCACCCTGACGGCGTCCAGCGCGTCCTCGGCGATGTAGCGATCGGCGGCGATGGCGACGGCGACCGGCTCGCCCACGTAGCGCACGCGGTCGGTTGCCATCACCCGCGCCTCCGCCGGCACGCGCACGCTCGCGACCAGCGCGCCGGTGACCGGCACGAGATCCTCGCCGGTGATCACGGCAAAGACGCCGGGAATCGCCAGCGCCTCCCGGACATCGATCTCCTCGATCGCGGCGTGAGGGTGGGGCGAGCGCAGGATGGCGGCATGCGCCGTTGCCGGGCCGACCGGCAGATCGTCGATGAAACGTCACCGCCCCGTCAGCAGGGGGGCATCCTCGTTCCGCGGGAGCGAACGACCGAGCGACTTCCGGGCCTGCGTGTCCATGCCTGTTTCCTCCTGGCGCCGCGATCGCGGCACTCATCTCGGCCGGAGACTAGCGCCGCGAGACCGCGGCTGGCGACCGCATCGCGTCACGCGACTTTGCAAATCATCTCAAAATCGGCCGTCAGGCGGAGCGGAGCACGGCGCGGAACTCTCGCGGCGCGACGCTGACATGGTCGCGGAAAAAGCGGCTGAATTGCGCGGGCGCGCCGAAGCCGAGGCGCTCGCCGATCCCGGCGAGGCTCTCATCCGCCTTCATCACGGCGGCGACCGCGCGCTCGACCCGCAGCATGTTGAGGAAGACCAGCGGCGTCACGCCGGTCGAGCGCTCGAACAGCCGGAAGAAATGCGCGCGCGACAGGCCGGCCTCCCGGGCCATACGCTCCATCCCCGGCACGCCGCCGGGATCAGCCCTCATCGCGTCGATCGAGCGGCGCACCCGATGGTCGATCGAGGCGCGGCCGGCCGCCTCGATCAGCATCGCCCGCCGGTCCCGCCAGGACCCGAAGCGCGCGACGACGCGAATCATCAACTCGGAGAGCAGGGCCTCGCGCGCCGCCGCCTGCATCGTCGGGTCGACCATCGCGTCGGCGAGATCGTGGGCCAGCCGGCGGATGCCGGCATCGATGCGGCCCGCCGAGGCGGGGAAAAATCCCGGCGCTCCCGGCGCGATCCGGTCCGCCTGCACCAGCCGGAGCCAGGACGGGTCGATATACAGCGCCAGAATCAGCGCATTGCGCCGCGATGGATCGTGCACATAGGCATGCGGCTCCCAGGCGTTCACCAGCACGGCAAGGTCATCGGTCAGCGGCGCCAGGCTCGAACCGACCGCGAACCTCGTGTCGTCCCCGCCCAGCTTGAGCAGGACGTGGCAATGCGGATGGGCATGGCGCACCAGGCTGCGGTCCATGTCGAGCAAGGCGACCCGGCCAAAGTCGCCATGGGCGATCCGCAGCGCACGCGACACGTTCAGCCCTCCTCGAAACGGGCGCCGCGACCGCAACCGATCATGGGCCATGATGAAAGTTTCACGCGCGCCAGTTTCTCGATCGCCCCTCGCCTGTCAACGGCGCGAGGCCCGGCGCGACGCGATGACGCCAGCGGTCCGCGATGTCCACAGCGGATGCGGCCCCCGATCTGCCAGGGTGCGATCTGCCAGGGTGTCGATGAGGTGCAGACGCCATTTCGGAGAGCCGCGAACGCAGATGGGGAAAACCGGTCGATGATGGGCCGTCCAGGACCAGGCGTCTTTCCGTCGGGACGGCGAAGGCGGCCACGCCGCGTCATGATATGAGACGATGTTTGCCGCAGCGCGGCATGGATGATAAGCGGAACGCTGTCTTGAGGAGGGGCCCGGATGGAAGAGCTTCTGGCAGGGTATCGACGGTTCCGCGCGGCGCGCTGGCCGGCGCAGCGGGAAACCCTGGAGGCCCTGGCGCGCGACGGGCAGAAGCCGCACACGCTGGCGATCGCCTGCTGCGATTCCCGCGTCGCGCCGGAGATGATCTTCGACTGCGCGCCCGGCGACGTGTTCACGGTGCGCAATATCGCCAATCTGGTGCCGCCCTATGCGCCGGACACCGCCAATCACGGCACCTCGGCGGCGCTGGAATTCGCGGTGCGGGTGCTGCGGGTGCGGCGCATCGCGGTGATCGGCCATTCCTCCTGCGGCGGCATCGCGGCGCTGCTGCACGAACCCCCGCCCGAGGCGCGCGACTTCGTGGCGAACTGGGTGCGGATCGCCGAACCCGCCCGCAAGCGCGCCGTGCGCTTCGCCGATGACCCGGTGGAAGCCGCCCGCCGCGCCGAAATCGAAAGCGTGCGGGTCTCGCTCGAGAATCTCATGACCTTCCCCTGGATCGCCTCCGCGCACAACGCGGGCGAACTCGGCGTCTATGGCTTCTATTTCGACGTTCCGAGCGGCACGCTGCGCGAGGTGACGGCGGAGGGCGAGCGGCTGATCACCGAGGGCGCGGGCTGAGCCCGAGCGCGCGCAGGCACGCCCCAGCACAGAAAGGCATGGCGATGGAAACGGCAGATCGGAAGGCCGACCGCAAATCGATCGGATCGTGGGAACGCGCGAAGCGCAACGGCGAGCGCCGCGCGCTGATCACCGCCTATGATTATCCGTTCGCGAAACTCGCCGAGGCCGCCGGGATCGACGGCATCCTGATCGGCGATTCGCTGGGAATGACCGTCCAGGGCGAGCGCGACACGCTGCGGGTGACGCTGGAGCAGATGGTCTATCACACCGGCATGGTCGCGCGCGGCGCGCCCGCCTGCCTGATCATGGCCGACCTGCCCTTCGGCAGTTTCGAGGCCGGCCCTGCCCAGGCCTTCGCGAGCGCCGCCCAGTTGCTCAAGGCGGGGGCGGACATCGTCAAGCTCGAGGGCGGGGCGGCGATGGTCGAGACCGTCGGCTTCCTCTCCGCCCGCGCCGTGCCCGTCTGCGCGCATATCGGTCTGACGCCGCAGCATGTCCGCCAGCTCGGCGGCTTCCGCAAGCAGGGCAAGACCGAGGACGCGGCGGCGCGAATGATCGAGGACGCCGCCGCCCTCGCCGAGGCCGGCGCGCGGATGGTGCTGATGGAAGCGATCCCGGCCGGACTCGGCGCCGAGATCACCAGGCGGGTGCGCGTGCCCACCATCGGCATCGGCGCCGGCAACGGGACCGACGCGCAGATCCTGGTGATGCACGACGTGCTGGGGCTGACCGGCGGCTATGTTCCGGGCTTCGCCAAGGTGTATGCCGACGGGGCGCGGATGGTGCGCGAGGCGATCGGCGCCTATGCCGAAGAGGTCCGCACCGGCATCTTCCCGCCCGCCGAATAGGCCTCGAACAGCCGGCCGGGATCCTCCGATCCGGCGGGCAGGAGCGGAACCGGGCGATTGGCGGCCGGTTCAGCGGCCCTGCTGCGGGATCTCGATATAGGTCTTGCCGGAACCCGCCGCGCCGCCGCCGGACCCGAACAGGCCGCAGCCGGCCAGGCTGCCGGCCAGCGCCAGCGCGAGGGCCAGGCCGATGATGCGCTTCGTCGTGTTCATGCCGCCTCTCCTTGTGCCAAAACGAAACGGGGCCCATACCCGATGCGGATATAGGCCCCGAGACTTCAAACCGGAAGCAGGGTCAGCGCGAGTAGAACTCGACAACCAGGTTGGGTTCCATCTGCACCGGATAGGGAACGTCGGCCAGCTTCGGCGCGCGGGCGAAGGTGCCCTTCATCGCGCGGTGGTCGACCTCGATATATTCCGGCACGTCGCGCTCGGCGCTCTGCACCGAGTCGAGCACCATGGCGAGCTGCTTCGACTTCTCGCGCACCTCGACGACATCGCCGTCACGCACCTGGTACGACGAGATGTTGACGCGGCGGCCGTTGACGAGAACGTGGCCGTGGCTGACGAACTGGCGCGCGGCGAACGGGGTGATCGCGAACTTCATGCGATAGACCACCGCATCGAGCCGGCGCTCGAGCAGCTCGATCAGGTTCTCGGAGGTGTCGCCCCGGCGGCGCACCGCCTCCTCGTAATACTTGTAGAACTGCTTCTCGCTGATATTGCCGTAATAGCCGCGAAGCTTCTGCTTCGCCATCAGCTGCACGCCGAAGTCGGACGGCTTCTTGCGGCGCTGGCCATGCTGGCCGGGGCCGTATTCGCGCTTGTTGATCGGGGATTTCGGCCGGCCCCAGAGGTTCACGCCAAGGCGGCGGTTGATCTTGTACTTGCTTTCGGTACGCTTGGTCATGCGTGCCGCACTCCTTCTTGTTGACGCGGACGTGCCGCTGATGTTGCACCGGTAGGTTCCGCCGCGCATGCGCGACGGAACGGGCGCGCACCCCGAAGGTGCGTCCACGTTCCCGGCCATGCCGGTCCGCATAGAGAGGCGGCCACCAAATGTCAAATCCGCGGCGGCTCAGAGCGCGAGCGCCGCCGGGTCCCGCACCCAGCGCGGCACGCTGCCGACAAGATCGAGGCTGATCCGCCGTGCCGGGCGGTCGAGCAGCAGTTCCGCGGTCCCGCCGCTCCACATCCCGCGATCGCCCTCGTCCGGGCGGTACCAGCCCGCACCGTGCCAGACCGGCAGGCGCACGCCGTCGGCTTCCAGCGCGGCGGCGCAGATGCCGAGCCGCCGCCGGTCCTCCGACGCGGGATCGGTATAGGCGGGCCGCGAGACGCGCGCGCGCAGCACCAGCCTCGCTGCCGGCGCCGGCAGCGTGAAGTCGAGCCGCCCCGCACCCCGGCGCGGCTGCACCGGCGGCGCGTCATCCTCCACCAGCGCCTCGACCACGGCGCCGTGGACGATCTGGTAGTCGAGTTCGAGGGCGCGGCGATGCAGCCGCGCGCGCACCCGGCGCAGCGCCGGGCCGGTGGTGACGACCGGCCGGCACGAGTCCGCCGGCGCGCCCGGCAGGCCGAGGGCGGCGGCGAAGCGGTCGCGGTTGCCATCGTCGCGATAGGTCTCGCAGGGCAGGTTCTCCGCCCGGATCACCGCGTGCCGGGCCAGTTCGACATGATAATAGGTCACGGCGAAGCGTGAGGAGTCGTGCAGGATGGTCGCCTCGTTGACCAGCAGCGTCGCCGGCACCAGCACGCCATCGGCATACACCGCATGCAGCGGCGAGAGGGTGAGAGGATGCGACGGCATGCAGGGCCCGAACGCGCCGGGCGTGATGACGACCGGATGCAGCAGCGCGGCGGCGGGATCGCGCGACAGGTCGATGCTGCGCCAGCCGATCCAGACGACCGGCTCCGCCGTGCCGTCCTCGGTGACCAGCCGGTCGCCGGGCCGCAGGGTCTCAACCGGGCGGTAGCCCTCCGCCGTCAGCAGCCTGGTGCCGCGGGCAAAGCAGGGCATGGCGCCGCCGACGGTGACATAGCTGCCGCCGTACCCATCCGCGGCGATGGCGATCGCCGCCTGCCCCGCGGCCTCGGCGAGGCCGAACGCGCCGCGCCCGCTCGCGGTGAGCGTGCCGCCCGCATAGCCGACCAGCGAGGGGGCGACGCCGATCAGGTCGATCGCGTCGCCGGATGCCATGTTCACCACCGGATCGGCCATGGCGGCGACGTCGTTGATCGTCAGGATGCCGTCGGCGCCGGCGAAGGAGACGGTGCCGCCCGTGGCCGGGCCGGCGAGGTCGAGCGCCGCGCCGGGATCGATGGTCGCGCCGCCGGCGAGCGCGCCGCCGAGCACCAGCGTGCCGCCCGACGCGGCGAGCGCGTCGGCGGCGTCGATCGGGATGAGGCCGGGCGCGCCGAACGTGCCGATCAGCCCGTAGCCCGAGAGTTCGGCGCCGGAACCGATCGTCAGCGAGGCCGCCCGCAATGCGCCCTGGGCCAGGGCCAGCGTCGCCCCCGCGGCGAGCGAGGCGCTGCCGGCGAGCGAGAGCGTGCCGCCATCCAGCGCCGCACGCCCCGACTCCGCCAGGCTGCCGGCCGTCAGCGTGCCATCGAGCAGCAGCGCCCCGCCGCCGCCCAACCCGAATCCGCCCGTGCCGAACGACGCCGCCGCCAGTCCGCCGATGCTGAACGTGCCGCCCGCGAGGTCGATTCCGCCGGTGCCGGCCAGGCGGCTCGCATCCGCGAGCGCGAGATCGCCCGCGGTGATCGTCGCCGAGCCGAGCGACAGGCTCGCCGCGTTGCCGAGCGAGACGATGCCGCCGGCGAGCGTGAGGCTGCCCAGCGCGAGCGAGGCGGTGCCGGCTTCGCGCAGCAGGGCGCCGGTGCCCAGCGCCGAAGCGCCGAAGGATGCCGTGCCACCCAGCTCGAACGTGCCGGGGGCAGCGGTGCCGAGGGCAAGCCCGGCGGCGGCGAGGCTGCCGGTCACCTCAAGGACGTCATTGCCCGATACTGCCGCGCCGCCGACATCGATCGTTCCCGCCGCATCGAGAGTGCCGGCGATGCCCAGGGTGCCAGTCCCCTGCGCGTCGCCGACCAGCGCGCCGTCGCCGAGCGTCGCCGCCGCATTGGCGTCGAACAGGGCGAAGCCGCCGGCGCCGATATCGAGCGCGGCGCCGCTCGCGGGCAGATCGAACGTGCCGGCGAAATCATAGGCTCCGGCAACCGACACGGTGCCGGCGACCCCCGGCCCCTCGACCAGCAGCGGCGCGCCGGCATGGGGGCCGAGCAGCGCGACATCGCCATTGGCCGGCGGCGCGCCGCCCTGCCATGACGACCCGGCATTGAACAGGCCGCCATTGGCGCCGGTGAAGTCGAGCGTGCCGGCGGGGGCGATCGCGATGCCGATCGCGGCACTCAGGCCGGCGAGCCCGGTGCCGCCGGTGAAGTTCAGCACATCGCCCGTGCCGCCCGCCGGCGCGGTATAGTCGAGCGCCGCGAGTTCCGCGTTCAGGTCGAGCGCGTTGGCGGCCGAGAGCACCAGCGACCCCACGGCCGCGCCGCCGCCGGTGGCGATCTGCCCATGGCTCGCGCTGACGGTCAGTTGCAGCCCGGCGGAGCCGTCGCTCGGCACCAGCAGGCCGAGGCCGATGATCGGCGTGGCGATGCCGTTCACCGCCTCGATCGAGGCGCCGGCGGCCGGCACGTCGTTCAGGGTGAGCGCGGCGCTGCTCGCCCGCAGGCCGATCACCTGATCGCCGGCCGAATCCGTCTCCACCACCGGCGACACGCCGGCGGCCAGGCTGGCATGGATGGTGACGATCTCGCTCTGCGCGGTATTGCCGATGACGACGCCGGCCACCTCGAACGAAGTCGGGGACACATTGAAGACCGACAGGTTGGTGAGGGTGGGAAAGGCGATGCGGTCGCCGGGGCGGAAGCCGGCGAGCGTGGCGGCGAAATCCGTCGGGTCGTCGAGCACGAGGACGCCGCCCTGCTCGCCCAGGGTGCTGGCATACCCGGTGCCGTCCTGCCCCGCGCTGGCGCCCGGCGCGAAGCTGATCGTGGCATCGGCGCCGACGGTGACCGGCGTGGCGTTGAACACGCCGTAGAGCGGCTGCACGGCGCCGAGCTCCAGCACCGCCCCCGGCGCGATGGCGAGATCGATCGAACCGCCGATGCTGCCGGCGGCGATGCTGAGCGGCGCCGGGCCGAGGGCGAGAATCGTGCCCGGGCCGACGATGGTTTCCGCCTCGCTGAAATTGCCGGCCATCAGCAGGCCCGCGCCCTCGAGCGTGCCGCCGGCGGCAAGCGAGATGGCATTGTACCCGGTGTTCGGCGCCGCGCCGTCGGCCTCGAGCGTGCCGGCGAAATCGACCACGCCGCCGCCAGGAATGCCGATCGGCCCGCCCAGCGTGCCGCCACCCGGCAGCAGCGCCGCGCCCGCGGCATCGAGCCCGTCGATCGACAGCGCGCCGAACGCCGCCAGCGCCGCGCCGGAGGACAGCGTGACGCCGGCGGCCTCCAGCGCGCCCGCCGCGCCGGCGACGAGGGTGGAGGAGTCGAGCGAGAGCCCGCCGGCGATCGACAACGCGCCGCCGATCGCGGCCGTCGCACCGCTGGCGAGCGTCGCCACCGCAACGCCGAACGCCCCCGCGAGCGCGACCGACGCGCCGGCCGCCACGTCGAGCACCGCGCCGAGACCGTATCCGCCGAGCACCGCGCCGTTGCCGATCGTGATGTCGGTCCCCGGTCCCGGCACCTGCGCGCCGGACCAGTCCGCCGCGGTCTGCCAGTCGCCGTTGCCGCCGTTCCAGCTCTCGCCGCCCGTCGCCGCCGAACCGGTGACGGAGAAACTCAGGCTGCCGGAGGTGACGGCATCGGGCAGCGGGCCGCCGGTCTGGCGGAGCACGTATTCGAGCGTGCCGGCCGCGGTAGCATCGAGCCGCACCGCGTCGAGCGCGGCGCGCAGGCCGGCGAGATCGCCGGACGCGGCGGTGAGCACCAGCATGCCGGTGCCGTTCCCGGCAACGCCGACATCGTTATGGGCGGCGGCATCGAGCAGCAGCGCGCCGGAACTCGCGATCAGGCTGACCGCGAGCGTCTCGGCGGCCAGCCCGAAGCCCGCCAGCAGCGCGGCCGGATCGTCGGCGATGGCGAGGCCGAGCGTCTGCGCGACGCCGGCGGTGAGCGGCAGACTCGCCGGCGGCGCGACGAAGGCGGGCGGCGAATCGGCAAAGGCCTGCACCGCGATGGTCGTCGCCAGCGTCGTCCCGCCGCTGGTGGCGCTGACGCCGAGCGTGCCGGTCCCGCTCGCCGAGGCGCCGATGGCGAGGCTCGCCAGCGCATCGTTCACCTGCGTTGCGGTGCCGCTGATGGTGATCGCGTTACTGCCCAGCGCAACCGTCGCCCCGCCCGCGCTGCTGGCGGAAAATGCGTAGGCACCCGACAGGGTGACGCTCGCCGGGGCCCCCGCCGCCAGCCCGCCCAGGGTGAAGCCGCAAGGCGGCACGCCCGCAACCGAGGACAGCGCCAACCCGTCGATCAGCCCGATCGCATCCGGCCCGATAATCTGGAACGTGCCCGACATGCCGCCCTCCAAGGTAAGGGCGGCATGATATTATTCTACCTAAAGTAGTTCAACCGGGGAATTTCGCCTTAACCGCGAAGTTCCCGGCGCAGGATCTTGCCGGTCACGGTCTTGGGCAGGTCGTCGATGATCTCCACCGTGCGGGGATATTTGTAGGCGGCCATGCGCTCCTTGCAGAAGGCGATGATCTCCTCCTGTGTCGCGCTGGTGCCGGGCCGCAGGCTGATCACGGCCTTCACCGTCTCGCCGCGATAGGAGTCGGCCACACCCACCACCGCCGCCTCGCGCACGGCGGGATGGGTATAGAGCACGTCCTCCACCTCGCGCGGCCAGACCTTGTAGCCGGCGGCGTTGATCATGTCCTTCTTGCGGTCGACCAGGTAGAACCAGCCGTCCTTGTCCATGAAGCCGACATCGCCGGTATGGAACCGGCCGTTGCGGATCGCCTCGGCGGTCTTGTCCGGCTTGTTCCAGTAGCCCGGCACGATCATCGGCCCCTGGCTGACGATCTCGCCGACCTCGCCCACCGGCAGTTCCCGCCCCTCGTCGTCGCAGATCCAGGAGATGGTGTTGTAGGCCGGCACCCCGATCGACAGCGCGCCCGAGGCCGGATCGACCGGCGCCTCGCGCGAGAGCGGCACCACATGCGTGGGCGAGTTGGTCTCGGTCAGCCCGTATCCGTTATGGATGTAATGGCCGAACGTCTCGCGGAAGGCGGTGACCACGCTGGGCGGAATCGGCGCGCCGCCGGAGTAGATCCTGGTCATCGAGGCGAGCTTGGCGGGGGCCGCGTCCGGATGGTTCATCATCGCGATGAAGGCGGTGATGGCGCCGATGGTGAACGCCGCCTTGTGTTCCTCGATCGCGTCGAGCATCACGCCCGGCTCGAAGCGATAGGCGAGGATCAGCGGGGAGGCGGTGATGAAGGCGGCGGCGATATGGCCGATCAGCCCGGTGATGTGGAACAGCGGCGCGATGCCGAGGATCGGCGCGCCCTCGCCCAGCCCGATCCAGTCGCGATAGGTCTGGGCGTTGAAGGTGACGTTGCCGTGGGTGTTCATCGCCCCCTTGGGCACGCCCGTCGTCCCCGAGGTGTAGACGAGGAAGGCGATGTCGTCCGGCTTGTAGGATGGCGCCGGCGGCAGCGCCCCGCCCGCCGCGATCGCCGCCTCGAAATCGACCGTGCCGGCGCAGGCCACGCGCCGCGTCGCGGCGAAGAGGCGCCTGTCGTTGCGGGTCTGGAAGGCGAGCGCCGAGGTGGTCAGCACGATCTGCGGCCGCAGGCCCGGCTCCAGCGCGCCCACCGTCTCCTCGAAGGTGGTGTCGTGGCAGACGACCG
Organism: Acidiphilium multivorum AIU301; assembly: GCF_000202835.1. Taxonomy (NCBI): domain Bacteria; kingdom Pseudomonadati; phylum Pseudomonadota; class Alphaproteobacteria; order Acetobacterales; family Acidocellaceae; genus Acidiphilium; species Acidiphilium multivorum. The sequence goes on from NC_015186.1 coordinate 1,360,539, forward strand.
CCTTCGGCGTGCAGTCGGCGAACAGGATGCCGATCTCCCGCGCCCGGTTCATCGGGTTCACCGCCACCGCGATTCCCCCCGCCTTCCAGGCGCCGAGAATGGCGATGACGAATTGCGGCACGTTCTGCAGGTAGACCGCCAGCCGGTCGCCCGCGCCGAAGCCGTGCGCCGCGAGATAGCCGGCCAGACCGTCGCTCAGCCGGTCGAGCTCGGCATAGCTGATCCGGCCGTCGAAATAGAGAATGGCCGGCGCCTGCGGCGCCCGCGCCACGGCGGCGCGGAACATCACCAGCGCATCGGTGAACTCGGGCACGATCTCGGCGGGCTGGCCCGCGTCGTAGAGCGCGAGCCAGGGTTTCTCGTCGTAGATGCTCATCCAGGCGTCCTTACTTGATCACGACGGGGTTCACCGGCGCGCCGGTGCCGTTGACGACCTTGAGCGGTGCGGCGGTGTAGAGGAAGGTCCACTGCCCGTCCTTCGCGCAATCATCGGCGAGGTCGTCGAGGGCGGCGATCTCGGTGAAGGTGACGCCGAGATTGCGCATCAGCGCGTTGTGCAGCGGCAGCACCACGCCGGAGACCGGGTCGGCGGTGATCTCGTTGGCGATCGTGTCGGTGACGAGATTGGGAATCTCCATCTCGTGGAACCATTTCACCAGTTCCTTCGAGTAGGTCAGGCCCGGCTCCATGAAATCCTTGTAGAACTCGTCCTTCTCGCGCTTGTAGTAGGAGCCGATCCAGCCGGTGCGGATGATCAGGATGTCGTGCTTCTCGATCCTGGTGCCCTGCTTCTCGGCCGCCGCCATGAGGTCTTCGTGGGTGAAGGTCTCGGCGCGTTCCAGCCAGGGCTTGCCGCGATGGCGGGCCATGTCGATCAGGATGCCGCGGCCGACGATGCCGCGCTCGGCGATCGGCAGCACGCTGGCCTTGGTCATGCCGCCCGCGGTGGTGCGCGCGTCATAGCCGTTGTAGAGCGTGTCGTCGCACCAGACATGGCCGAGCGCGTCATACTGCGTCGAGCCCTGGAGATACATGAACAGCACGTCGTCGGCGTATTCGGCGTGGCCGGGGAAGACCGGCCCCTTGCCGCACATGTAATGGCCCTTGTCCATCACGTTGATCCGCACCGGGTCCTTGCGGCCGGGCCAGACCGGGTCGCCCTTGGGGTGGCACATCTGGATCTGCAGGGTGAAGGTCTTGCCCTGCTTCACCGACTGCACGCCGCGCAGCACCTCCTGGCTGGTGAGGAAGTTGAGGCCGCCGACCTCGTCGTCCGGCCCCCAGCGGCCCCAGTTCTTCGGATCGTCCTTCAGCAGTTCGGTGACGGGAATCTCGGCGCGCAGTGATCCGGCCATCTTCGTTTCCTCCATGATGGGGCGGATCGTTGCCGCCCGGGCGCATCCTGCAACGCGCATCCGGGCGGCACAAGAGGCAGCGAGACTGCCGGGCTCAGGCTGTTTCCGTCTGGAACACCGCGGCCGGATGTTCGTCCGCCGGGCCGAAGAACTCGAAGCGCAGCCACTCTTCCGGCACGCCGAGCCCGGCGAGCCCGCCGATCACCGCGCGCATGAAGGGCTTCGGACCGCAGACATGGAACACCGTGTCCGCCGGCACGTGCGCGTGCAGGAAGGCGGCGGTGACGAACCCTTCGCGATCGTAGTCGATGCCCGGCCGGTCCTCCTCGGCGGGCTCGGCGTAGAACGTCGTGGTCGAGACGCCGGGCGCCCGCGCCTCCAGCGCGCGGACATGCTCGCGCATGGCATGGACGCGGCCGTTCAGCGCGCCATGCACCCAGAAGGTCGGCCGCTCCGGCAACGCCGCCACGATGGTCTCCAGCATGCTGACCATCGGCGTGAGGCCGACGCCGCCGCTGACCAGGGCGACCGGTGCCGTCGACGCGGGATCGAGGAAGAAGTCGCCCGCCGGCGCGGCCACGCGCAGGATGGTGCCGGGCACGGCGTGATCGTGCAGCCAGTTGGAGATCCGGCCCATCTTCTCGCGCTTGACGCTGATGCGATAGGCACGGTCGTTCGGCGCGCAGGAAATCGAATAATTGCGCCGCTGCTTGCCGGTGCCCGGCAGGTCGAAGGCGAAGCCGAGATACTGGCCGGGGCGATGGCGCACCACCGTCCCGCCATCGGCCGGCACCAGCGTGAACGACCGAATGACGCTGCTTTCTTCCACGACCTCCTCGACCGCGAAATCCCGCCAGCCGTTCCAGCCGCCGGGTGCGGCGGCGAGATCGCGATAGATCGCGGCCTCGCGGCCGATCAGCAGCTCGGCGAGGAACCAGTAGGCCTCGCCCCAGGCGGCGAGGACCTCGTCGGTCGCGGCATCGCCCAGCACGTCGCCGATCGCGGCGAGCAGCGCGGTCGCGACATGCGGATAATGCTCGGGCAGGATGTTCAGCGCGACATGCTTCTGCGCGATCCGCTCGACCGCGCCGGCCATCGGCGCGAGATTGTCGATATGCCGCGCATAGGCCAGCACGGCGCCGGCCAGCGCCTTCGGCTGCGCGCCGGCCGCATCCTGATGCGACTGGTTGAACAGCTCGGCGATCGCCGGGTTGCGAAACATCAGCTCGTACATCCGGCGGGTAATGGCAAGGCCGTGCTGGTCGAGCGCGGGCACCGTGGCCTTGATCAGGGCAATCGTGCGGTCGGAAAGCGGAGCGGGCATGGGCAATCTCTTTCTGCAGCCGGAGGATGGTTACCGTCTTAAAGGTGTATTCTCGGTGCAGGTTTTATGCGGAACCGAATTCGGTATTACCAATACCTGTTTTGAGAACCACCCATGCGCGACCCGGCCTCGACAGGCCGGCCCGCGCGTGAGCAACGCATTTTCGATTCAGGAAGCCATCCGGCCGCGCGGCCTTCGGGCGCGGCCTAATCGGCGTCGGCGGTCTCGAACTCGACGTCGCGATGCACGTGCACCGACATGAGAACGCCGAATGCCAACATCACCGCGGTCAGCGCCGAGCCGCCATAGGAGACCAGCGGCAGCGGCACGCCCCCCACCGGGATGAGGCCCATCACCATCGCGAGATTGACGAAACAGTAGAGGAACAGGTTCGTCGAGATGCCGAGCGCCACCAGCCGGCCGAACTGGTGCCCGCAGCGCAGGGCCGTATAGGTCGCCATCGCCACCATCGAGAGCAGGATGGACACCAGCACGAGCGACCCGGCGAAGCCGAATTCCTCGGCGATGATGGTGAAGACGAAATCGGTCTGCTTCTCGGGCAGGAAGTTGAGCTGGTTCTGCGAGCCGTGCAGGAACCCCTGCCCCCACATGCCGCCCGAGCCGAGCGCGATCTTCGACTGGATGATGTTGTACCCCGCACCGAGCGGATCGCGCCCGGGATGGAGGAAGGTGAGGATCCGTTCCTTCTGGTAGCCGTGCAGGTGATGATAGGCGAAGGGCGCGATGACCGCGACGAGCCCGATCACGATCGCGAATTTCCACCAGCGCACGCCGGCGCCGAGCATCACCGCGCCGCCGATGCTCATGGTGATCACGGCGGTGCCGAGATTGGGTTCCTTGAGGATCAGCCCGGCGGGAACAAGGATCGCGAGCGCCGGGGGGATGAGGAAGAGCGGATTGCCGACCCGTTCGTGGCTGGCCCGGTGGAACCACGATGCCAGCGCCATGGCGAGGAACAGCTTCATCAGCTCGGAGGGCTGCACGTGCACGCCACCGAGGTCGAGCCAGCGCTTGGCGCCAAGCCCCACATGGCCGAATTTCCACACCGCGACCAGCAGCAGCACGCCCACCCCGTAAAGCGGCCAGGCGAGTTTCGCGATCAGCCGGATATCGACCATCGCGATCGCGATCATCATGATCAGCGCGGCGAAGAAACGCTCGATCTGCGGCGTGGCATAGGGCTGGCCGTGGCCGCCGGCCGCCGAATAGAGCGCCGCATAGCCGATCCCCGCCACCGCGCAGCATGCGAGAACGAACAGCCAGTTCACCCGCAGCAGCTTGGCGGCGATGCCGGTGCCGCGCTCGTAATAGGGCTTGTAGGTCTTGTCGGTCAGCAGCGTGTTCATGCCGGCCCCTCCCCGACGAGCTTCGCCTGCGGCGCCTCGATCACGGTTCCCGGCGGTGCCGCGGTCAGGTCCCGGGTCAATGCGGCGGTGACCAGGTCACGGGCGATCGGCGCCGATGCCGACGCGCCCTCGTTGCCGTGCTCGACCGCCACCGCCACGGCGACGCGGGGGGCGTGCACGGGCGCAAAGGCGATGAAGAAGGCGTTGGGCCGGAACTTCCAGGGCAGCGTCGCGTCGTCCAGATTGGCCTTTTCCTCGGCCTGGGTATTGTCGTGCACCTGCGCCGTGCCGGTCTTGCCCGCCATGAACACGCCCGGCAGGGCGAGGCGCGAGGCATAGCCCGTGCCCTTCGGCGTGTTCACCACATCGAACATGCCCTGGCGGACCGCGGCAAGGCCACGCTCGTCAAGGCCGAGATGCGGCCAGCGATCCGGCATGTCCTCGTGCAGCAGATCATGCCCGATCCCGCGCGCGATATGCGGCTCCACCGCCCGCCCGGTGGCGATCCGCGCCGTCATGGTCGCAAGGCCAAGCGGCGTCACCTGGGTATAGCCCTGCCCGATCCCCTGGATGACGGTGTTGCCCTTGGTCCAGACCAGCCGGCGCTTCCGCGCCCAGGCGGTCGTCGGCAGAAACCCCTCGGAGACGGCGGGCAGCCCCAGCGGCAGCTTGCCGATCAGCCCGAGGCGCCGCCCCATCGCCGCGATCCGGTCGATCCCGACCGCCAGGGCGACGTGATAGAAGAACACGTCGCAACTCTGCTGCAGGGCGCTGACCACGTTGACATGGCCGTGGCCGTAATGATCCCAGCAGTAGAAGACATGATCGCCGAGCTTGAGGTAGCCGGGACAGAAGAAGGTCGTGTCCGGCGTGATCGCGCCGCATTGCAGCGCCGCGAGCGCGGCGCAGGGCTTGAAGGTCGAGCCGGGCGCGTAAAGCCCCCTGGTCGCCCGGTCGCTCATCGGGTGGCGCGGGTCCGACATCCAGGATTTCCACACCGATTCGGGAACGCCCGTGTCGAAGAGCGACGGATCGAAACTCGGCTGGCTCGCCATGGCGAGGAGCTCGCCGTTGATCGTGTCGATCATCACGGCCGCGCCGGACTGCCCGCTCAGCCGCTGCGCCGCGATCGTCTGCAGCCCGGCGTCGAGCGTGGTCTGCACCGTCCGGCCCTGCACCCCGTTGTCGCGGTCGAGCACGCGGACGACCGATCCGTGCACGTTCACCTCGGTCTGCACGATCCCGGGCGTCCCCCGCAGCACGTCGTCGCGCACCCGCTCGACGCCGGCGCGGCCGATCCGCATCCCCGGCAGCGCGAGAACGGGATCGGAGGCGGCTTCCTTCTGGGTGGGGCGGGCGACATAGCCGATGAGATGAGCCAGCTGCGCGCCGAACGGATAGACCCGCGATGCGCCGACATCGACGAACACCCCCGGCAGATCGGTCGCGTTCACCTCGATCCGCGCCATGTCGTTCCAGTCGAGATAATCTTTCAGAAGCAACGGGATGTAATGCGGCTTTCCGACCAGATCGCGCATGATCCGGGCGGTTTCGCCCGCATCGAGGCCGACGATGCGCGAAAACCGCTCGACCACCGCCCGCGGGTCCGGCGCCTCGATCATCATGAACATCGCCCGCCAGTGCCGCTTGTTGCCGGCGAGGACGGTGCCGTAGCGATCGGTGATCAGCCCGCGCAACGGGGCGACCAGGCGTTCGTTGATCGAGTTGTGCTTGGCCAGCGTGGCGTATCGTCCATGCTCCAGCACCTGCATCCGATACAGCCGCAGGCCGAGCAGGCCGAACACGCCGAGTTCCGCCGCCCCGAGCAGCAGGGCCCGGCGGGTGAAGATCGGCCGCAACTGGCGTTCGCGCTTCATGCCCGCCTCAGGCCTGTTCCGGCGCGGCCGGGCCGGCATGCGCGCGCGACAGCGGCACCGCCACCAGCGGATAGAACAGAATGCTGATCCCCGCCTCCATCAGCGCGGGCGCGATGGGCAGCAGCGTGAGATCGAGCGTCGCGCGGATCACCCATTCCAGTGCGACGACAATCGCGACGCAGCCGGCGAAGGCCAGCCAGACCAGCATGAAACCCTGCCTGAGCAGGAGGCGGCGGGACATTCCCACCGCCGCCTGTTCCAGCAGCAGCAGGACCGACCAGACGCCGAGCGGCACGTTGCCCAGCAGCCCGAGCAGGACGCCGATCAGCGCGACCACCGGCGCCGGCAACGCGCCGGGGCGATACAGCGTCCAGAAGAATACCGACGACATGACGAACCCGGCGCGCAGTTCCGCCTGGGCCGGCAGCAGCCCCGGCAGGGCCAGCAGCACCATCACCACGACGATCGCCGCAGTCGGCAGCATGTGGCGCGCCGCCCGGTCGAGCGCGCGCCAGAGATCCATGAAGTCGATCATCGATGGACCCGCCTTCGGGTCACCGCGCCTTGGCGATCGTTGCGTTGGACGCCACATCGGTCGAGCCGCCGGTGCCGTACTCGAAAATGCGCAGGACCCGCAGACTGTCGAGCCGGGCGAACGGCACCACCTCCGGGTCGTTCCGTCCGGCGTAATGGACGATGCCGACCGGCAGCCCGTTCGGGAAAATGCCGCCGACGGCGCTGGTCAGCACGATCGCCCCCTCGCGCGGCGGCTTTCCCGGCGTCCAGTACAGCAGCCGCGGCGACGCGGTATTCTGCCCGACCATGATCGCCCGCTCGCCGTCCCGCCCGATCGCGACGGGCACCTTGCTGTTCAGGTCGGTGATCAGCAGGACGCGGGCGGAACGCGACCCGGCCTCGATCACCCGGCCGACCACGCCGGCGCCGTCCATGGCCACCGCGTCGCGGACATCGCCGGGGTGGCGCGGCAGCGTCACCATCACCGAACGCGCATAAAGCCCGCCGAGATCGGCAATGACGCGGGCGGTGAAGAAGCTCGGCGTCGGCGTCGGCACATAGTGCAACTGGGATTTCAGCGCCTCGTTCTGCGCCTCGAGCGCCAGGGCGACGGCCCGCCACCGCCGCAATTCGTGATTCTGGACCCGCAGCGCCGCGTTCCGCGCGCGCAGGTCGAACCATGTGCCGACCGCGCCGCGATCGGTCTCGACCGCGCGGACAGGCGCCGCCGCGGCCCGGTAGAGCGGCGCAAGCGCGTCATCGACCTGGGTGCGGAGGAACACGCCGAGACGGCGATCCGCCCGCCCGGCCAGAACCAGCGCAAGCGACATCATCAGCATCACGGGAAGGGTCAGCCGCGAGAGAGCTGTTCTGACAGGCATGGACAGCCGCAGCATGCGGCAAGCTCCGCTTAGCAAAGGGATACGATGCGGATCGTCTTACGCCAATCGCAGCCCGAGTCCAAGAACGGGTTTTCCCTTTCCCCGCGAATCACGAATTTTCGTCGGGTTTGTCCTCGCGTTTTTGCAGGTATTCGGCCAGCGCCCCGAGGACGAGCCCCGCGAAGACCAGTCTCGCCGGCTCACGCCGCAACAGCGCGGCGAACACCGCCAACCCCTCGCGCACCACCCCGGCCCGCGCCGCGGCGGCAAGCGGCCGCGGCCGGCTGCGCCAGGCATAGGTGCCGATCCCATACAGCAGGGCGGAGAGCAGAACACAGGCTCCGGCGAACACGAGCGGCGCGTAAACCGGACCGATCGCCGCGGCCACCGCCTGTTCGGCGGCGACGAGCAGGAACACCAGCCCGATCAGCAGCACGACGATGGCGGCAACGCCGAGCCCGACCCTCAGGCCGAGCCGCCGCATGGTCGCGCCGTCGAAGAAGAGTTCGGTCAGGAAGCGCAGCACGTCAGCGCCCCGCCGGGGGCGGCACGCGGGTCACCGCGCGCGGCGCCGGCGAAACAGATGCGCCGCGACGAACCCGAGCCCTGCGGCGACGGCCAGCGCCGCCAGCGGCTTCTCCCGCACCGACTGCCCGATCCGCCCGGTCACCGCCCCGCCCTGCAGGCGCAGGTCGCGGCTCAGCGCATCGAGTTCGCGCTCGATCACCGCCAGCCGGCCATCGAGCGCGCCGCGCAGTTCCGTCAGCTTCTGCGGTCCGTCGCCGAAATCGCGCGCGGCCTCGCCGGCAAGGCGGCCCAGCCTGGTGCGCAGATCGTCGAACTCGTGCTGGAAGCGGCCGAATTCGCTTCCCAGCATGTCCGCCGCCTCTTTCCGCCTTGCATTCCAGTCCGCCATCCCGGCCTCCTTTCGCGCTATTCGACGTGATCGATGATTCAGGAATGGGAAGCCGCGCCGGGCGCTTCAAGCGGCCAGGCCGGACTCGTCCGGCTCCCGATAGGCAATCTCGATACTCAAGCTTCCGTCATTCGGAAATTGCGATTACACGACCGCGATGGCGTCTCCGCACCCCGACCTGCCCCGATCCCTCGCCGGGCTCTCGCTCCGCGATCTCGAATATGCCCAGGCCGTCGCCGAACTCCGTCATTTCGGCCAGGCGGCGGAACGCTGCGGCGTGTCCCAGCCGGCGCTGTCCGAGCAGATCCGCAAGCTCGAGGCCATTCTCGGCGTCACCCTGTTCGAGCGGACCCGCCGCCGGGTGACGCTGACCTCGGCCGGCGTCACGCTGCTGGCCCAGATCGAACGGGTGATGGCCGAAGCGCGACATCTGCTCAGCCTTTCGCATGAACAGCCGCAGGGGCTCGCCGGCACGGTCGGCCTGGGCGCGATCGAGACGCTCGGGCCCTATTATCTCCCCTTCGTGCTCCGGCTGCTGCGCGTAACGCGGCCGGGCCTGTCGCTCCGCCTCGCCGAGGGACGCACCGCGCGCCTGCTCGACCGCCTCGCCGAGGGCGCGCTCGACATGGTGCTGCTCGCCGCCCCCGTGCCACGCGGACATTTCAGCGCCGCGCCGCTCTTCTTCGAGCCATTCCAGCTCGCCGCCCCGCCCGGCCACGCGCTCGCCGGACTGCGCCGGCTGGTGCTCGACGACCTGCCGACGCAGGATCTCCTGCTGCTGGAAGAGGGCCATTGCCTGCGCGACCACGCGCTGTCGCTGTGCGACGCGAAGCCGGTGACGCGCCACGCCACCGGGCTTGAAACGCTATGGCAGATGATCGCCGCCGGCGAGGGCTATTCCCTGCTGCCGGAACTCGCCGTCTCCGCCCGCCCGGAACTGCGCGACCTCGTCGTCTGCCGCCGGCTCGACGATCCGGATGCGGGCCGCACGATCGTGCTGGCCTGGCGGGCATCGGACCCTCGCGAGGCGGCCTTCCGCGATCTCGCCGGCCAGCTTGCCGCGAACCGGCCGCCCTGCACCCATGCCCCGGCACAAGGATGACGCACGCCCCGGCAGGTGCTACCGCCACCGCGATGATCCGCGCCTTCAAGTCCCGCACCCAGTCGCCCGCCATCCAGGCCAGGATCGGCGCGATGGTCGGCGCCGCCCTCGGCTTCAGCCTGCGGACGACGCGCTGGCGGATCGATGCCGATGCCTTCATCGACGTGCTCCGCGGCGGCGCGCCGGCGATCGTCGCCTGCTGGCACGAATGCCTGCCCTCGATGCCCGCGGCGATGCACGCCCTGCGCCGCCCGGCGGATGCGCCGACGGCCTACATGCTGGCGAGCCGCCACCGCGACGGCCAGCTCGTGGTCAACGCGCTGCGCCGCTTCGGGCTCGAGGCGATCTCGGCCTCCTCGTCGCGCGGCGGCGCGGCGGGGCTGCTGGAACTCGCCCGGCTGGTGCGCGCCGGGCATCCGGTCGTGATCACGCCGGACGGCCCGCGCGGCCCGCGGCGGCGGGCGGCGGCGGGTGTCGCCCAGCTCGCGGCGCTGACCGGCGCGCCGGTCTTCTGCGCCGGTGCGGCCACCAGCCACGCCTTCCGGCTCGACAGCTGGGATTCGATGCGCCTGCCTTTGCCCTTCGGCCGCGGCGCGCTGGTCGCCTCGGCGCCGATCGCCGTCTCCCGGGACGACTGGGCAACCGCGCTGCCGCAGATCGAGGCCGAGATGAGCCGCACGCTGGACGAGGCGCTCGCGCGATGCCGGCAGGCCTGACCGCCTATCGCCTCGCCACCGCCGGCATCGCCCCGCTGCTGCCGTTCTGGCTGGCGCGGCGGGCGCGGCGCGGCAAGGAAATCGCCGCCCGCCTGCCGGAGCGCTACGGCATCGCCGGGCTGGCGCGGCCGCCGGGCCGGCTCGTCTGGGTCCATGCCGCCAGCATGGGCGAGACGATGTCCGCCCTCGGCATGATCGACGCCCTGGCCGACCGCGCAACCGTGCTGCTGACCACCGGCACCCGCACCGCCGCCGCCCTTGCCGAATCGCGGGCGCGGGCGCTGCACCAGTTCGTCCCGCTCGACGTCGCCGCCCATGCCACGCGCTTTCTCGACCATTGGCGGCCGGACGCGGCGGTGTTCCTCGAATCCGAGATCTGGCCGAACCTGCTCGCCGGGCTCGACGCGCGGCGCATCCCCCGCTTCCTGTTCAACGCCCGCCTCTCCGCCCGCAGCGCCGCGCGCTGGCGCCGCGCGCCCGGCCTCGCCCGCGCCCTGTTCGGCGGGTTCCGGCTGATCGCCGCGCAATCGGCGCCGGATGCCGCTTCGCTGCGCGGCCTCGGCCTCACCCGCGTCGAGACCTGGGGCAACCTGAAATTCGCCGCCCCCGACCTGCCGGACGATCCCGCCGCCCGCGCCGCACTCGCCGCCGCCGCAGCCGGCCCGTTCGTCCTCGCCGCCAGCACCCATCCGGGCGAGGATGCGCCGGTGATCGCCGCGCATCGCATTCTGCGCGAAACCCGGCCCGGCCTCGTCACCATCATCGCGCCGCGCCATCCCGAACGCGCCGACGCCATCGCCGGTCTCGCCGGCGATCTGCCCGTTTCCCGGCGCTCGCGCGGCGAGGCGCCCGCCGCCGGCGGGCTCTACATCGCCGACACGCTGGGCGAACTCGGCCTGTTCTACCGTCTCGCCGCCGTTTCCTTCATCGGCGGCTCGCTGGTCCCCATTGGCGGCCACAACATGATCGAGGCGGCGCAGCTCGGCTGCCCGGTGCTCAGCGGCCCGCATCTGGCGAATTTCGCCGAAGCCGCCGCGACGCTGCGCGCGGCCGGCGCCCTCGCCGATCTGGCCGGGCCGGACGACCTCGCCCCCGCCGTCGCCGCCCTGCTCGACGATCCCGCCCGCCGCGCGACGATGGCCGCATCCGGCCGCGCCGCCTGCGCCGGGCTCGCCGGCCTGCCCGCCCGGCTGGCCCGCACCGTTCTCGACGAGGCTCCCTGATGCGCGCCCCCGCCTTCTGGACCACCGACGCCTTCCCGGCGCCGCTCCTCGCCCCGCTCGGCGCGATCACGCGCGCGCTGACCGCCCGGCGCGTCGCCCGGCCGGGATTCCGCTCCGGCGCGCGCGTCTTCTGCGCCGGCAATGCCGGGGTCGGCGGCGCCGGCAAGACCATCCTCGCGCGGCACCTGCTCGCCCACCTCGCCGACCGGGGCGAGACGGTCTTCGCCCTCACCCGCGGGCATGGCGGGCGCCTCGCCGGGCCGCTGCGGGTCGACCCCGCCCGGCACGGCGCCGCCGAGGTGGGCGACGAGGCGCTGCTCCTCGCCGCGACCGCGCCGACCATCGTCGCCCGCGACCGCGCGGCCGGCGCCGCCTTCGCGGTCGCCGCCGGCGCGACCGCCATCGTCATGGATGACGGGCTGCAGAACCCCGATCCGGTGAAAACCGCGTCGTTTCTCGTCATCGATGGCGGGGCCGGCTTCGGCAACGGGCGGCTGCTGCCGGCAGGGCCGCTGCGCGAGCCGGTCGAAGCAGCCGCCCGGCGCTGCGCCGCGGCGGTGCTGATCGGCGCCGACCGCACCGGCGCCCGCGCCGCGCTGCCGCCATCCCTGCCCGTGCTCACCGCCCGCCTCGTCACCGATGCCGGGCAGCTCGCCGGCGCCCGCGTGCTCGGCTTCGCCGGGATCGGCCGGCCGGAGAAATTCTTCGAATCACTCAGCGATGCCGGCGCCGAGATCGCCGGCACGCTGCCCTTCCCCGACCATCACGCCTATCGCCCGGCCGATCTCGCCCGGCTCGACGCCGAGGCAAGCCGCCTCGGCGCCCGCCTCGCCACCACCGCGAAGGACGCGGTGAAACTGCCGCCGGCATTCCGCGCACGCTGCGCGGTGATCGAGGCGGGGCTTGCCTTCGACGACCCGGCCGCGCTTGATCGGTTCCTGACATGAGCCTCCTGCACAAGATCGAAACCACCGCGGCACGCGCCTTCCTCGGCATCTTCCGCGCCCTTGGCCCGCGTGCCGCGAGCAACCTCGCCGGCGCGCTCGGCCGCGGCATCGGCCCGCTGATCCCCACCTCGCGCGTCGCCGATCAGAATCTCCGCCGCGCCATGCCGGAACTCGACGAGGCCGCGCGCCGCCGCATCATCCGCGAGGTGTGGGAGAGCCTCGCCCGCACCGCCGGCGAATTCCCGCATCTCGCCGCCCTGCGCGAAACCGATGCCGGCCCCGGCTACGAGATCGTCGGCCGCGAGCATTGCCTGGCCCTCGCCGCGCAGGGCGGCCCGGCGCTCATCTTCACCGCGCATTTCGGCAACTGGGAGCTGATCCCGCCGGTGCTGCACCGGCTCGGCGTCAGGCTCGCCTTCTTCTACCGCGCCGCTGCCAACCCGGCGGTCGACCGCCTGATCCTCGACCTGCGCGAGCAGGCCACCGGCGAGCCGGTCACCATGTTCGCCAAGGGCGCCGCCGGCGCGCGCGGCTCCTATGCCCATCTGGTGCGCGGCGGCATTCTCGGCATGCTGATGGACCAGAAGCTGAACGACGGCATCGCCTCGCCGCTGTTCGGAATCGACGCGATGACCGCCCCGGCGCTGGCCGTCTTCGCCCGCAAGTTCCGCTGCCCGATCCTGCCGGTGCGCGCGGAACGCATCGGCCCGGCGCGCATCCGCATCGTCTTCGAGAAGCTGCACCGGATCGAGGTCACCGACGACCGCGAGGCCGACATCGCCGCCGGCACCGCCTGGATGAACGCGACGATCGAGCGCTGGGTGCGCCAGCGTCCCGGCCAGTGGCTCTGGCTGCACCGGCGCTGGCCAAAGCCGGTGGCCTAACGTCCCCCTGTCGGGTAATATGAACGCACAATAATCAAAACCGGGAGCCATCATGTCTGTTCTGGGTTCGCATCATCGACTGAAGCGCGACGCGCTGGGCCTGCCCCAGATCGTCGCCTCGACGCTCGCCAACATCGCGCCGGCGATGAGTTTCTTCTTCGGCTTCGGGCTGATCGTCAGCGGTGCCGGCGTCGCCGCCCCGCTCACCATCCTCGTCGCCATGGTGGTCGTGCTGTTCCTGACCAACACCCTCGCCGAATTCTCGAAATACCGGCCCTCGACCGGCTCCTTCGTCACCTTCATCGGCATGGCGTTCGGCCCGGCGGCAGGGGCGGCGGCCTCGATCTTCGTGGTGTTCGGCTATGTCGTCGCCGCCTCCTCGGTGGTGGTGATCTCCGGCGGCTGGGCGCATGACACGCTGAAGCTGTTCCTCGGCCTGAACATTCCCTGGCAGCTGCTCAGCCTGCTCGAAACCGGCCTGGTCGGCATCCTGGTCTCGCGCGGCGTCGCCCTCTCGACCACCTGGGCCGCCGTGTTCTTCTATTTCGAACTGGCGCTGCTGCTGATCGGCGCGATCACCATGCTGGTGGTCAATGCCGGCCATCTCAGCCTCGCGCCGTTCGAGTGGAGCCACCTCTCCGGCGGGCTCAAGGGCATCGGCCTCGGCTTCCCGATCGCGATCTACCTCTTCATCGGCTGGGAGAACTCGGCAACCCTGGCCGAGGAAACCCGCGACGCGCGGCGCAACATCCCGCGCGCGCTGATCATCGGCACGCTGTCGATCGGCATCCTCTACATGTTCCTCGCCTACGCCACCGAAATCGCCTTCCACAACAACGCGACCGCGATCGGCAAGGCGGACATTCCCTTCGTCGACGCGTTCAAGGCCTCGGCGGCATCGTTCCTGATCATCGCCTATCTCGCCGGCGTCACCAGCATCTTCTCCTCGCTGCTGGGCCTGACCAACAGCCAGGCGCGCATCCTGTTCAGCTCCGGCCGCGAGGGGCTGCTGCCGCGCTTCTTCGGCAAGATCCACCCGCAGCACCGCACGCCCTTCGTCGCGATGTGGAGCTATGTGCTCGTGGCCCTCGGCATCGTCATCTTCTTCGGCTGGAACATCAAGCCGGTCGATCTCTTCGGCGAGACCGGCTCGCTCGGCACGATCCCGGTGATCCTCACCTATCTCGTCACCAACATCGCGCTGCCGGTCTACATGCTCCGCCATCACCGCAACGAGTTCAACCCGGTCAAGCACGCGCTGATCCCCATCGTCGGCACGGTCCTGATGCTGTTCCCGCTCTGGGGCCTGATCCAGCCGGGCCAGCCCTACCCCTACAACATCTATCCCTGGGCGGCGCTCGGCGTGCTGATCCTCTCGATCATCTACGGCCTGTCGCTCGCGAAGCGCGATCCCGATCTCGTGCAGAAGATCGGCTCCTACGTCGCCGACGAGGAATACTGATGTCGCGTCGCCACCGCATCGCCGTCATCGAGGGTGACGGCATCGGTCGCGAGGTGATCCCGGCGGCCCGCACGGTCCTCGACCGTGCGGCTTCCGCCTGCGGCTTCACGCTCGACTGGCGCGATTTCGACTGGAGCTGCGAAACCTGGAAGGCCACCGGGCGGATGATGCCGGAAGACGGCATCGCCCGCCTCGCCGACCATGACGCGATCTTTCTCGGCGCGGTCGGCTATCCCGGCGTGCCGGACCACATCTCCCTCTGGGGCCTGCTGATCCCGATCCGCCGCGAGTTCGACCAGTATGTGAACCTCCGCCCGGTCCGCCTGCTGCCCGGCGTGCCCTGCCCGCTCGCCAACAAGAAGCCCGGCGACATCGATTTCTGGGTGGTGCGCGAGAATGTCGAGGGCGAATACAGCCAGATCGGCGGGCGGATGTTCGCCGGCACCGAGCGCGAGTTCGTCGAGCAGACCGCGATCTTCACCCGCGCCGGCACCGACCGCATCCTGCGCTACGCCTTCGACCTCGCCCGCCGCCTCGGCCGCCCGCACGTCACCTCGGCGACCAAGTCGAACGGGATCTTCCACTCGATGCCGTTCTGGGACGAGCGCTTCGCCGCGATCGGCGCCGAATACCCCGAGATCCGCGCCGACCAGTACCATATCGACATCCTCGCGGCGCGCTTCGTGATGAGCCCGGAGCGGTTCGACGTGGTGGTCGGCTCGAACCTGTTCGGGGACATCCTTTCAGACCTCGGCCCCGGCGTGACCGGCACGATCGCCGTCGCCCCCTCGGCCAATCTCAACCCGGAGAAGAAGTTCCCCTCGATGTTCGAGCCGGTGCACGGCTCGGCCCCCGACATCTTCGGCCAGCGCATCGCCAATCCGGTGGGCGCGATCTGGGCCGGCGCGATGATGCTCGATCATCTCGGCGAGGCCGAGGCCGCGGCCCTGGTCCTCCGCGCGATCGAGACCGCCCTCGGCGATCCCGCCTCGCCGCGCACGCCCGATCTCGGCGGCACCGCGAAGATGGACGATCTCGCCGCGGCCATCACCGCCGCGGTCTGATCCCGCTCAGCGGAGCGGCTTGGCGAAGCCGAACAGGGTGATCGCGAGGCCCTCGCGGAAATAGAACCGGTGCGCCCGCTCGCGGTGGGTGCCGGATTCGAGCGTCAGGCGGTCGCAGCCGCGCTGGCGCGCCTCCGCCTCGCACCAGCCGAGCAGGGCAGCGCCATGCCCGGCGCTGCGGCAGTCGGGATCGGTGACGAGATCGTCGATATAGAACCGATAGCCGTTCGCCGTGTCGTGAAAGGCGCGGAACACCGCCAGCGCGCGCGGCACCGCCGCCTCGTGCAGCAGCGCCATCTCGGCCCCCTCGGCCAGGATCGTGCGCATCGCGCCTTCGTAGTCGGCCGGAAGCTGCGGGCGAAGCACCCGGTGCAGCGTCTCGCCCCGGCCGAGCCATTCGGCCAGGTCGTCCGAGCGCGCGGTGAGATGGACGATCGCCGGCGTCATCCGCCGAGCAGCGCCACGGCATCGCCGAGCAGGGCGGGATTGCCGAGCGCCAGCGCGGTGCCGTCGCTCTCCAGCGTGAGCTCAGCGCCCCGCCAGTCGGTCATCGCCCCGCCCGCCGCCTCGATCACCGGCGCCAGCGCCGACCAGTCCCAGGGCTTGAGATCGGCCTCGGCGACGACGTCGATCTGCCCGAGCGCCAGCAACCCGTAGCCATAGGCATCACCGCCATAGGTCACCCTGCGGCAGGCGCCGGCAAGGCGGCGAAAGCCGCCGAACTGCGCCTCGGTGAACATCTCGGGCGAGGTGCAGGAAAGCTCCGCCTCCGCCAGCGACGCCACCGCCCGCGTTCCCGGCGCGCCGCCATGCGGGCCGGAAAAGCGCAGCACGCCCTCATGGGCCAGCCACCGCTCGCCGAGCACCGGCTGGTCAATCAGGCCGAGCACCGGCCGTCCATGCTCCAGCAGCGCGATCAGCGTGGCGAAGACCGGCCGGCCGGTGATGAAGGCGCGCGTGCCATCGATCGGGTCGATCACCCAGGTGAAGCGCCCGCCTGCCTTGCCGCCCATCTCCTCGCCGATCACGGCATGGTCCGGGCAGCGTTCGGCCAGAACGCGGCGGATCGCGGCTTCGGCGCCGCGATCCGCCAGCGTCACCGGACTGGCATCCGCCTTGGTATCGACGTCGATCCGCGCGCGGAAATGCGCGCGGATCACCGCCCCCGAGGCATCCGCCGCGGCCGAGGCCACGGCGACCGGATCAAAGCTCATTTGAAGGTTTCGGGATGGTCGGACTGCTGGTTGAGATAGGCGATCATGTTGGCGCGGGCGACGTTGTTCTTGATGCCCGGATAGGCCATGTGCGTGCCCGGCACCGCCTTCATCGGATCGTAGAGCCACTCGTTCAGCTCATGCGCGGTCCAGTCGCCGGTCGCATGCTTCTTCGCGGCCGAGGAGAAGCTGTAGCCCGCCGCCGCGAACATTTTCGCGCCGACCACGCCGTAGAGATTGGGGCCGACGCCGTTGGCACCGCCCTTGTTGATCGAATGGCAGGCCGAGCACTGCTGCTGGAACATCGCCTGGCCCTTGGCCGGCGCGGCGCTGGCCAGCAGCGTCTTGACCGAAGGCGCGCTGGAATCGAGCCCGGTCGGCGCCGCACCGGCGGCCGTCGCCGTCGTCGCGGCGGGGCCCGCAGCGGCGGCGAGGTTCACCGGATGGTCGGACTGCTTGTTGAGATAGGCGATCACATCCGCCCGGGTCTGGTTGTTCTTGATGCCCGGATAGGCCATGTGCGTGCCCGGCACCGCCTTCGTCGGCGCGTAGAGCCATTCGTCGAGCTCGTGCGGCGTCCACTTGCCGTCGGCATGCTTCTTCGCCGCGCCGGAGAAGGTGTAGCCGGCCTTGGCGAACATCGGCGCGCCGACGACACCGTAAAGGTTCGGCCCGACGCCGTTCGCCCCGCCCTTGGTGACCGTGTGGCAGGCCGAGCATTGCTGCTGGAAGAAGGCCTCGCCCTTGCTGGCATCGGCGCTGGCATAAAGCGTGGTGATCACCGGCGCGCCCGAATCGAGGCCCGCTGGCGCCGCCCCCTTCGAGGCGACGGCCGAACCGCCGGCGCCCGGCTTGGGCAGCGGGATCGGGTTGTCCGAGAGGGTGCGCAGATAGGCGATCGCGTCGGCGCGGACATTGTCGTTCTTGATGCCCGTGTAGCCCATGCGGGTGCCCGGCGCGAATTTCTGCGGGTCATCCAGCCACTCGTTCATCTTCTGGTAGGTCCACACGCCGGAGGCGGCCTTCGTCACCGCGCCGGAGAAGGTATAGCCGGCCTTCTTGAACATCGGCTCGCCCATGACGCCGTAGAGATTCGGCCCCACGCCGGCCGCGCCGCCCTTGTTCAGCGTGTGGCAGGCCGCGCATTGCTGCTGCACGAAGGCCTCGCCCTTCTTCACGTCGGCCTTGACGATCAGCCCGTCGATGGAGGGAATGCCGCTGGTCTTGGCCGCGACGGGCGCCTCGGCGGTCTTGATGACCGGCTTCTTGACCTCCTTCTCGCCGGTCATCACGCCAGCGATATGGATCGCGATCCAGACCAGGAGCCCGGCCGAGAGAATGCCACCGGCAATCTTGTTCAGCAGCAGCGGGTCGCGGCCCTTGCCGCCGTGTCCGGAAGACGGGTGGTTCTGATCACTCATAAGCGCGGTCCCTCCAAAGCTTTACGGACGGATGTATAGCGATTTAGGAAAGTGCGACAAGCGATAACAGTCGCGTTCGCCATGCGACCTTCATGGAGGCAGACATTCCGGCTCCCATCGTTCTGATCCCGGCACGGCTCGGCTCGACCCGCCTGCCCGGCAAGCCCCTCGCCGATATCGGCGGAATTCCGATGATTGTCCATGTCCTCCGCCGCGCCGGGGAAGCGGCGATCGGCCCGGTCGCGGTGGCCTGCGCCGAATCCGCGATCGCCGACGCCGTCCGCGCGGCCGGCGGCACCGCGGTGCTGACCGACCCCGACCTGCCGAGCGGATCGGACCGGATCCACGCCGCCCTCGCCACGATCGACCCGGCTTGCGTTCATGACATCGTGGTGAATCTCCAGGGCGATCTTCCGGGCTTCCCGCCCGAATCGCTGCGCACCCTGATCGCCGTGCTCGACGATCCGGGCTTCGACATCGCCACCCTCGTCGCCCCCGTCACCACGGCGGAAGAGGCCGCCTCCCCCTCGGTGGTCAAGGCGGCCTGCGGCTTCGGCGAGGGGATCGCCGCCCCCGCGCTCTATTTCTCGCGCAACCCGATCCCCTCGGGGCCGGGACCGCTCTGGCACCATGTCGGCGTCTACGCCTATCGCCGCGCGGCACTCGACCGTTTCGTCGCGGCACCGCCCTCGCCGCTCGAACTGCGCGAAAAGCTCGAACAGCTCCGCGCCCTCGAACTCGGGATGCGGATCGGCGCGGCGCGGATTGACCGGGCCCCGTTCGGGGTCGATACCCCGGAAGACCTCGACCGCGCCCGCAGGAACCTTGCCGCATGACAACCCGAATCGCCTTCCAGGGCGCGCCCGGCGCCTATTCCGACCTCGCCTGCCGCACCGCCTATCCCGGCATGGCCACCCTGCCCTGCCAGACCTTCGAGGCGGCGATCGAGGCGGTGAAGACCGGCGAGGCCGAATTCGCCATGCTGCCGACCGAGAACTCGCTCGCCGGCCGGGTGCCGGACATGCACGCCCTGCTGCCCGAGTCCGGGCTTTCGATCATCGCGGAGCATTTCCAGCGGGTGGAGCACTGCCTGCTGGCGCCGCGGGGCGCCAGCCTCGCCGGCATCCGTCAGGTGCATTCCCATGCCGTCGCCCTCGGCCAGGTGCGCGCGCTGATCCGCGAGCTCGGGGCCCAGGCCGTGGTCGAGGCGGATACCGCCGGCTCGGCCGAACTCGTCGCCCGCTGGAACGATCCCACCCGCGCCGCGATCGCCTCCTCCCTCGCGGCCGAGATCTACGGGCTCGACATCCTCCGCCGCAACGTCGAGGACGCGGCGCACAACACCACCCGCTTCTACGTCATGGCCCGCACGCCCCGCCTGCCGCCGCCGGACCAGGCGGACCTGATCACCTGTTTCGTCTTCCGCGTGCGCAACGTGCCGGCCGCGCTCTACAAGGCGCTCGGCGGCTTCGCCACCAACTCGGTGAACATGACGCGGCTGGAGAGCTACATGGTCGGCGGCCAGTTCGCCGCCACCCAGTTCCTGAGCGAGATCGACGGCCACCCCGAACAGCGCCACGTGCGCCTCGCCCTCGAGGAGCTCGATTTCTTCTCGCGCGAAATCCGCATCCTCGGCGTGTATCCGGCGGCGCCGTTCCGCCTCCAGCAGCGCGCGACCGGGCCCGCCGCGGATTGAAACCTCTGGTGGAAAAATCGGAAAATATTCGTCAATTTCAGGATTTTTCCGAAAATCGAGCCATATTTCGTTTGTCATGACGGAACAGTTCTGCTAACGCGCCTTTAAATTCGGGCGTAAAAACCACGCCTCCTTGGCGGCCGCCGGCTCATGATGACCGGGCCGGGCCGTTGGAGATGCGCGATGGCGGACCACCCGACGACAGAGTTCTTCCGGCCGGACACCACCCCGTCCGCCGACTGGGGCGCGGCCGGCAACTGGAGCGGCGGCACCGTTCCCTCCGCCGGCGTCACCGCCGAGATCGTCGGGCTCTTCGCCTCGATCGACCCGACCATGACGATCGAGACCGCCATCCGCCTGGAGGGTGGCGCGGACGCGGCCGGGCTGGTCGGCAACGGCGGCGCGGTTGCCCTGGGGCGAAACTCCTGGCTCGACGTCGCCGCCGCCGCCGACCTGTTCGCCTATGATTCCGCCGTCGGCATGGGGACCATCTCGCTCGCCTGCGACGCGACGCTCAATGTCGTGGTCGATCTCGGCGCCCTGACCGGGTTGCCCGGCGCGGCTCCGCCCAGCTTCGGCAATGACGGCACGATCGATATCGGCGCCGGCGCGCTGGTCGAGATCGGCGGCACGGCATTCGACAATCGGGGCACCGTCGACATTGCCGCGGGCACGCTCGCCGTCGAGGGCGGCGCCGTGCAAGGCGGCGGACTGATCGCCCTGAGCGGCGGCGCCTCCGCCCTGCTGGCCGACGGCGTCGCCGGCCAGATCTTCCTGTTCGGCCCCGGCGGCGGGACGCTGACGCTCGACGATCCCTATCTCGGCCGTGGCGTCACGATCGCCGACCTCGCGCCCGGCGACACGATCGTCCTGCCGACGCTGCGCAACGGCGAGGTCCGCGAGACCGGCGATACCGTGAGCCTCATCGACGCCACCGGCCATGTCGACGGGCAGTTCGTGCTCCGGGACGCGGCCGGCTTCCATGTCGAGACCGGCTCCGGCGGAACGACGATCAGCGGCGGCGCCTACGATCCCCCCTGTTTCGCGCGCGGCACCCTTATCCTGACCCGCCAGGGGCTTCGCCCGGTCGAAACCCTCGCCGCCGGCGACGAGGTCGTCACGGCCGATGGAAAGCTCGTGCCCGTCATCTGGACCGGTTCGCGCACGCTCGATCTCGCGATGCACCCGGCGCCCGAGAAGGTGAAACCGGTCTGCTTCGCGCCCGGATCGATGGCCGACGGCGTCCCCGCCCGCCGCCTGCGGCTTTCGCCCGATCACGCGGTCTGGTTCGACAACCTCCTGATTCCCGCCAAGTTCCTCGTCAACGGCGCGACCATCACGCAGGACGAGGCCTGCCTCGCCATCACCTACTACCATGTCGAACTGGCCCGGCACGACGTGATCCTGGCCGAGGGCGCGCCATGCGAGAGCTACCTCGACACCGGCAACCGCGCCGGCTTCACCACGGCGCAGGCCTGGCCGGTCCGCGATCTCCGCTGGGACCGGGATGCCTGCGCGCCGCTCTGCACCGGCGGGCCGGCGCTCCTCGCGGTGCGGCAGCAGCTGCATCATCGCGCGCTGTCCGAGGGCTTCCGGGTCGGCACCGTCCGGGACGCCGCGCTGTGGACAGGAGGCGTGATCCTGCCCGTCGAAACCGCGGACTGGCTGTCCCTCCCTTCCGGGCATGACGGCAGGGCCATTCTCCGGTCATCGTGTTTCGTGCCGGCCTGCGTCGATCCCGCGTCCGATGACCGGCGCACGCTCGGCGTCGCCCTCGCCGCGCTGCAGACCGACCTCGGCGAGATTGAGCTCGACAACTGTGCTGTCCAGGGCTTTCACAATCGTGCGTCAGGCGACGCGGCAAGATGGACCAATGGCCGTGGCGAAATCATGCTGCCACGCCAGGCTCGGCGCATCCGTGTCTGCCTCGAAGCCTTCCCGCGCCTCTGGCAGCGGGCCGGCGGATAGCATAGGAATCGTCGCAGCCGGTGAGATGTTCAATCTTTAATGTAATATTAACTTTTTCGGAGACCGCCTCGTCCAAATTTCAGCTTCGCAACCTGCTGATTCTCGCTTACGAACATCACAAAGGGTGAATTTTTTTTACTCAATTTGATTTAGATCATAAAAAAGTTTTGAATTTCGATTACTATTTGGTAATATACTCTTAGGAATGACAGGAATCGCTGCAATGGCCCTCACCGACACCGACGCCCCCGATTTGACCACGGAAGATGCCGGTAAGACCGAGCGTTCGCCGACGCGGTACAGCCGCCGCCTGTCGGACAAGATTCTCATCGCCTTTCACCATGCCTGCGACCAGGACGATTACGAGATCGCCGAGGATTTGCTGGCGATCCTGGAGCGGTTGCTGACCCGGCGCTCGATCCATCCGGACGCGAACCGGCGCAAGAGCATCGAAAGCCTCGTCGCCGCGCATGAGCGGCTCTGGCACCTGCGCCACCCGGAGCGGAAATACGGCTGACCGGGCCCGCCCGCGCCGCTCAGGCCGGCGGCAGCAGCGGTCCGAATCCCCGCCGGTGATGCGGGGTAATGCCGAGACCCAGGATGGCGTCTCGATGCGTCTTCGTTGCATACCCTGAATTCCGCGCCCACCCATATCCCGGATAGCGCCGGTCGAGCCGGCTCATCGCCCGGTCGCGCACCAGTTTCGCCGCGATCGAGGCCGCCGCGATCGAGAGCGAAAGCCCGTCGCCGCCCACCACCGGCGTGCAAGGCATCGGCAGATCCGGCGCCACCTGCCCGTCGACCAGCACATGATCCGGCCGAACCGCCAGGCGCGCCACCGCCCGCCGCATCGCCAGCAGGCTCGCCTGCAGGATATTGAGCCGCGCGATCTCCGCGACGGAGGCCGCCGCCGCCGAGATCGCGGCGCCAGACTCGATCAGCGCGGCCAGCGCCGCCTCCCGCCGCGCCGGCGAAAGACGTTTCGAATCATCGATCAGTGCCGCGATCTCCGGCGGCAGGTCGGCGGGCAGGATCGCCGCCGCCGCCACGACCGGCCCGGCGAGCGGCCCGCGCCCCACCTCGTCCACGCCGGCCACCACGCCGCCCAGCGCAAGCTCGCGGCTGAAATCAGGCATGCGGCTCGACCCGCGCCCGGCGAGGTTCGCGCGCATTCGCCTCGACCAGCGCAACCAGCCCCGCGAGGATCTGCCGTGGCGCGGGCGGGCAGCCGGCAATCAGCAGATCCACCGGAATCACCGCCTGCACACCGCCGAGAACCGCCGGCACGCCCTTGAACACGCCGCCATCGAGCGCGCAGTCGCCGGCAGCGACGACGAAGCGCGGCGGCGCCATCCCGGCGAGGCTCTTGCGCACCGCCTCGGCCAGGTTGCGCGTCGCCACCCCGGTGACGAGCAGGATATCGGCGGCGCGAAGATCCTCCACCATCGCGATTCCCTGCGCCGCCATGCCGCCGCGCAGCCGGCGGCAGGCCGCGATCTCGATCTCGCAGCCGCCGCAACTGCCGGCATCGACATGCCGCACCGCAAGGCTGCGGCCGAGCAGCGCCTGGCCGGAGGCCGCCAGCCGGGCGCTCAGCACCCGGACGGGATCATCCTCATCCATCGATCGCCCCCGGCGGCAGCGCGTAACATTCGGCCAGCATGGCGAACGCCTCCATTTCCAGCCCGACGGCCGCATCCTCCAGCGCGCGGAACCGCCCCGCGGCGGGATCGATCAGCGCGGCGGCGGCAATCTGCCCGTCATGCAGCTTCACCCAGTGATGCACCATGCCCCGGGCGGAAGCGGCGGAGCCGAGTCCGCGGGCGCTCACCGGCGGCAGCGGCGCGACGATCTCCCCCGCCGGCGCGGCGTCGATCGCGGGCGCGATGCCGGGCGCGAGGGCGATGATGGCCCGCGCCCGCTCCCGCGCCAGCGCCGAAGCCGGCCCGAGGGCGTGGCGCACCCCGAACCCGCCGATCCGCCGCGCCGCCGCCGCCGCATCGTTCAGGGCCGAGGCCAGCGCCGGCAGCGCCTCCATCCGGGCATCGACATCGATCCCGCCGGGAATGACGACATCCATCATCAGCCGGTGGCCGAACAGCACCGCGACGGCGGCGGCGATATCGTCCCGCGCCCGGCCCAGCCGCGCGGCAAGGCCGGCATGACCGGCGATGTCCAGCGTCCCCGCCAGCGCGAGCAGATGCGCCGTCACCTGCTCGATCTCCAGCATCGCGGCGCGCAACGCCGCGGCGCGGGGCGGGGCGGCGCCGTCGCCCGCTGCCTCGGCCGCGCGGGCGAAGGCGAGCGCGTGCGCGACCACGGCATCGCCGGCCAGGCGCGCCGCGAAACGCGCGGCCGCGCGCGGCGACTTGCCGTGCAGCAGCGCGGCGACATCGCGATGGGCATAGCCGTGCCGATGCTCGAGCCGGACGATCCGTCCCGCCTCGATGGTGAAGCGGCGATGAACCGGCCGGGCGATCAGCCCCGAAACCGGCCCCTGACCGACCTGAAACGCCCCCTCGCCCGCCGGTTCGGCGAAGCGCGGCCAGGCGGCGTCGCCCTCGCCGTGGCGGACGGCCGGTCGCGTGTCGGCCGCGCCCGTCGCGATCGCGCCATCGCGCTCGGCGGCCAGCCGCTCGAACCAGGAAGCGGCGGGAATGGACGGGGACAGGGCGGGAAACGCCTTGTCCGCCAGCGTCACCGCGACCAGCAGCGGCGCGGCGCGGAAGAACAGCGCATGGGCGCGGCCATCGGCCACGAACAGGCCGGCGAAATCCGCCGGATCCACCAGCGTCGCGAGGTGCTGCCAGTCCGCCGGCGTCAGCAGATGCAGCGCCGCCCCGCCGCAGGGCTCGACCGTGGATGCGGCCAGCAGGCCGGCGATCTCGGCGTCCCTCATTGCAGCCCCGCCACCGGCGCCGCCCCGAGCACCACCATCAGGACGAGCAGGCCGAGCACGGCCGCCCCGCGCATCGGCACGCTCTCCGCGCCGGGTGGCGCGGGTGCCGTCAGCGCGCGCGCGCCGCCCGCGCCGATCAGCGCGACGAGGGACGCGGCCAGCAGCGGCGACAGGGAAGCGGCCGCGCCAACGATGCGGAAATCGCCGGCGAACACGCCGAAAGGCGGCAGGCCGGCCAGCGCCGCGATCGCCCAGATCCGCAACCCGCCCGCGCCGGATAGCGCGACGGCGACCCGCCCGAGCGCCACACCCACGAGAATCGTGATCGCCCCCTTCACATCGCCCAGCCCGAACCCGACCATCGCCGCGCCGCCCTGCAGCAGCGCGAGCGCCTCCTCCGCCGGCCAGCGCCGCCAGAGCAGGATCGCACCTCCGATCACGCCGAGCAGCCCCGCCGCGAGGCCGAGCCGATCCGGCGCCACCCCACCCAGCAGGGCCACCCCCAGCGCCGCCAGCGCGAGGACGATCCCGGTCCGCGGCGCGCCGCGCGGCAGGACCAGCCGCAGCGCCCCCAGGACCGCCGCCGCGATCAGGAGCTTCGCGGCATAGACCGCGATACCCTCCGGCCAGCCCAGCGGTGCCGTGGCATGCGCGAGGCCGGGCGGCGCGACGAGGGCGACCAGCAGCGCAAGGGCAGCGGCCCGGCGCAGCATGGCTTCGACAACGAAGACCGCGCGGTCCGGCCCCGCATAATCGCCCGGCACCGGCGCGGAACCGGGCCAGGTCAGCAACACCCCGAGCACCGCGAGAACGGCTTCCGGCGTCGTCCCGCGCGGCGCGGCGGCGAGCGCGGCAAAGGCGAGCAGCCAGGCGAGATCGGCGCCGAGGCCGGATGCGGCCAGCCGGGCGGCGGCGAGGCCGGGCATGGCCGCCCCGGCGTCGATCCCCGCCATCACCCGCATCGCCCGCCCGAGCGCGAGCAGGCCGATGAACAGCGCCGGGCCGGCGCGCCCGGCGGTCAGTTGCCCGGCCGCGAAACCGGGGATGACGACGATCACCATGACCGTCGCCGCCAAGGCGGCCAGCGGCCAGATGCCGTGCAGCGGCGAGGCAAAGGCAGGGCGGATGCGGCGCTTTCGCGCAAGGCGGCGGAGATCGCGCAAGGGCTGCGCGAAGGTGACACCTGGCGCCCCGGCCAGCTGCCCCGCCAGCCGGGCGCGGGCGCATTCGAGCAGCACCGCGAACCCCGCCAGCAGCGCCATGTTCATCCCGGTCGCGATGGTCCGGCTTGCGAGCAGCGCCGGGCTCATGGCCGCCGCCAGCCCCGGCGCGAGATCCGGACCCGCCGGACGAACCACGATGCGGCCCCCCGCAGCGGCGCGGCAAATCCCGTCGCGTTCATCTGCGTGACCGGATCGCCGAACGGCAACCATGCGGGCGGCCGGGCGAACCCGTCCTCGAAGGCCGGCGCCTCGATCGGCCCGGCGCGCAGGCTCCAGCGCCACAGCCCCAGCAGCACGCCGAGCGGGATCAGGAGCAGGAACGGCGCGGTGACGAGGGCAAGCGCGGCGGCGGCGGCGGCCGGCAGACCGAGCGCGACGAGATCACGGCGCGGCAGATCCTCGGCGGCGGCGGCGCGCAGGCTGCGCGGCCGGCCGAGGCAGACCAGCGCGAAGAGCCCCACCGAACCGAACCCGGCCAGCGCGAAACCGCCGGCAAGGGCGATGGCGGCCAGCGCGCCCGGCCAGCCGGCCCGCAGCGCTGCCGCGAACACGCCCTGAAACGCGACGAAGCCCGGTCCCGGCGGCAGCAGGCTCGCCCAGAACGCCGCACCGCCGAAACACAGCGCGAAGCCGGGCATACCGCGCGCCAGCCCGCCCAGCCAGTCCGGCGCGCGCGAACCCGTCACGTCCTCGATCCGCGACGCCGCAAGCGCCAGCGCCGGCGCCGCCAGCGCGCCGGTCTCCAGCGCAAGCCGCATCGCCCCGGCATCGCCGAGCCCGGCCGCCATCAGCGCCAGCCCGGCAAGGCCAAGCGCCGCGCCCTGGGCGAAGCGGAGCAGATCCCCGCCCAGCGCGGCGAGGAGATAGCCGGCCGGGAACAGCGCCGCTCCGGCCACCAGCAGGATGCCGGGCTGCCCGAGCGTCTCCGCCACCGCGAGCAGCGTCGCTGGCAGCACCGCCAGCGCAGCGGGTGCCGCGGCGCGGTGGCGAGCGGCCAGGAACCCCACGATCAATGCCGCAAAAACAAGCGTGTAGAGATTGTTGGCGAGAATTGCGATGAGGCCGGCGAGCATCAGCACCGCGGAAACGCCCAGACCCGGCGCCGCCAGCAGGCCGGCGGCGCCCCCTGCCAGCACGGCGGCGATGAGGCCCGCCCGGCCCGGATCGACGGCCAGCGCCAGCCCGCCCGCCGGACCGAGTTCCGGCACCGAGACCGCCAGCCGGCCGGTCAGCACGACCGCGCCCCCCAGCGCCAGCACCGCCCCGGCCAGCGCCAGGCCGGCAGCAGGAACGGGCGCGATCGACGACAGTCGCGCGAGCGGACGGGGCGCGGGGCGTGCCATGTCCCCTTGCTAGCAGGGCCCGGCCGAGTCGGGTATGTCGTGGATGTGACCGTTCAGCCCGGAGCCGCGTGGCGCTGCAACCGCCGCGCGGCCACCAGCACCGCCAGCAGCGCGAGATCGGCCGCGACGAACGCCGCCGGGCTGATCCGCGCGGTCGAGAGATTGGCATCGAGCACGCGCCACGGATCGATCCCGGAATTGAGCGCATACCATCCCGCCTCGCCGCCGGCGGTGATCGCCACGGCACCGAGGGCGAGGACGAGAATGCCGGCCAGCGAGCGCCGGAACCCCGGCGGCGCCAGGCGCCAGAGCATCAGCCAGACGAACAGGCCGAACGGCACCATCGCCGCCGAGACGTCGATCTTCTGGGTGAGGAAGAAATGCCAGATCGAGAGCGCGGCGATCGGATAGACCAGCCGGTGCAGCGCCTTCCACCGCCGCCCCAGCCGCGCCATCGCCGCATCGGTCGAGGTCGCGGCCAGCGCCACAAGCCCGATCGTCGCGATGGTACCGAGGATGAGGTAAAACACCGTAAACATCTGATTCAAAACGAATCCGATGGCATATCCCTCATCCGCCGCATACAGGATCACATGCGCGAAGGTGTAGAATGCCGCCGCGAGGCCCAGCATTCGCCGCAACATCGCCAGCCGCATCCAGTCGAACACCGCCCGCGCCGGTGTGATGGCGAGGCCGAGCAGCAGGAAGCGGATCGCCCAGAACCCGGTCTGCAGCATCAGCTCATGCGTCGGCCGTCCGCCGAGATGTCCGGTTTGCCGCTCCCACAGCATATAGGCCGCCGGCGCGGTGCAGAGCGCGAGGGCAATCGTCTTCAGCCAGGAAAACCGCCCGGCCGGCGTGCGCCAGGGCGCGCCGAAGACGCGGGCCTGGCGTTTCGGGCGAACGCGGACTTCAGCTTGCGGGGCGGCATTCGGCATGGCGGCTCGGATTCCGGCGTGGGAGCAGAAATATGCCCTGAATTCGCCTCGCCACCCCCATCCGGATGCGGATGAGAGCAAAATTCCGTTCAACATTCCGCGCTTGACCGTTCGGGGTGGCGGCTCGCATAACCTCTCGCCATGACATCCGCACGGCGCGCCGCCTGCCTGGTCCCGCGAATTCGCCGCCCGGTCCTGATCTAGGGCCGGGATCGCACGCCTGTCCTTTCCTCCGCCGGAGCCTTTTCGATGAACGACCTGCCGTCCAGCCCGCGTGACTACCGCGCCACCGTCTTCCTGCCGCGAACCGGCTTTCCGATGCGCGGGGACCTGCCGAAGCGCGAGCCCGAGGCGCTGGCCCGCTGGGAGGCGATGGGCCTGTTCGGCCGGCTGCGCGCCGATGCCGCCGGCCGCACGCCCTTCATCCTGCATGACGGCCCGCCCTATGCGAACGGCAACCTGCATATCGGCCACGCGCTGAACAAGATCCACAAGGACCTGATCAACCGCGCCCGCCAGATGGCCGGGTTCGACGCCAACTACGTCCCCGGCTGGGACTGCCACGGCCTGCCGATCGAGTGGAAGGTCGAGGAAGGCTACCGCAAGGCCGGCAAGAACAAGGACGAGGTGCCGATCCTCGAATTCCGCCGCGAATGCCGCGACTACGCCCAGCACTGGCTCGACGTGCAGGCCGAGGAGTTCAAGCGCCTCGGCGTCGAGGGCGACTGGGCGAACCGCTACGCCACGATGGATTTCGCCTCCGAAGCGGCGATCGCCGCGGAAATCCACAAATTCGCCGCCTCCGGCGCGCTCTATCGCGGGCTGCGGCCGGTGATGTGGAGCCCGGTCGAGAAGACCGCTTTGGCCGAGGCCGAGGTCGAGTATCAGGACCGGCGGGACACTGCGATCTGGGTGCGCTTCCCCGTCGTCGGCGGCGATCTCGACGGTGCCGCGATCGTGATCTGGACGACGACCCCCTGGACCATCCCCGGCAACCGCGCCCTCGCCGCCGGGCCGGAGTTCGACTATGTCGTGATCCGCATCGCCGATGCCACCGAGCACAGCCTCGCCCGCAAGGGCGAGCGCCTCGTCGTCGCCGCCGAACTGCTCGACGCCTTCGCCGCCGAAACCGGCATCACCGCGCACGAGGTCGAGCAGACGCTGCGCGGCAAGGATCTCGGCGCCCTCGTCTGCGCCCACCCGCTGCGCGGCCAGGGCTATGACTACGATGTCCCGCTCCTGCTCGGCGACTTCGTCACCACCGAGGCCGGCACCGGCTTCGTCCACATGGCGCCCGCGCATGGCGAGGACGATTTCTTCCTCTGCCGCGCCCACGGCATCGCGGTGCCGGAAACGGTGAACGACGACGGCACCTACGCCGCCGACGTGCCGCTCTTCGCCGGCCTGCACGTCTACAAGGCGGCGGACCCGGTCTGCGCCGCGCTCACCGCGGCCGGCGCCCTGCTCCGGCGCGAGGAATTCCTCCACTCCTATCCGCATTCCTGGCGCTCCAAGGCGCCGCTGATCTATCTCGCCCGGCCCAACTGGTTCATCCGGATGGACGGCGAGGAGGCGATCCGCGCCCACGCGCTGGAGGCGCTCGACCGCACCGCCTTCGTCCCCGACCAGGGCCGCAACCGCATCCGCTCGATGGTCGAGGCGCGGCCGGACTGGTGCATCTCCCGCCAGCGCGCCTGGGGCGTGCCGATCGCGATCTTCGTCCGCCGCGACGACAAGTCGATCCTGACCGATCCGGCGGTCTTCGCCCGCACCCGCGCCCTGTTCGAGGCCGAGGGCGCCGATGCCTGGTATGCCCGCCCCGCCGCCGACTTCCTCGGGCCGGACCACGATCCCGCCGATTTCGAGCAGGTCTTCGACATCGTCGATGTCTGGTTCGAGAGCGGCTCGACCCACGCCTTCGTGCTGGAGGCGCGCGGCATGCCCTGGCC
Source organism: Acidiphilium multivorum AIU301 (assembly GCF_000202835.1). Taxonomy (NCBI): domain Bacteria; kingdom Pseudomonadati; phylum Pseudomonadota; class Alphaproteobacteria; order Acetobacterales; family Acidocellaceae; genus Acidiphilium; species Acidiphilium multivorum. Next base: position 1,390,824 of record NC_015186.1, read on the forward strand.
GGCGGATCTCTATCTCGAAGGCTCGGACCAGCATCGCGGCTGGTTCCAGGCCTCGCTGCTGGAAGCGGTCGGCACCCGCGGCACCGCGCCCTTCAAGGCCATCGTCACCGACGGCTTCGTGCTCGACGAGCAGGGCCGCAAGATGTCGAAATCGCTCGGCAACGTCACCGCGCCGCAGCAGGTGATCGACCAGTACGGCGCCGACATCCTGCGCCTGTGGGTGATGAACTCCGACATCCACAACGACCTGCGCATCGGCAAGGACATCCTCAAGCAGCAGGCCGATCTCTACCGCCGCATCCGCAACACGCTGCGCTGGGTCCTCGGCGGGCTGGACGGCTTCACCGAGGCCGAGGCGATGCCGGCCGCCGACATGCCCGACCTCGAGCGCTACGTGCTGCACCGCCTCTCCCGGCTCGACGCGATGCTGCGCCGCGCCGTCGAGACGCATGACTGGACCGGCGTCTATCCGGCGATCCACCAGTTCTGCAACAACGACCTCTCCGCCTTCTATTTCGACATCCGCAAGGACGCGCTCTATTGCGACGTCCGGCTCGATGCCGAGGGACGGCTCGTCGCCCAGAGCGAGACGCGGCGCGCCTGCCGCACCGTGCTCGACATCCTGTTCCGCTGCCTCGCCACCTGGCTCGCCCCCGTCCTGCCCTTCACCGCCGACGAGGCCTGGCGCGCCCGCCATGGCGAGGAGGCCTGCGTGCATCTCGCGCAGTTCCCCGAGCTTCCCGCCGCCTGGCGCGACGACGCGCTGGACGAGGCCTGGACCGGGATCCGCGCGGTGCGCCGCATCGCCAATGCGCGGATCGAGGAGGCCCGCCGCAACGGCGACATCGCCGCCTCGCTGCAGGCGAAGATCGTCCTGACCTTCGCGGTCGATGCGCCGGAAGCCCTGCGCGCGGCGGACTGGGCGGAGATCATGATCACCTCGGCGGCGGAAACCGAGATCGCCGCCGAGCCCGCAGGCGCCGGCGCCAGCGCCCCGCTGCGCGCCGAGCCGGTGGTGGAGATCGCCCCCGGGGAGAAATGCGAGCGCTGCTGGAAGGTGCTGCCCGAGGTCGGCGGCAACCCCGCGCATCCCGGCCTGTGCCGCCGCTGCTGCGCGTATGTCGAATGACCGGCGCATCTCGCGGTAACGCAAGCCGCCGCACGCTCGGCGCGCTGATGGCGCTGGCGGTGCTGGCCATCGACCAGGCCTCGAAGGCCTGGATCCTCTACGGACTCGACCTGCCGCGGAAGGGCAGCGTGCCGGTCCTGCCGGTGCTGAACTTCACCATGGTCTGGAACCACGGCGTCACCTTCGGCATCCTGGCCGGCGACGACGCGCGGCTGCTGCTGATCGCGGTCGCGATCGCCGCCATCGCCGGGCTCTCGGTCTGGCTCTGGCGCACCCCCTCGCTGCTCGCGGCGCTCGGCCTCGGCGCCATCATCGGCGGCGCCGCCGGCAACGTCATCTCGCGAATCGCCTACGGCGCGGTGGTCGATTTCGTCGATGTCCATATCGGCAACCTGCATTGGTACGTCTTCAACCTCGCCGACGCCGCGATCGATGGCGGCGTCGCCGCGCTGATCATCGAAAGCCTGTTCAGCCGCGACCGCGCCGGTCACTTGCCGCCTCCCGCGCGCGAGGATAAGGAAGCGCCATGATCCGTTCATCGCGCGCGACCCTTCCGTTCCTGCTGCTCGGCCCGCTGCTGCTGGCCGGATGCAGCAATCCGTCGAAGACCTTCGGGCTGACGGTCACGCCCCCCAACGCGTTCGATGTCGGTACCGAGGCTCCGCTGTCGATGCCGCCGGATCTCCAGGCCCTGCCCACCCCCGTGCCCGGCGAGCCGCGGCCCCAGCAGGTCTCCTCCTCGACCGAGGCGCAGAGCATCCTCTCGCCGCAGAGCGCCCTGCAGAACGCCAGCACCACGATGGGCCCGGCGCAGCAGGCGCTGCTCGAACAGGCCGGGCCGACGCCGCCGGCCAATATCCGCGCGACGATCAACCATGACGCCGAACAGGAAAGCCGCAGCCCCGGTTTCGTCGGCTCGCTGATGTCCTTCGGCAGCTCGTCGAAGGGCGCCAAGGTGGTCAACGCGCCGGCCGAGCAGAAGCGCCTGCAGGAAAACGCCGCCCTCGGCGAGCCGGCAACGAAGGGCACGACGCCGGCGACCGCGCCGGGCCAGGCGCAGAAGGGCGTTGTCGGCCGGTTCCTCGACCTGTTCTGAGTCGGCGGCGCCGGCAAGGGGCTGGCGCTCATGGCTGGCCGGCATCGCCTCGGCGGTTGAACACAGGCCTGCGAAGGGCATATCGGCTTTCATGTCGGAATGTATCACCGCGTCCCCGGCCGCCGTCGCGAAGACCGATGCCGCCCCCTCCTCCGCGCTGACCACGCTGTTCGCGGTCGCGACCGGCGCGGTCGTCGCCAACATCTATTACGTCCAGCCTCTGGTCGGCACGATCGCGCCGGATATCGGCCTGCCGGCGCAGGTCGCGAGCCTGCTGGTGACGCTGACGCAGCTCGGCTACGCCGCCGGCCTGCTGCTGCTGGTGCCGCTGGGCGACCTGCTGGAGAACCGCAAGCTGATCGCGCGCATGGTCGGCGCCTCCGCCATCGCCCTCGGCCTCGCCGCCATCGCCTGGAACGGCACGAGCTTCCTCGCCGCCTCGCTGCTGATCGGCGTCAGCTCCGCGGCGGTGCAGATCATGGTGCCGATGATCGCCTCGCTGACGCCCGATGCCATCCGCGGCCGCGTGGTGGGCAATGTGATGGCCGGGCTGCTGCTCGGCATCCTGCTCGCCCGGCCGATGGCGAGCTTCGTCGCCTGGCTCGCCGGCTGGCGGGCGGTGTTCGGCATTTCGGCGGCGGGCATCGCGCTGCTGGCGGTCCTGCTGCGGCTCAAGCTGCCGCGCGTCACGCCGAAGCTCGATCATCACTATGGCGAGCTGATCGTCTCGATGCTCGGCCTCTACCGCACCGAGCCGATGCTGCGCCGCCGCGCCGCCTACCAGACCTGCGCCTTCGCCGCCTTCACCCTGTACTGGACGGCGGCGCCGCTGCTGCTGCTGCATGAATTCCACTACACCCAGTTCGGCATCGCGATCTTCGCCCTGGTCGGCGCCGCCGGCGCCGCCGCCGCGCCGATCGCCGGGCGGCTGGCCGATGCCGGATACGGCCGCCCCGGCACCGCGACCGCGCTGGCGCTGATCGCCCTCTCCTTCCTGATCTCGGGCTATGGCGCCGCCATCCACAGCGTCGTCCTCCTCGCCGGCGCCGGCGTGCTGCTCGATTTCGGCGTGCAGGCCAACAACCTGTTCGGCCAGCGGGCGATCTACGCCCTTGCCCCCGAGCGGCGGGCCCGGCTGAACGGCGCCTACATGACCGCCTTCTTCCTCGGCGGCGCCGCCGGCTCGGCGGTGGCGAGCGACCTGCTGATCCGCGGCGGCTGGACGCTGGTCGCCATCGTCGGCGGGGTGCTGCCGCTGCTCGCCCTGACCTATTTCGGCATCAACGAAGTGCGGCGGGCGGCGGCGCGGCACCACGGATGAAGGCGGCGCTCTCGTCGAGCGCCGCGCGCCCCTCGGGCAGGATCGCCTGGAAGATCGGCCAGGCATGCGGCACGACGGGCCAGATCCGGAGCAGGCTATCGACGCCGGCGGCCAGCGCCTTCTCGTGCAGCCGCACCGAATCGTCGAGCAGCACCTCCCGCGCGCCGACATGGACCAGCATCGGCGGCAGGCCGGCGAGATCGGCGTAGAGCGGCGAGGCGAACGGATTGTACGGATCGGTGCCGGCGAGATAGGGGCGCGCGCCCTCGGCGATCCGGCCGCCCTGGATCATCGGGTCGCACCGCCGGTTCTCGACCGCGCTGCGGCCGGTGCCGGCAAGGTCGGTCCAGGGCGAGAACAGCACCAGCCGCGCCGGCATCGCCATGCCCGCCTCGCGGACCCGCAACGCCACCGCGAGCGCGAGGCCGCCGCCCGCCGAATCGCCGGCGATGGCGAGGCTCGCCGGATCGTGCCCCTGCGCGACGAGCCCGCGGAAGGCGGCGAAGCCGTCATCGACGGCGGCGGGAAAGGGATGCGCCGGGGCGAGGCGGTAATCGGCGGCGAAGACACGCAGGCCCCGGCGCGCGAGGCCGCCGGTGACCGGGCGGTGCGACTCGGCGGAGCAGACGACATAGCCGCCGCCATGCAGGTAAAGCACGGTCATCGCCGGCGGGGCGCCGAAGGCGGGCTCGACCCATTCGCCCGGCACGCCGCCGATGATCGAGGGGGTATATCGCACGCCGCGCGGGGTCGGCATCGGCGAGCGGAACGCCTTGCGGAGCGACTCGGCATCGGTCGCGCGGGCGAGCTTGCGCTTGACCTGCACACGCAGGACCGGATTGATCAGGTGGGCTGCGAGGCTGGCCATGGGTCTGTGTCGGGCTCCGGGTGCATGGCGGAAGAGGCTTGTTGCTGTAAGATGGGGCCATGCCGATCCGCCGCCTAGACCCGACCACGATCAACCGGATTGCCGCCGGCGAGGTCATCGAACGGCCGGCCGCCGCGGTCAAGGAACTGGTGGAGAACGCGCTCGATGCCGGGGCACGACGGATCGGGGTGACGATCGAGGGCGGCGGGATCGGCCGGATCGAGGTGACCGATGACGGTCACGGGATTCCCGAGGCCGAACTGCCGCTGGCGATCGAACGGCACGCCACATCGAAACTGACCGACGAGGCGCTGGTCCGGATCGCCACGCTGGGGTTCCGGGGCGAGGCGTTGCCGTCGATCGGGGCGGCCGGACGGCTGACCGTAACCTCCCGCCCGGCGGGGCAGGATTCGGCGGCCAGGATCGTGGTCGATGGCGGGGCCGTCCGCGAGGTCGAGCCGGTGGCCGGGCCGGTCGGGACCTGCGTGACCGTCGAGGACCTGTTCCACGCGACGCCGGCGCGGCGGAAATTCCTGCGCAGCGCCGGCGCCGAGGCGGGGTCCTGCGCCGATGCGGTCCGGCACCTGGCGCTGGCGGCGCCTGCGGTGGGGTTTTCGCTGACGATCGACGGGGCGGCGAGTTTCGACCTGCCGCCGCAAGACCGGCGGGAGCGGGTGGCGGCGATCTATGGGCGGGCGGATGCGGAGAAGCTGCTGGAGATCGAGGCGGTTCGCGAAGAGGTGGCGCTGCGGGGGTTCATCTCGCCGGCGAGCCTGACGCGGGCGGCGGCGCGGCACCAGCACATGGTGGTGAACGGGCGGCCGGTGCGGGACCCGCTGCTGCGGATGGCGCTGCGGCTCGCGTATCGGGAGCGGATTCCGGCGGGGCGGCATCCGCTGGCGGCGCTGTGGCTGGAGATTCCGGCGGAGATGCTGGATGTGAACGTGCATCCGGCGAAGGCGGAGCTGCGGTTCGCAGCACCCGACGCGGTGCGGTCGCTGATGATCGGGGCGGTGCAGCGGGCGCTGGCGACCCCGGCGGACCTGGCGGCGGCCCCCTCGGTGTCGATGCCGCGGACGAGCTGGGCGGCTTCCTCGCCGATGCCGCGGTATCCGCAGGCGGAGAGCCGGGCGGCGCGGGGGTTCGCGGAGGCGGAGTTGCGCGGGCTGGATTTGCCGCCGGCGCGGGTGGCGCCGGAGGTTCTGCCCGAATCGCGGCCGGACTATCCGCTGGGGACGCCGATCGCGCAGGTGTTCGACACGTATATTCTCGCGCAGAGCGGGGACGGGACGCTGGTGCTGGTGGACCAGCACGCGGCGCATGAGCGGCTGACCGAGATCAGGCTGCGGGCGGAGCGGGATTCGGGGGCGATTCCGGCGCAGGCGCTGCTGGCGCCTTCGGTGGTGGAGCTGCCGGCGGAGGATATCGCGCGGCTGCTGGGGGCGGCGGAGCGGCTGGCGGGGCTGGGGCTGGAGATCGAGGCGTTCGGGCCGGGGGCGGTGCTGGTGCGGGCGGTGCCGGCCGCGCTGGCCAAGGCCGACCCGGCCGCGCTGGCGCGGGATGTGGCGGACACGCTGGCGGAGAGCGGGACGGCGACGGCGCTGGAAGCGAAGCTGGACGCGGTGCTGATCCGCATGGCGTGCCACCGTTCGGTGCGGGCGGGGCGGCGGCTGGCGTTCGCCGAGATGGAGGCGCTGTTGCGGGCGATGGAGACGACCCCCCTCGCCCAAACCTGCCCGCACGGGCGGCCCACGGTGCTGCGGCTGAGCCGGGGCGATCTGGAGCGGATGTTCGGCCGGGCCGGCTGAGACCATCCAGATCGTTCTTCCCGAACGGCCTGCACCCGCTGAAAACGTGGCTTTGTCCGGTAGCTGTCTGGTTGCTACGAGGCCCAAGCCCACGGTTCATGACCGTGATGCCACTCAAAAAACGGTGTGATTTCAGGAATTTGTGTGGTGGGCGCGACAGGGATTGAACCTGTGACCCCTGCCATGTCAAGGCAGTGCTCTCCCGCTGAGCTACGCGCCCGCCGTTGCGGTGCGACGGGTATTACAGGCCGCCGCCCCGCGATGCAAGAGGGCCGGAGCCGGTCAGCGCGGCGCCATCCGTAGCGCGCCGTCGAGCCGGATCGTCTCGCCGTTCAGCATGGTGTTCCCGATGATATGGCACACCAGCGCGGCGTATTCCGCCGGCCGCCCGAGCCGCGGCGGAAACGGCACGGCGGCGCCGAGCGCGCACTGCGCCTCGTCCGGCAGGCCGGCCATCATCGGGGTTTCGAACACGCCGGGCGCGATCGTCATCACCCGGATGCCGCTGCGCGCCAGTTCCCGCGCCAGCGGCAGCGTCATGCCGGCCACCCCGGCCTTCGAGGCGGCATACGCGGCCTGGCCGATCTGCCCGTCGAACGCCGCGATCGAGGCGGTGTTCACGATCACCCCGCGCTCGCCGCCCTCATCCGGCGCACCTTCCGCCATCGCCGCGGCGGCGAGCCGGATCATGTTGAACGTGCCGATGAGGTTCACCGAAATCACCCGCGCGAACCGCTCGAGCGAGGCCGGTCCCTCGCGCCCCAGCACCTTCTCGCCCAGCACGATTCCGGCGCAGTTCACCAGCCCGTGCAGCCCGCCGAACGCCGCCCGCGCCGCCGCCACCGCGGCCTCCGCCTGGCCGGCATCCGTCACATCGGTCCGCACGAATCGCGCGGCGGCGCCGAGTTCGGCCGCGAGCGCCATGCCCGGCGCCTCGGCCACATCCGCCAGCACCACGCGCCCGCCCTCCGCCACCAGCGCCCGCGCCGCGGCGGCGCCAAGCCCGGAGCCGCCGCCGGTGACCAGAAACACCTTGTCGCGAATGTCCATTTTTGCTCCGCCCCGTCAGATTGCCCGGCGCGCCATCACGCCGGGCCGCCGCCCTCGCCCGAGGCCAGCTCCGGAAACGCGCTCTCGGCGAAGCGCACCACCTCGCCCGCCAGCCCGGCCTCGCCGCCCGCCTCGCCGCGCCGCAACTGCACACGCCGGATCTTCCCCGAAATCGTCTTCGGCAGGTCGGTGACGAACACGATCTCCCGCACCCGCTTGAACGGCGCCAGCCGCGCCCGCGCATGCCGGAAGATCGACAGCGCCGTGGCCCGGTCCGCCGCCGCCCCCGGCACCAGCGCGACATAGGCGACCGGCACCGAAAGGCGGATCTCGTCCGGCTTCGGCACCACCGCCGCCTCGGCGACGCTTCCGTGCTCGATCAGCACGCTCTCCAGCTCGAACGGGCTGATCCGGTAATCCGACGACTTGAACACGTCATCCGCCCGGCCGACGAAGGTGAGATAGCCGTCGGCGTCGATCTGCGCGACATCGCCGGTCCGGTAATAGGCGCCGTCGGTGCCGCGCAGCGCGCCGGTCTCGGCGTCGACATAGCCGCGCATCAGCCCGGCCGGCCGCGCCGCGCCAAGCGGCAGCGCCACCTCGCCCTCGGTCACCGAATCGTTCGCCTGGTCGAGTATGGCGATGCGGTAGCCCGGCAGCGGCCGGCCCATCGACCCCGGCTTCACCGCCTGGCCGGGCGAATTGCCGATCTGCGCGGTCGTCTCGGTCTGGCCGTAGCCGTCGCGGATCGTCAGCCCCCACATCGCCCGCACCCGGTCGATGATCTCGGCGTTCAGCGGCTCGCCGGCGCAGGCCAGCTCGCGCAGCGCCACCTTCCATTGCGCGAGATCGTTCTGGATCAGCAGCCGCCAGACCGTCGGCGGCGCGCACAGCGTCGTCACCCCGCAGCGGACCAGCGTATCGAGCAGCGCCTTCGCCTCGAAGCGCGGCTGGTTGACGATGAACACCGTCGCCCCCGCGTTCCAGGGCGCGAAGAAACTGCTCCAGGCATGCTTCGCCCAGCCCGGCGAGGAAATGTTCAGATGCACATCCCCCGGCCGCAACCCGATCCAGTACATCGTCGAGAGACTGCCGACCGAATAGGAATAATGCGAATGCAGAACGAGTTTCGGCTTCGCCGTGGTGCCCGAGGTGAAATAGAGCAGCAGCGGATCATCCGCCCGGGTCGGTCCGTCCGGCGTGAAATCCGCGCTCTCGCCCTCGGGCGCGTAGGGCGTCCACCCATCCGGCGCGCCGCCGATCGCGATCCGCTGGAACGTGCCGGCCACAGCGTCGAACTTCGCCGCCTGGTCCGCCGTCGTCACCACGAAACGCGCCGCCCCGCGCTCCACCCGGTCCTGCAACTCCTCGGGCGTCAGCAGCGTCGTTGCCGGAATCACCACCGCGCCGAGCTTGATCGCCGCCAGCATCACCTCCCACAACGGCACGATATTGCCGAGCAGCAGGATCAGCCGGTCGCCCCGCCGCACGCCCCGGGCGCGCAGGAAATTCGCCGTCCGGTTCGACCGGGCCGACAATTCGGCGAAGCTCAGCCGCACATCCTCCCCGCCCGCCGGATCGGCGATCCACAGCGCCGGGCGCCGCGCGCTGCCGGCATCGCGGGCGAGATGCGCATCGAACCAGTCGAGCGCCCAGTTGAAATCCCGCGCCTCCGGCCAGCGGAATCCGGCGGAGGCGGCGGCAAGATCGGTCCGGTGGTCGAGAAGGAACTGCCGCGCGGCGATGAAGTCGGTCATGGACGTTTCCTTTTTTTCTGGTTCCGCGCCTCCCGCGCCGCTCAGGCGGGTTTCGACGCCGCCGAGATCGCCCGGAAGATCGCGGAAAAATCCTCGCCGCCATGCCCTGATTCGGCGAACGCGGCGTAGATGTCGCGCGCATGGCGGCCGAGCGCGGTCTCGGTGCCGGTCGCCGCCGCCGCCTCCATCGCGAGACCGAGATCCTTCAGCATCAGCGCGGCGGCGAAGCCCGGCCGGTATTCGTGATTGGCCGGGCTCGCCGGCACCGGTCCCGGCACCGGGCAATACGAGGTCAGCGACCAGCACTGGCCCGAGGCGGTGGAGGCCACGTCGAACAGTTTCTGCCGGTCGAGCCCCAGCCGGTCGGCCAGCGCGAAGGCCTCGCTCACCGCGATCATCGAGATGCCGAGGATCATGTTGTTGCAGATCTTCGCCGCCTGCCCGGCCCCGGCGCCGCCGCAATGCACGATGCGCCGGCCCATCGCCGCCAGCAGCGGCTCGCCGCGCTCGAACGCCTCGGCGCTGCCGCCGGCCATGAAGGTCAGCGTCCCGGCGCTGGCACCGCCCACCCCGCCGGAGACCGGCGCATCGAGCGAGAGCATCCCCCGTCCCGCCGCCATCGCATGCGCGGCGCGGGCGGAGTCGACATCGATGGTCGAGCAGTCGATGAACAGCGTGCCGGCCCGCGCCGCCGGCAGGATGCCGTCCGCCGCCTCATAGACCGCGCGCACGATCGGGCCGGAGGGCAACATGGTGATCACCGCATCCGCGTCGCGCGCCGCCTCGGCGGCAAGCGACACGATCGTCACACCCGCCGCCGCCGCCGCCTCGCGCGCCGCCGGCACGGTGTCGAAGCCGAGCACCGCATGGCCCGCGCGGACCAGATTGGCGGCCATCGGGCCGCCCATGTTGCCCAGGCCGATGAATCCGATCCGTGCCATGCGTATCCTCCTGTCAGTGCGTTAGAGCATCATCCGATCGGATAAAGATGCTCTAATTATCAATATGATAGAGCACTACATCCGATCCGAAAGGATCGGAAAGTGCTCTAGTGCGTCGAGCCCCAGCTCATCGGCGCCGAGCGGCGCGAAATAGGCATCGAGCGCTTCATCATCCACGCCATCGAGCGTCGCCGGCTGCCAGCGCGGATTGCGGTCCTTGTCGACGAGCTGCGCCCGCACGCCCTCGACGAAATCATGCGCGGCGACGCAGCGCACCGCGACGCGGAACTCGCGGTCGATCGCGGTTTCCACCTTCGCATCGCCCCGCGCCGCGCGCACGAGGCGCAGGCTGAGCTTCACCGAGGTCGGCGACATCCGCCTGATCGTCGCCGCCGCCTCGCGCGCCGCCGGTTCGGCATGCGCCTCCAGCGCCGCGACGATCGCCTCGGCCGTCGGCGCCTTGTAGCAATCGTCGATCCAGGCGCGCTCGGCGAGCAGCGGCGAGTCCGGCGCCGGCGTCGCGAAGGCGGCGATGCAGTCATCGACATCAGCGCCATCCACCAGCGCCGCCAGCGCCGCCGTCAGCGCCGGCAGATGCCGGCTTTCCACGTAATGATCGGCGATGCCGCAGGACACCGCATCGGCGCCGGTCATCCGGTGCGCGGTGAGTGCGGCGTGAATGCCGGTCTCGCCCGGCATCCGCCCGAGCAGGAAAGTGCCGCCGACATCCGGCACGAAGCCGATGCCGACCTCCGGCATCGCCAGCATCGTCCGCTCGGTGACGATGCGGTGCGACCCGTGCGCCGAAATGCCGACGCCGCCGCCCATCACGATCCCGTCCATCAGCGCGACGAAGGGCTTCGGATAATTCGCGATATGCGCGTTCATCCTGTATTCGTCGCCAAAGAATGGAAAGGCGAGGCGTTCGCCGCCGCTCTTCGCCGCGTCGTACAGCGCGCGGATATCGCCGCCCGCGCACAGCCCGCGCTCGCCGCGCCCGTCCACCATCACGAAGGCGACGGAAGGATCGTCCGCCCAGCGCAGCAGCGCCGCGTCGATCGCCACTTCCATGTCGTGCGTCAGCGCGTTCAGCGCCCGCGGCCGGTTCAGGCTGATCCGGCCGACCCTGCCCTCGATCCGGATCTCGACATCCGCGGTCGTCTCCCCGCTCATGCGTTCCGCCCGATGAGGCCGCGCGCGACGATCAGTCTCATGATTTCGTTCGTCCCTTCCAGAATCTGGTGCACCCGCAGATCGCGCACGATCTTCTCGATGCCGTATTCGGCGAGATAGCCGTAGCCGCCGAACAGTTGCAGCGCATTGTTGGCGACTTCGAAACCCGTATCGGTGGCGATCCGCTTCGCCATCGCGCAGCGCCGGGTCGTGTCCGCCTCGCCGCGGTCGAGTGAAGCCGCGGCGGACCACAGGAAGAGCCGCGCCGCCTCCAGCTCGGTCGCCATGTCGGCAAGCCGGAACTGCAACGCCTGGAAATCCTCCAGCCGCCGGCCGAACGCCTCGCGCTCGCCCATGTAGCGCTGCGCCTTCTCCAGCGCCGCCTGCGCGCCGCCGAGAGAACAGGCGCCGATATTCACCCGCCCGCCATCGAGCCCGCTCATCGCGATGCGGAACCCCTCGCCTTCGGCGCCGAGCCGGAACCGTGCGGGAATGCGGCAGGATTCGAACACCACCTGGCGCGTCGGCTGCGCGTTCCAGCCCATCTTCCGCTCGTTGGCGCCGAAGCCAAGCCCCTTCGCATCCTTCGGCACCAGGAACGAGGAAATCCCGCGCGGCCCGGCGCCGCCGCTGCGCGCCATCACCAGATAAAGGTCGGTCGCGCCCGCGCCCGAGATGAACTGCTTGACGCCGTCGAGCACGTAATCGTCGCCATCGCGCACGGCCTTCGTCTTCAGCGCCGCCGCGTCCGATCCCGCCCCCGGCTCGGTCAGGCAGTAGCTGGCGAGATGCTCCATGCTCACCAGCGCCGGCAACACGTCCCGGCGCTGCGCGTCGTCACCAAACCGGTCGACCATCCACGCCACCATGTTGTGGATCGACATGTAGGCCGAAACCGCCGGGCAGCCGGTCGCCAGCGCCTCGAAGATCAGCGCCGCGTCGAGCCGCGTCAGTCCCGACCCGCCGCTCTCCTCGCGCACATAGATCCCGCCCATGCCGAGGGCTGCGCCCTCGCGGATCACGTCGAGAGGAAAGTGCCGCGCCGCGTCCCACTCCAGCGCGTGCGGCGCCAGCCGCTCGTCGGCGAAGCCGCGCGCCATCTCGGCAATCGCGCGCTGCGCCTCGTCGAGCGCGAATTGCGGCGTTGCGTCGGATGGCGTCGTGGCGTTCATCTCTTCCTCCCGAAAGCGGCGTCTCCGTCAGCCGATCGGCGCCGGCACGACGGTCTTGACGATCGTCGCATCCAGCGCCTCGAACCCGGCATAGTCGATGGTCTCGTAGAGCTCGGCGCGCGTCTGCATCGCCTCGACGCAATTCTGCGCACCACCATCGCGCCGGATCGCGGCGTAGAGATTTTCCACCGCCTTCGCCGAAACCCGCAGCGAGGTCACCGGCCAGATCACCATCCGGTAGCCCATCTCCTCGAACTCGGCGGCGGTGAAGAACGGCGTGCGGCCGAACTCGGTCATGTTGGCGAGCAGCGGCACGCCCGGCATCCGACGGGCGAATTCGCGGAACATCTCGGCGTTGTAGAGCGCTTCGGGGAAAATCGCGTCGGCCCCGGCCTCGACATACATCTTCGCCCGCGCCACCGCGCCGTCCATCCCCTCGCTCGCCGCGGCATCGGTGCGCGCGATGATGTAGAGGTTCCGCCGCGCATGCGCCGCCGCCGCCACCTTCGCCGCCATGTCGCGCGCATCGGCGAGCTTCTTGTCGTTCAGGTGGCCGCATTTCTTCGGCAGCAGCTGGTCCTCGATATGCACGGCACCCGCCCCGGCATCCTCGAAGCTGCGCACCATGTGCATCACGTTGAGCGCCTCGCCATAGCCGGTATCGCCATCGACCAGCACAGGCAGGCCCGAGGCCCGCGCCACCTGGCGGACGAAGAAGCACACCTCGTCGACGGTGATGATGCCGAGATCCGGCAGCCCCATCGAGGCGGTCATCGCCGCCCCGGAAAGGTAGCACGCCTCGAACCCGGCCCGCATCGCCTGCCGCCCGGCGAGCCCGTTATGCGCGCCCGGAATCTGCACGATCGGCCCACGTTCCACCAGTTCGCGAAAGCGCAGCCCGGCGGGTCGATCCGGCAGGCCGGATGCTTGCAGATAGCTCATCGAACCCTCCTCAGCCGCGCTTGTCGAGCGGCACGAACTTGCGATCCTCCGGCCCCACATAGCTGGCCGAGGGACGGATGATCTTGTTGTCGGCGCGCTGCTCCATCACATGCGCGCTCCAGCCGGTGGTCCGCGCGATCACGAAGAGCGGCGTGAACATCGCGGTCGGCACGCCCATCATGTGGTACGACACGGCCGAGAACCAGTCGAGATTCGGGAACATCCGCTTCGCGTCGTGCATGACGCTCTCGATCCGCTCGGCGATGTTGAACATCTTCATCGATCCCGCCTGCTCCGAGAGCGAGCGGGCGACGCGCTTGATCACCACGTTGCGCGGATCGGCGATGGTATAGACCGGATGGCCGAAACCGATGATCACCTCGCGCGCCTCGATCCGCCGGCGAATATCCGCCTCCGCCTCGTCGGGGTCGGCGTAGCGCTTCTGCACCTCGAAGGCGAACTCGTTGGCGCCGCCATGCTTCGGCCCGCGCAGCGCGCCGATGCCGGCGGTGATCGCCGAGTAGATGTCCGACCCCGTGCCGGCGACGACGCGCGAAGCGAAGGTCGAGGCGTTGAATTCATGTTCCGCGTACAGAATGAGCGAGGTGTGCATCGCCCGCACCCAGGCATCCACCGGCCGGCGCCCGTGCAGCAGGTGCAGGAAATGCGCGCCGATCGACTCGTCGTCGGTCTCGACATCGATGCGCCGCCCGTTGGCGCTGTAGTGATACCAGTAGAGCAGCATCGAGCCGAGCGAGGCGATCAGCCGGTCCGCCACGTCGCGCGCGCCGGCCGGGTTGTGGTCGTGCGCCTCCGGCAGCACGCAGCCCAGGGCGGAGACGCCGCTGCGCATCACGTCCATCGGGTGGGCGGCGGCCGGCAGCGCCTCCAGCACCTTGCGCACCGCATCCGGCAGCCCGCGCAGCGCCTGCAGCTTCGCGAGATAGGCCGAAAGCTCCGCCGCGTTCGGCAGCGTGCCGTGGATCAGCAGATGCGCGATTTCCTCGAAGCTGCACGTCTCGGCGATGTCGAGAATGTCGTAGCCGCGGTAATGCAGGTCGTTGCCGCTGCGGCCGACGCTGCACAGCGCCGTGTTCCCCGCGGCAACCCCCGAAAGGGCGACCGACTTCTTCGGCTTCGGCGCCGTCGTGGTCTCGCTCATGTTGTCTGCTCCTTGCGTCTCAGAAGATGCCCGGCTTGCCCTCGAGCAGCGCGCCCGCGGGCAGGGCGACGTTCAGCCGGTCGAGCTCACCGGCCGGCAGGCGCGGCAGTTCCTGCACCGCCTCGAGGAAGCGGGCGGCCTCGCGCGGCGAGATGATGCCGTCGGTCAGCGTCTCGAACTTGCGGATGTAATCGGCCCGCTCGAACGGATGCGCGCCCAGCGAATGCGCGTTCGCCACCGCCAGCTCGTCGACCAGCGTGCTGCCATCCTTGAACCGGATCTCGACGCGCCCGCCGAACGCCTTCTCGGCCGGATCGGTGGCGTGGTAGCGGCGCGTCCACTCCGGGTCCTCGGCGGTCTCGATCTTGTGCCACAGCGCCACCGTGTCCGCCCGCCGCGCCCGCTTCGGCGCGTAGCTGTCGACATGGTGCCAGGTGCCGTCCTGCAGCGCGACCGCGAAGATGTACATGATCGAATGGTCGAGCGTCTCGCGGCTCGCCTTCGGGTCCATCTTCTGCGGGTCGTTCGCCCCCGTTCCGATCACGTAATGGGTGTGGTGCGAGGTGTGGATGGTGATCTTCTCGATCGCGTCGAAATTCTCGATCTGCTCGCGCATCCGGAAGGCGAGGTCGATCAGCGCCTGGCTCTGGTATTCGGCCGAGTGCTCCTTGGTGTAGCTGTCCATGATCGCGCGCTTGGCCTCGCCCTTGCCCGGCAGCGGCACGTGATAGACGGCATCCTTGCCGCCCAGCATCCAGGCGATCACGCTGTCCTCGCCCTCATAGATCGGGCTCGGCGCGCCCTCGCCGCGCATCGCCCGGTCCACCGCCTCGATCGCGAGCTTGCCGGCATGGGCGGGCGCGAACGCCTTCCACGAGCTGATCTCGCCCTTGCGGCTCTGCCGCGTGGTGAAGCTGACATGCACCGCCTGCTGCACCGCCTGGAAGATCGTCTCCTGCTTCAGCCCGAGCAGCGCGCCGATGCCCGCCGCCTGCGCCGGGGCGAGATGCGCGATATGGTCCTTCTTCCATTCGTGCAGGCAGATCGCCCGCACGAGGTTGATCTGGATCTCATACCCCGTCGCGATGCCGCGGATCAGGTCGCGCCCGGAGCGCTCCATCACCTGGCCCACCGCGAGGATCGGCGGAATGTTGTCGCCCGGGTGCGAATAGTCGGCGGCGAGGAAGGTGTCGTGGTAATCGAGCTCGCGCACCGCCGTGCCGTTCGCCCAGGCCGCCCATTCCGGGCTCACCGTCTTGCGCGCCGGCAGGCCGAACACCGTCGCCCCGCCGCGCTTCGCATGGCCGAGCGCCATCGCCCGGGCCGAGACCACCGGCCCGCGATTGACCGAGGCCACCGCCACCGCCGCGTTGTCGATGATCCGGTTGATGATCATCGCCGTCACGTCCTTGTCGACGGCCACCTTGTCCGCCGCCACGCCGGCGATCTTCCACGCCAGCTGGTCGTCCCGCTTGAGCAGGGATTTGGATGGATGAACACGGACTTCGTGAAGTTTCATGGCGGTTGCGCTCGTGGTTGCTGAAGGTGGTTTGGCCCCGCAATAGCCGCTGGACTTCGCAGTCACAAGCGAATTGCGGCAAGTTGGATCGAAGCCGGGACGGCGAATTGCGAAGTCTGCGAACTCACGCCGCCCCTCCGGTGGCGCGCGCGCGCATCGCCTTCTTGTCCAGCTTGCCGACCGAGGTCTTGTCAAGGGTCTCGACCAGATGCACCCGGTCCGGCACCGCGTAGCGCGAGATCGCGCCGGCATCCGCCCGCGCCTGCACATGGCCGCGCAGCGCCGCCTCGTCGGCCTCCATCCCCGCGCGCAGCACGACGAAGGCCACCGGCCGCTCGCCCCAGCGCTCGTCCGCGACCCCCACCACCGCCGCCTCCGACACCGCCGGATGGGTGAGCAGGATCTCCTCCAGCCCGATCGAGGAGATCCACTCGCCGCCGGTCTTGATCACGTCCTTCACCCGGTCGACGATGCGCAGATACCCGTCGGCGTCGATCGTGCCGATATCCCCGGTATGCAGCCACCCGCCCCGCCAGAGCGCCGCCGAGGCCTCCGGGTTGCCGGCATAGCCCGGCGTCAGCGCCGGGGTGCGCGTCACCACCTCCCCGACCGACTTGCCGTCATGCGGCACATCGTTCATCGCCTCGTCCACGATCCGGACCTCGACCAGCGGCCCCGGCAGGCCAGCCGCCATCCGGTAGCCGATCTCCGCCTCGGCGCGATCGGGCAGCCCGTCGAGAATGTCGCCGCGCAGCTGCGCCAGCGTCATCACCGGGCAGGTCTCCGACATGCCGTAGCCGGCGAAGATGTCGATCCCCCGCGCCAGCGCCTGCTCGCAGAGCGGCCGCGGCAGCGCCGAGCCGCCGATCACCACCCGCCAGCGCGACAGGTCGATCGCCTTCGCCGCCGGCGCGTTCAGGATCATGTGCATGATCGTCGGCACGCAGTGCGACACCGTCACCCGCTCCTCGACCAGCAGCCGCAGCACCACCTCCGGCAGGAACCGCCCGACATAGACCTGCTGCATCCCCAGCATCGTCGCCGCGTAGGGAAAGCCCCACGCGTGAACGTGGAACATCGGCGTCAGCGGCATGTAGACGTCCTCGCGCGACAGCCCGCCATTCAGCCCGGACATGTTGATTCCGGTCAGCACCATCAGCGTGTGCAGCACGAGCTGCCGGTGGGTGAACATCACCCCCTTGGGCAGGCCGGTCGTCCCCGTCGTGTAGAAGGTCGTCGCCAGCGTGTCCTCGTCGAATTCCGGAAACGCGTCGAGCGGCGCCGTCGCCGCCAGCATCGTTTCATACTCCCCGGCGAAGCCCTCCGGCACGGCGATATCGTCGTCGCGGATCAGCACCACCTGGCGCAGCTTCGGCAGCCGCTCGCGGATCGCCGCCAGCACCGGCAGGAAATCCGCGTGCACGAACAGGATTTCCGCGCCGGAATGATCGATCGTGTAGGCGATCTGCTCCGGGCTGAGGCGGATGTTCACCATCATCAGCACAGCACCCGCCATCGGCACCGCGAAATAGGCTTCGAGGTAGCGGTGGCTGTCCCAGTCCATGAAGGCGACGCGCGTGCCCATCCCGGCGCCGAGGTCGCGCAGCACGCCGCCGAAGCGGTGCACGCGGGCGGCGAATTGCGGATAGGTCAGCCGCGTGTCGCCGCGATAGACGATCTCGCGCCGGCTCGCCTGCGCGATCGGCATCTTCAGCAGCTGCCCGATCAGCAGCCGGTAGCGGAACGGTTCCGTCACCTCGGTCATGTCTCGTCTCCTCCAGGTCGCGTCCCCGTTGGCACGGGGGCTTGTGCACCATAGGATAGGCGCGTATCGCGCCCGTCAACCCCGCCCGGAACGGGCCAGCAACGATGAGGAAACCCGAATGACCGCGTTGAAATCCCTGTTCGACCTGACCGGCAAGCGCGCCCTGATCACCGGCGGCTCGCGCGGCCTCGGCCTGCAGATCGCCGAGGCGCTCGGCGAGTTCGGCGCCACCATCGCGATCTCCGCCCGCAAGGAGGACGAGCTGGACGAGGCGGTGAAGCACCTCGCCGGCCTCGGCATCGCCGCCACCGCCCATGTCAGCGACCTCGGCCGGGACGACGGCCCGAAGACGCTGGCCGACGCCGTGCTGGCCTCGGGCCCGGTCGACATCCTGGTGAACAATGCCGGCGCCACCTGGGGTGCCCCGGCGGTCGACGTCACGCCCGAGGCCTGGGCGCGGGTGATGAACCTCAACGTCAACAACCTGTTCTTCCTCACCCAGGCGATCGCCGCACGCTCGATGATCCCCCGCAAGTCCGGCAAGGTGCTCAACATCGCCTCGATCGCCGGGCTTCGCGGCCATCACCCGGACATCACCGGCACCATCCCCTACAACACCTCGAAGGGCGCGGTGGTGAACATGACCCGCGCGCTCGCCGCCGAATGGGGCCCGCACAACATCACGGTGAACGCGCTCGCCCCCGGCTTCTTCCCCTCGAAGATGACGCGCGGCATCCTCGGCCAGTTCGAGGAAAAGATCCTGGCGAAGACGCCGATGAACAAGCTCGGCAACGACGCCGACCTGAAGGGCGCCGCCCTGCTCTTCTGCTCCGCCGCCTCCGGCCACATCACCGGCCAGATCCTCGCGGTCGATGGCGGCTCCGGCGTGATCTGACCCGCGCTCAGCCCCCGGACGCGGCGGCCACCGCGTCGCCGATCCGGGGGCGGAAGCCGAAGAACCCGCGCCCCGCATGCGGCCACAAGGCGCGGTCCCAGGCGCGGGCGACCCGCACCGCCCCCACATCCGCCGCCGCCAGCGCCTGCGCGACGGGCCCGATGGGCGGATGCGCGGTCACCACCTTCAGCCGGTGCGCCGCCGCCCAGCCGGCGAGATCGTCCACTTCCAGCAGCACCGGCCGGACGCCGAATCGCGCCGCCGCCCGTCCCATCGCATCCACCAGCGCGCCATGGGCGAAGCCCGCCACCGCCGGCGCCACGCCGCCGCGCGCCCGCGCCTCGGGCATCGCCACCGCCGCCACCGCCCGCACCGTGCAGCCGGCAAGATCGAGCGTCTCCGCCGCGCAATCCTCCTCGTGCAGCAGCAGCACGACCTCGCCCGAAGGCGGCGGATCGAATTGCGGCGGAAGCGCCGGCCGCGGCCGCACCGCCTCGGTGAGCGGTTCCGCCGCCTCGTCGAGCAGCCCGCGCGGATCGAACCGCCCGCCGGTGAAGCGCGCGATGTTCTCCGCCCGCGCGAGATAGTGCTTGCCCGGCGTGTGCAGCCCCGCCACCCACCGCCACGACAGCGTGTTGGAGGCGATGTCGCCATCCAGCAGGTGGCGGAGAAAGAAATCCGCCCCGAGTTCCCAGGGCAGCCGCAGCGTGAAGATCCAGATCGAGGCGAACCACATCCGCGCATGGTTGTGCAGGTAATTCCGCGCGACGATCTCCCGCGCCCAGGAATCGAAACAGTCGATCCCGGTCCGCCCGGCGCAGGCATCGTGAAACGCGCGCCGCAGCCCCTCCTCGGTCGCGAGCCGGTTCTCCGCCCGCCGCAGCCCGGCGCGATAGAGATCGTACACGCCGGGCCGCTGCTCCAGCCAGCCCTTCCAGTAGGTCCGCCAGCCGACCTCCTCGATGAATTTCGCGGCCGCCTCGCCATGCGCCGCGAACGCCGCCCGCGCCACCTCCGCCTCGGTCAGCAGCCGGTGCCGCAGCCAGGGCGACAGCTGCGAGACCGCCCCTTTCCGCTCCGGTCCGGGATCGGTATTCCGCCCCGCCGCATAAGCCGCCCCGGCGCGCGGCAGGAAGGCGGCAAGGCGGTCGAGCCCGGCGTCGCGGGTGGGAATCGGTTCGGCATCCATGCCCCGCAAATGGCGCCTCGGCCGCTCTTGGCAATGCCCGCCGGATCGGCCAAACAGACTGACAGGAGGTTTGGGTGGACAAACAGGCCGTGACCAGCGCCGACATCGCCGCCGCCGAGCGCGTTCTCGGCATCGCCCAGACCGGGCCGGAACGCGACCTGCTCGCCGGCGCCCTCGCGGCGCAGATCGACCTGGCCCGCGCCCGCCGCGCCGTCCCGCTCGACGAGCGGCTGGCCCCCGCCTGCGTGTTCGACCCGCGCCTCCCCGGCTTCGCGCCGCCGCCGGCGGCACCGCTGCGCCTGCCCGCCGCCGACGCCCCGTTTCCCGGCGACGACGATGCGGCGATCGCCTTCGCCCCCGCCCGCCTTCAGGCGGCGTGGGTCCGCGCCGGGCACCTCACCGCGACCCGCCTGGCCGCGATCTGCCTCGACCGCATCGCCCGGCTCGATCCCGCGATCGGCGCCTTCGCCCGCCTCAACCCCGCCGCGCTGGACGAGGCCGCCGCACTCGACGCCCGCGCCGCCCGCGGCGACTGGGCCGGCCCGCTGCACGGCGTGCCCTGGGGCTGCAAGGACCTGATCGACACCGCCGGCCTCGTCACCGATCGCGGCGCCGAACCCTTTCTCGGCCGCCTGCCGGAACAGGATGCCGTCGCGGTCCGCCGCCTGCGCGCCGCCGGCGCCGTGCTGCTCGGCAAGACCACCGTCGGCGCGCTCGGCTACGGCGATGTCTGGCATGGCGGGCGCACCCGCAACCCGTGGAACACGGAGGAAGGCGCCTCCGGCTCCTCCGCCGGTTCCGCCGCCGCCGCCGCCGCCGGGCTCTGCGGTTTCGCCCTCGGCACCGAAACCCTGGGCTCGATCGTCGCCCCCGCCGCGCGCTGCGGCGCCGTCGGCCTGCGCCCCAGCTTCGGCCGCATCGCCCGCACCGGCACGATGCCGCTCTGCCCGAGCCTCGACCGTCTCGGCCCGCTCTGCCGCGATGCCGGCGACGCCGCGCTGATCCTCGCCCTCCTCAACGGCGCCGACCCCGACGATCCCTCCAGCCTCGACATCCCCTTCGGCGGCGATGCCGGGCGCGACCCCGAAGGCCTGCGGCTCGGCATCCTGGCGGCCGATTTCGCCGACCCCTCGGCGGAAGCCGCCCGCGCCGCGATCGAGCATTGCCGCGCCCTCGGCGTCGTCCCGGTGCCGGTCGAACTGCCCGCGCTGCCCTGGGAAAGCCTGGTCTCCCTGCTGATGGCCGAGGCGGCGGCGAGCTTCGAGCCGCTCACCCTCTCCGGCGCCGACGACCTGCTCGCCCGCCAGGACGAATCCGCCTGGCCCAACCAGTTCCGCCTCGCCCGCTTCCTCTCGGCGGTCGACCACATCCAGCTCGACCGGCTCCGCCGCCGCGGCATGATGGCGATGCGCGACCTCCTCGCCGGGGTCGATCTCCTCGCCGCGCCCTTCGGCGTCGGCGCGCTGCCGACGCTGGCCGCCTTCACCGGCCATCCCTGCCTCTGCCTGCCGGTCGGCTTCACCCTCTCGCCGCCGCGCCCCTCCGCCGGCATCGCCGCCGACGCCCCGGCCAACGCCCCGGCGCGCCGCGTCCCCGCCGCGCTCTGCCTCTGGGGCAGGCTGTTCGACGAGGCGCCGATGCTCGCCCTCGGCCACGCCCTCGCCCGGCGCTGCGCGCTCGACCTCCGCCCGCCGCACGGCCTGACCGGCGCCACGTAAGGACCCGAGCGCCGCATGACCCGGACCCATCCCCCCGCCGAAGACCCCGACCTCGCCGGCGACATCGCCGCGATCCGCCCGAGCGGCCTGTTCGATCCCGGCCATTACGCGCTGCAGGCGCAGGACATGCCGGCCGGCACCGACCCGCTCACCGATTTCTGCCGCCGCGGCTGGCGCGCCGGGCATCGCCCCAACCCCTATTTCGACCCCGCCTTCTACCTCGCCCGCAACCCCGACATCGCCGCCTCCGGCGCCAACCCGCTGCGCCACTACATCGATTTCGGCGACCGCGAGGGCCGCGACCCCTCGCCGCTGTTCCACGCCGGCTGGTATCGCGAGACCTATGGCATCCCCGATGGCGCCAACGCGCCGGCCGATTTCCTCTCCCGCCGCCGCACCGGCAAGGTCAGCCCGGTCCCGCTGTTCGACCCGCAATGGTATCTCGACAACAACCCCGACGTCGCCGCCGCCGGCAGCGATCCGTTCGAGCATTTCTGCGCCTTCGGCGCCGCCGAGCGGCGCGACCCGAGCCCGGATTTCGACATCGGCTTCTACGCCGCCCGCTATGCCGACGAGATCGCCGGCGGCAATCCGTTCCTGCACTATCTCGCCCATCGCGGCGGCGGCTTCCACCCGCGCCGGCCGGCCGGCGAGCGGCTGATCGCCGGCGCCATCCGCGCCGCCACGCGCCCCGCCCCCGCCTTCGAGCCGCGCCAGCCCCTGCCGCCCGGCGCGCCCCGCCTCGCCACCGTGCTCGCCTATTACCTGCCGCAATTCCACCGTATCCCCGAGAACGACGCCTGGTGGGGCACCGGCTTCACCGAATGGACCAACCTCGTCCGCGCCACCCCGCGCTTCGCCGGCCACTACCAGCCCCGCGCCCCGCGCGATCTCGGCTTCTACTCGCTCGACGATCCCGCGGTGATGCCCCGCCAGATCGCGATGGCGAAGGAGGCCGGGCTCGGCGGCTTCGTCTTCTATTACTACTGGTTCAACCGCCGCCGCCTGCTGGAGCGGCCGGTCGAGCGCTTCCTCGCCGATCCCGCGCTCGACATGCCCTTCTGCCTGATGTGGGCGAACGAGAACTGGACCCGGCGGTGGGACGGGCTGGAACGCGAGATCCTCCTCGCCCAGGACTACCGGCCGGAGGACGACGCCGCGCTGGTCGACGACTTCGCCCGCCATTTCGCCGATCCGCGCTACATCCGGCTCGACGGCCGGCCGCTGCTGATGATCTACCGCGCCGCCCTGATCTCCGATCCGCCCGCGACCATCGCCCGCTGGCGCCGCCTCTTCGCCGAGCGCCACGGCGAAACCCCGCTGCTCTTCATGGCCCAGAGCTTCCACGACTACGACCCCCGCCGCCACGGGCTCGACGGCGCGGTGGAATTCCCGCCGCACAAGCTGGTGGTCGGCGCCCCCAAGCTCGACACCGCGCTCGACCTGTTCGACCCCGCGTTCTCGGCCGATGTCTACCGCTATGACGACATCGTCGCCGCCTCCCTCGCCGACCCCGACCCCGCCTATCCGCTGATCCGCACCGCCGTCCCCGGCTGGGACAACGACCCGCGGCGCGAGGGGGCCGGCGTCGTGCTGCACGAGGCGACGCCCGCCGCCTACCAGGCCTGGCTCGCGGCGCTGATCGAGCGCGCCCGCCGCGCCCCGGTCCATGGCGAGCCGATCGTCTGCATCAACGCCTGGAACGAATGGGCCGAGGGCGCCTATCTCGAACCCGACCTGCATTTCGGCGCCGCCTTCCTCAACGCCACCGCCCGCGCCATCACCGGCCGCGCCGATGCGGCGGACGCGCAGAACCTCCTCCTCGTCGGGCACGACGCCCTGCCCCACGGCGCGCAGATGCTGCTGCTCCACCTCGCCCGCACCCTGCGCCGCCAGCATGGCATCGTGCCGCGCATCCTGCTGCTCGGCGGCGGCGATCTGGTCCCCGACTACGAGGCCGAGGGCATCGTCGACCTCGCCCCCAACGAACCCGCGCTGCAGCACCATGTCGCTACCTACCGCGCCCAGGGCATCACCGCGGCGATCGTCAACAGCCTCGCCTCGGCGCGGGCCTGCGGGCCGCTGGCCGAGGCCGGGCTGCGCAGCATCCTTCTGGTCCACGAGATGCCCCGCCTCGTCGAGGAGCGCGCCCTGCGCGGCGTCGCCCGCCAGGGGATGCGCGCCGCCGCCGCCACCGTGTTTTCCTCGGCCCATGTGCGCGACGCGCTGTGCGCCGCGCTCGAGGCCACGCCCGCGGCCCATGTCATCCCCCAGGGGAACTACCAGGGCGTGCGCTTCGATGCCGCCGCCCGCCGCCGCTTCCGCGCCCGGCTCGGCCTCGCGGAGGATGCCTTCGCCGTGCTCGGCGTCGGCTTCGGCGACCTGCGCAAGGGGTTCGACCTCTTCCTCCAGGCCTTCCGCCTGCTCGCCGCCGCCCGGCCGGACATCCATTTCGTCTGGCTCGGCGAGACCCATCTCTGGATCCGCGACTATCTCGGCGCCGAGATCGAGGCCGCCCGCGCCACCGGCCGCTTCCACCTGCTGCCCTTCGACGAGGATGTCGCCCCCGCCTATTGCGGCGCCGACCTCTACGCCCTCACCTCGCGCGAGGACCCGCTGCCCACCACGGTGATCGAGGCGATGGCCGCCGGCCTGCCCGCCATCGCCTTCGCCGGCTCCGGCGGCATCCCCGACCTGCTGCGCGAGACCGGCGCGGGCGAGAGCGTGCCCGCCGGCGACGTCGCCGCCTTCGCCGCCGCGATCGCCGCCCGGCTCGACCATGAAGCACTCGCCGCCGCCCGCCCCCGCATCGCCGCCGAGGCCGCAACCCGCTTCGATTTCGCCGCCTATGCCCGCCGCCTGCTCGCCCTCGCCAGCCCCGGGCTGATCGGCGTCTCCTGCTTCGTCACCAACTACAATTACGAGCGTCACCTGCCCCGCCGCCTCGCCGGCATTTTCGGCCAGACCTACCCGCTCGAGGAGGTGACGCTGCTCGACGACGCCTCGACCGACGGTTCGGTGGCGGTGGCCAGGGAAACCGCCGCCGGCTGGCGGCGCAGCCTCGCGGTGCGCCGCGCCCGACGCAACAGCGGCTCGCCCTTCGGCCAGTGGCGCCGCGCCGCCGAGTCCGCGCGCGGCGACTTCGTCTGGATCGCCGAGGCCGATGACGACACCACCCCCCGCTTCGTCGCCCGCCTCGCCGCCGCCCTCGCCGCGGCGCCCGGCGCGGTGATGGCGATCGCCGATTCCCGCGCGGTGGACGACGAGGGCCGCACCCTGATGCCGGACTACCGGCGCTATTATGCCGAATCCGGCGCCGCCGACCTCGCGACGACGATGACCCTCGATGCGCGCGACTTCGCCACCCGCTTCCTCGCCACCCGCAACCTCATCCTCAATGTCAGCGCCGTGCTGTTCCGGCGCGACGCGCTGCGCGCGAGCCTCGCCCGCCTCGGCGACGAGCTGGCCACCTTCCGCCTCGCCGGCGACTGGCGGCTCTATATCGACCTGCTCGCCCATGCCGCCGGCCCGGTCGTCTGGGTCGCCGAGCCGCTGAACGTCCACCGCCGGCACGAGGGCGGAGCGACCGCCTCGCTCGACGGGCGGACCCATCTCGCCGAGATCGCCCGGGTGCAGGCGATCGCCGCCGACACCCTCGGCCTCGACGATGCCGCCCGCGCCGCCCAGCGCGCCTGGCGCGACGACCTCGCCGCCCGGCTCAGCCTGTCTCACGCCCCGCGCACCCGTAAAAAGATCTGAGCCGAACCCGGCGAACGTCTTTATTTTCCAATCGATTCTTCGTTCGTGAAATTTTATCAGGAAAATACTATCTAACATCATTTATATTGTTAGTTCTAGTTTCTAATTAAAAACTCAAGATTTACGAAAAACCCTGTAAATAACTATGAAATAAATCTGTTTTGATGCCGATTCATGAGATGATTCCGGCTATCAAAGCTGTTATATTACTTTGGCGTTAGGGGCCGCATCCGTCCCCGTCGCATCACGACACGATTCCGACGTTCCGCATTTGCAAACATCTTGCGCGAAGCAGATTTCCTGATCCGCTCTTTTTGAGATTATGCCTGATCCAACCTTGCGATTTCTGATCACCGGGGGCTGCGGCTTCATTGGTTCTGCGGTTGTCCGTCGGCTTGTGGCGAGCACGCCGCACGAGGTCGTCACCGTCGACAAGATGACCTACGCCGCCTCGGAGGACGCGCTGGGCGCTGCGCTGGGGCATCCGCGCCATCGCCTGATCCGCGCCGACATCGCCGATGCCGCGGCGATGCGCGCCGTCTTCGAGGCGCACCGGCCCGACATCGTCATGCATCTCGCCGCCGAATCCCATGTCGACCGCTCGATCGACGGGCCGCGCGATTTCATCGACACCAACATCACCGGCACCTTCGTCCTGCTCGAGGCCGCCCGCGCCTGGTTCGCCACCCTGGACGAGCCCGCCCGCCGCCGCTTCCGCTTCCACCACATCTCCACCGACGAGGTGTTCGGCGCCCTCGAACAAGGCGATCCCCCCTTCACCGAAACCACCCCCTACGACCCCCGCAGCCCCTACGCCGCCAGCAAGGCCGCCTCGGACCATCTCGTCCGCGCCTGGCGGCACACCTACGGCCTGCCCGCCATCGTCTCCAACACCACCAACAATTACGGCCCCTGGCAGTTCCCCGAGAAACTCATCCCGCTGGTGCTCATCAACGCCCTCGAGGGCCGGCCCCTGCCCGTCTATGGCGACGGCTCCAACCTGCGCGACTGGCTCTTCGTCGAGGACCACGCCGAGGCGCTCCTCGCCATCGCCCTCACCGGCACGCCCGGCGAGACCTACGCCATCGGCGCCCGCCAGCCCCGCTCCAATCTCGACGTCGTCCGCGCCATCTGCCGCCTGCTCGATGCCCGCCGCCCCGATCCCGCCGGCCCGCGCGAGCGGCTGATCACCTTCGTCGCCGACCGCCCCGGCCACGATTTCCGCTACGAGATCGACCCCGCCCGCAGCGAGGCCGCCCTCGCCTGGCGCGCCGCCCACGATTTCGAGGCCGGACTCGCCCGCACCGTCGACTGGTATCTCGCCAACGAGACCTGGTGGCGCGCCATCCGCGCCCGCCGCTATGCCGGCCAGCGCCTCGGTACCGCCGCATGATCCGCAAGGGCATCATCCTCGCCGGCGGCTCCGGCACCCGCCTGCACCCCTCCACCCTCGCCGCCTCGAAGCAGCTCCTCCCCGTCTACGACAAGCCGATGGTCTACTATCCGCTGTCGACCCTGCTGCTCGCCGGCATCCGCGACCTGCTGCTGATCTCCACCCCGCAGGACCTGCCCCAGTTCCGCCGCCTGCTCGGCGACGGCAGCCAATACGGCATCCGCATCGGCTATGCCGCCCAGCCCTCGCCCGACGGTCTCGCCCAGGCCTTCCTGATCGGCGCGGACTGGCTCGCCGGCGAGGCCTGCGCCCTCGCCCTCGGCGACAACCTCATCCACGCCGACCATCTCTCGCTCGCGCTGCGCCAGGCCGCCGGCCGGGAGGCCGGCGCCACCGTCTTCGCCTACCAGGTGCGCGATCCCGAGCGCTACGGCGTCGTCACCTTCGACGATGCCGGCCGCGCCATCGACATCGTCGAGAAACCCGCCGCCCCCGCCTCCAGCTGGGCGGTCACCGGCCTCTATTTCTACGACCGCCGGGTCACCGAATTCGCCCGCCGCATCCGACCCTCCGCCCGCGGCGAGCTCGAGATCACCGATCTCAACCGCCTCTATCTCGACGACGGCTCCCTCGCCGTCGAGCGCCTCGGCCGCGGCACCGCCTGGCTCGACGCCGGAACCCCCGACTCCCTGCTCCAGGCCGCAACCTTCGTGCAGACCATCCAGGCCCGCCAGGGGCAGCTCGTCGGCTGCCCCGAGGAAGTCGCCTTCCGCATGGGCTTCATCGACGCCGACACCCTGCGCCGCCACGCCGCCCGCCTCGGCAAGACCGAGCTCGGCCGCGTCCTGCGCGAACTCGCCGACGGAGAGGCCGCATGATCGAGCCGCTCGACCTGCCCGGCGTCATGCTCATCACCCCGCCCCGCTTCGCCGATTCCCGCGGCTGGTTCAGCGAAACCTGGAACCAGGCAAGGCTCGCCGCCCTCGGCTTCACCGAAACCTTCGTGCAGGACAACCACTCCTCCTCCACCCGCCCAGGAACCATCCGCGGCCTGCACTGCCAGCTCGCCCCCTTCGCCCAGGGCAAGCTCGTCCGCTGCATCCGCGGCGCGATCTGGGACGTCGCCGTCGACATCCGCCACGGCTCGCCCAGCTTCGGACGCCACGCCGCCGCCGAGCTCTCCGCCGCCAACGGGCGCCAGCTCTGGATCCCGCCCGGCTTCCTGCACGGCTTCTGCACCACCGAGCCCGATACCGAGGTCGTCTACAAGGTCACCGCCCCCTACGACAAAGCCTCCGAACGCGGCGTCATCTGGAACGATCCCGATCTCGCCCTGCCCTGGCCCGTCCCCGCCGGCACCGCCCTCCTCTCCGACAAGGACAATCTCCTGCCCCGCCTGGCCGAGGCCGAACCCTGGTTCAGGCTCTGACATGCCGCCCCGCCCGATCCTGATCACCGGGGCGAGCGGCCAGCTCGGCCACGCCCTCGCCGCCCGCGCGCCCGCCGCCGGGCTCCCCGCCCGCGCCATCGGCCGCCCCGGCTTCGACTTCGACGCCCCGGAAACGATCGCCAGGGCCCTCGCCGCCGCCGATCCCGCCCTCGTCGTCAACGCCGCCGCCTGGACCGCCGTCGACGCCGCCGAGACCAGCGCCGACGCCGCCTTCCGCGCCAACCGCGACGGCCCCGCAACCCTCGCCACCCTCTGCCGCAGCCGCGGCATCCCCCTCATCCACGTCTCGACCGACTACGTCTTCGACGGCACCAAGGGCGCGCCCTACACCGAAACCGACCCGATCGCCCCGCTCGGCGTCTACGGCCACAGCAAGGCCGCCGGCGAGGAAGCCATCCTCGCCGCCGGCGCCGACGCCATCATCCTCCGCACCGCCTGGGTCTTCTCCGCCACCGGCAAGAACTTCGCCCGCACCATGATCGCCGCCGCCCGCCGCCTGCCGGCGCTGCGCGTCGTCGCCGACCAGCGCGGCACCCCCACCGCCGCCGAGGACCTCGCCGACGCCATCCTCGCCATCGCCGCTCGCATCCTCGCCGAAGGCTGGCAGCCCGGCTTCGCCGGCATCTTCCACGCCACCAGCGCCGGCGACACCTCATGGCACGGCTTCGCCACCGAAATCCTCGCCCTCGCCGCTCGCCACGGCACACCACACCCCGACATCATCCCCATCGCCACCGCAGACTGGCCCACCCCAGCCCGCCGACCCGCCGACTCCCGCCTCGACACCACAAAACTCAGCCAAACCTTCGCCCTCGCCCTCCCACACTGGAAAGACGCCACCGCCCGCATCGTCCCCGCAATCCTCGCGCAGGACGAAACACCGTGATCACCATCCTCCTCTCCACCTTCAACGGAACGCGCTTCCTCCCCGAACAGCTCGCAAGCTTCGCAGCGCAGACCGACCAGGACTGGCGCCTCCTCTGGCGCGATGACGGATCCTCCGACTCCACGCGCGAGATCATGGCCAGCTTCGCCGCAGGCCTCGGCGCCGGCCGCTGCGTCGAGGTGGCGCATTCCGGCTTCCATCTCGGCGCCGGCCAGAGCTTCCTCGCCCTGCTCGCCGAGGCGGGGGACGCCGAACTCATCGCCTTCGCCGACCAGGACGATGTCTGGCTGCCGGAAAAACTCGCCCGCGCCCGCGCGGCGCTGCGCGGCCCGGGTGCGGGCGCACGCCTCTACACCGCCCGGCAATACCTGGTCGATGCCGCGCTGCAGGGCCGCAAGCTCTCCGCCCTGCCCGCCCGCAAGCCCGGCTTTCCCGCCTGCCTCACGCAGAACGTGGTCCACGGCAACACGGCGGTGATGAACCGCGCCGCCGCCGACATGGTCAACCGCATCCCCGGCCCCTCCGGCACCGTGCATGACTGGTGGAGCTACATCGTCGTCAGCGCCTGCGGCGGCGCCATCACCATCGACCCCGAGCCCGTCGTCCTCTACCGCCAGCACAAGGACAACCTGATCGGCTCGCCGCGCACGACCGTGGCGCGCGCCCTCGGCGCGATCCGCCGCGGCCCCGACATCTTCATGACGATGATGCGACGCCATGTCCGCCAGCTCGAAGCGCATGGCGACCTGCTCACCGCCGCCGCCCGCGCCGATCTGGCGCGGATCTCCGCCGGGCTCGAGGGCGGCTTCGCGCCGCGCCTCAGCGCCATGCGCTGCCCCGGCCTGACGCGGCAGACGGTGCTGGAAAACCTGCTCTTCCGCCTCTGGTTCGTGCTCGGCTGATCCCGCCGCGGGTCAGGCCGCCGGCGTCTCCGCCGCCAGCGCCTCCACCCGCCAGCCGCCATCCCCGGTCAGCCGCAGCCGCCGCGCGTGGTAGCGGATGATGGTGGAGCGGTGCCCGACGCTGACCAGCGTCACCCCCGGCAGCTCGTCGAGCAGCGTGCGATACATCCGCGCCTCGTAATCCTCGTCGAGCGACGAGGTCGCCTCGTCCAGGATCACCACCTCCGGCCGCAGCAGCACGCAGCGCGCGAAGCCGATCCGCTGCTGTTCGCCGAGCGACAGTTCGCGGTCCCAGGCCTGCTCGGCCTCCAGCCGCCCGGCGAGATGCCCGAGCCCGACCCGCTCCAGCATCGCCGCGACGCGCGCCGGCTCCAGCGCCTCGCCATAGGGGAAGGCGATGCTCTCGATCAGCTTTCCGTTCGGCAGATAGGGCCGCTGCGGCACGAACAGCACCCGGCCGGCGGGCATCGTCACCCGCCCCTCGCCGAACGGCCAGATCCCCGCGATCGCGCGCACTAGCGTGCTCTTGCCCGACCCGGTCGGCCCGCTGATCAGCACCCGCTCGCCCGGCCCGATCGCGATGTCGAGCCCTTCCAGCAGCTTCCGCCCGTCCGGCAGCGTCAGCGTCAGCCCCTCGATCGCGAGCCCCGCCTCGTCCCCGCGCGCATAGGCGATGCGCGGCGCCGTCGCCGCCGCGTGATGCCGCCGCAGGCTCACCTCCAGCGTATAGAGACGGTCGACCACCGCGCGCCATTCGGTGATCGACAGATAGCCCTGCCCGATCGAGCTGAAATTGTTGAGGATGAACGCGAAGGCCTGCTGCGTCTGGCCGAACGCGTTGTTGGTCTGCGACACCGTGCCGATCAGGATCCGCTTGGCGAGATAGGACGGGATCACCAGGCCGAAGGCGAGCAGCCCGCCCAGCGTGTTGAACGAGAAGTTGAAGGTATTGACGAACACCGTCCGGTAGACCCGGCGGTAGAAGATCTCGACCACCGGCGCGAAGGTCCGCTTCAGCCGCGTCGCCTCCGCATCGCCGCTATGCGCGGTGGCGATCGCCTCGGAATTGTCCCGCACCCGGATCAGCTCGAAGCGGAAATTGCCCTGCGCCCGCTGCTGGATGTTGTTCAGCCAGAACAGCGGCTTGCCGATGAGCAGGATCAGCCAGGTCCCGCCGATCGCGTAGATCAGGTTCATCCACAGCAGCAGGCCGGGGATATACAGGCCGAACAGCCGCAGGTTGCGGCTCAGCAGCCACAGCATCACCGAGAACGAGACGATCGTCACCACCGATTGCAGCGCGCTCAGCGGCAGGTTCACCGTCTGCCCGGTGAAGAAGTCGATGTCGTCGGAGATGCGCTGGTCGGGATTGTCGATGCCGCGGTCGTCGAGCTGCATCCGGTAATGCGCCTCGCGGTCCATCCAGCCATCGACCATGTGCCCGGTCATCCAGCGCCGCCAGCGGATCTGGAAGATCTGCGCGAAATACTGGCTCGCGGTGTTGATCACCACGACCATCGCCGCCAGCCCGAGAAAGATGCCGAACAGCCGCCAGATCTCCGCCACGTCGTAGCGCTGCATCGCGTCGAAGAACGAGCCGTTCCAGACCGTCAGCGCATAGTTCATCGCCACGATCACCAGCACGGTGATGACGTTGACGACCAGCAGCCCCCAGGCCGCCAGCCGCTGTTCCGAGCGAAAGAACGGCGTCGCCACATAGAGCAGGCGGTGAAAAAATCCGGTCCGGGCGAGGTCGTCGTCCATCTCTGTCTCCGCATCCACTTGTCGTCCCGCCCCCATATAGGCGCCGGCGCCGCAAGGCCAGCCGGGGCGGCGCCGCGATCCGCCGAACGCCCCGCCGCTCTCGCGCCATCGTGAGCGCGCCGGCCCGTCCCGCGGTTGAACATCGTGCCCCGGCTTCAAACTTCCCGAACATGACGCGCGTCCCTTCGGGCTTAATTATGCTTAACGGGCATGAATCAAAGCTGACTTGCCGATGCCGGGCGCGGGTCTTAAGACCGGGACCCGAACAGGAGGGATGACATGGCCAGTAGCGACACCGCCGGCAACGAGATTGCGCTGGAGCGCCAGAAGGCGGTCCTCGCCCGCCCGATGACCGAGACCCGCCGGCTTGCCAACGCCGTCCGCGCGCTCGCGATCGACGGCGTCGAGGCCGCGAAGTCCGGCCATCCCGGCATGCCGATGGGCATGGCCGATGTCGCGACGGTGCTGTGGACGAAGTTCATGAAGTTCGACGCGGCCGATCCCCACTGGCCCGACCGCGACCGCTTCATCCTCTCCGCCGGCCACGGCTCGATGCTGCTCTACGCGCTGCTGCACCTCACCGGCTACGAGGGCATGTCGATCGACGATCTGCGCCAGTTCCGCCAGCTCGGCGCCCGCGCCGCCGGCCATCCCGAGCGGATCGAGCATCCCGCCATCGAAATGACCACCGGCCCGCTCGGCCAGGGCATCTCGACGGCGACCGGCTTCGCCCTCGCCGAGCGCATGCTCGCCGCCCGCTTCGGCAAGGGCCTGGTCGATCACCGCACCTGGGTCATCGCCTCGGATGGCGACATGATGGAGGGCGTGTCCCACGAGGCCTGCGCCATCGCCGGCCATCTCGGCCTCGACAAGCTCACCGTCTTCTACGACGACAACTCGATCTCGATCGACGGCGGCACCGACATCGCGATGACCGACGACGTGCTGAAGCGCTTCGCCGGCTATGGCTGGGCCACCCGCCGGATCGACGGGCACGACCCCGAGCAGATCGAATCCGCCATCCGCTTCGCCCTGCGCAGCCGCAAGCCGACGCTGATCGCCTGCCGCACCATCATCGGCTTCGGCGCGCCGAAAAAGGCCGGCACCCCGGCCACCCACGGCTCGCCCCTCGGCGCCGACGAGGCCGCCGCCGCCAAGGCCCTGCTCGGCTGGACCGCCCCGCCCTTCACCGTGCCGGACGACATCCTCGCCCCCTGGCGCGCGGCCGGATCGCGCAGCGCCGGCGCCCACCGCGCCTGGACGAAGCGCCACGCCGCCAGCAACCAGCGCGCCGCCTTCGATGCCGCCCTCGCCGGCGACCTGCCGGCCGACTACACCGCCGCGATGGCCGCCCTGCGCGAGAAGATCGCCGCCGAGAAGCCCAACGTCGCCACCCGCCAGGCCAGCCAGATGGCGCTCGACGCCGTGGTGCCCGTGGTCCCCGAAATGGTCGGCGGCTCCGCCGACCTCACCCCCTCGAACAACACCTTCGTGAAGTCGATGGGCGTATTCACGGCGAAGGACCACGCCGGCCGCTACATCCATTTCGGCGTGCGCGAGCACGGCATGGGCACGACGCTGAACGGCCTCGCCCTGCATGGCGGGCTGATCCCCTATGGCGGCACGTTCTTCATCTTCTCCGACTATTGCCGCCCCGCCATCCGCCTCGCCGCGCTGATGCGCATCCGCTCGATCTTCGTGCTCACCCACGATTCGATCGGCCTCGGCGAGGACGGGCCGACCCACCAGCCGGTCGAGCACCTCGCCTCGTTCCGCGCCATGCCCAACGTCCTCGTGCTGCGCCCCGGCGACGCGATGGAGACCGCCGAATGCTGGGACATCGCGCTGAAGCACAAGGACGGCCCGGTCCTGCTCGTGCTCAGCCGCCAGGCGATGCCGACCCTGCCGCGCGACCACGGCGCTGAAAACCTCTCCGCCCGCGGCGGCTATGTCGTCGCCCCGGCCGCGGGGCCGCGCCGCGCCACCATCCTCGCCACCGGCTCGGAAGTCGCCCTCGCGCTCAAGGCGCGCGAGATGCTGGCGGCGGAGGGAATCACCGTCGCCGTCGCCTCGGTGCCGAGCTTCGAACTGCTCGAACGCCAGGACCCCGGCTACCGCACCGAGGTGCTGGGCGAGGCTCCGCGCGTCGGCGTCGAGGCCGCGGTCGGCTTCGGCTGGGAACGCCTGCTCGGGCCGGACGGCACCTTCATCGGCATGCACGGCTTCGGCGCCAGCGCGCCCTACCAGAAGCTGTTCCAGCATTTCGGCATCACCGCCGAGGCGGTCGTTGCGGCGGTGAAGGCGAAGCTGTAATCCCGCCGCCAACACCGCCACCGCTTCCGGCTCACCTGAACGTTTTCGAGGGAGACTTCTTCACATGACCGTCAAAGTCGCGATCAACGGATTCGGCCGCATCGGGCGCCTCGTGCTGCGCGCGATGATCGAGAGCGGGCGTTCCGACGTCGAATGCGTCCTGATCAACGACCTCGGAAGCGTCGAGGACAACGCCCACCTGCTCCGCTACGACTCGGTGCATGGCCGCTTCCCCGGCACGGTCGAGGTGAAGGGCGACAGCATCGTCATCACCAATGCCGGCCGCACCTACGCGCCGATCCGCGTCTCCGCCGAGCGCGACCCGGCGAAGGTGCCGATGCAGGGCGTCGACGTGGCGATGGAATGCACCGGCCTGTTCACCAAGCGCGACGCCGCGGCGAAGCTGATCGAGGCCGGCGCCCGCAAGGTCCTGGTCTCCGCCCCGGCCGACGGGGTGGACGCCACCATCGTCTACGGCGTGAACCACCACACGCTGACCAAGGACATGACGATCATCTCCAACGCCTCCTGCACCACCAACTGCCTCGCGCCGATGGCGATGGTGCTGCACGAGGCCTTCGGGATCGAGCGCGGCTACATGGTCACCATCCACTCCTACACCGGCGACCAGAAGACGGTGGACACCCTGCACAAGGACCGTCACCGCGCCCGCGCCGCCGCCCTCTCGATGATCCCGACCACCACGGGTGCGGCCCGCGCCGTCGGCCTCGTCCTGCCCGAGCTGAAGGGCAAGCTCGACGGCACGGCGATCCGCGTGCCCACCCCGAACGTCTCGCTCGTCTCGCTCGACGTGAACCTGAAGAAGCAGGCCAGCAAGGACGAGATCAACGCGGCGATGAAGGCGGCTTCCGAGGGCAAGCTCAAGGGCATCCTCGACTATTCGACCGAGGCCCTGGTCAGCGCCGACTTCAACCACGTCGCCTATTCCTGCAGCTTCGACGCGCCGCAGACCGCGGTGATCGACAACGCGCTCACCCGCGTCATGGGCTGGTACGACAATGAATGGGGCTTCTCGAACCGGATGAGCGACACCGCCGCCCTGTTCGGGTCGCTCTGATGGCGGACTGGCGCCCGCTCGACGGGGTCGATGTCAGGGGAAAGCGCGTCCTCGTGCGCGCCGACCTCAACGTCCCGCTGCGCGACGGCCGGATCACCGACCTCACCCGCATCGAGCGCCTCTCGCCGACCATCGTCGAACTCGCCGGCAAGGGGGCGAAGGTGATCGTGCTCTCGCATTTCGACCGGCCGAAGGGCAAGGTCGTGCCGGACATGTCGCTCCGCCCGGTCGCCGCCGCGCTCGGCGCGGTGCTGCGCCGGCCCACCGCCTTCGCCGCTGACTGCATCGGCCCCGAGGCCGAGGCCGCCGTCGCCGCGATGGCGGAGGGCGACATCCTCGTGCTGGAGAACACCCGCTTCCATCCCGGCGAGGAGAGCAACGACCCTGCCCTGGCGAAGGCGATCGCCGCCAATGGCGACATCTTCGTCAACGACGCCTTCTCCGCCGCCCACCGCGCCCACGCCACCACCGAGGGTCTCGCCCATCTGCTGCCCGCCTATGCCGGCCGGCTGATGCAGGCGGAACTCGCCGCCCTCGAAGCCGCGCTCAGCCACCCGAAGCGGCCGGTCGGCGCCATCGTCGGCGGCTCGAAAGTCTCCACCAAGCTCGACCTGCTGACCAACCTGATCACCAAGGTCGACCTGCTGGTGATCGGCGGCGCGATGGCGAACACCTTCCTTGCCGCCCAGGGTGCGGAACTCGGCAAGTCGCTGCAGGAACCCGCCCTGCACGACACCGCCCGCGCCATCGTCGAATCGGCGGCGACGCATGGCTGCCGCATCCTGCTGCCGTCGGATTTCGTGGTCAGCGAAACCTTCGCGCCGAACCCGCCCACCGAAACCGTGCCGGCGAACGCGGTGCCGGCGAACGCGATGGCGCTCGATGTCGGCCCCGCCACCACCGAGACGATCATCGCGGCGGTGAAGGAACTGAAGACGCTGATCTGGAACGGCCCGCTCGGCGCCTTCGAGACCCCGCCCTTCGACACCTCGACCATGCGCCTCGCCATCGCGGTGGCGGAAGCCACGGCCGGCGGGCTGATCTCGGTCGCCGGCGGCGGCGACACGGTGGCGGCGCTCCGCCTCGCCGGCGTCACCGATCGCCTGACCTACGTCTCCTCGGCCGGCGGCGCCTTTCTCGAATGGATGGAAGGCAAGACCCTGCCGGGCGTCGCAGCGCTCGCGCCGCGCTGATCCGCGCAACGCGCCACGCCAGAAGCCGCCGGTCCGGTCCCCCGGGCCGGCGGTTGCCGTTTCAGGAGGCGGTGCCGCCCACGGTCAGCCCGCCGATCAGGATGCTCGGCTGCCCCACGCCCACCGGCACGCCCTGCCCGTTCTTGCCGCAGGTGCCGATGCCGGGGTCGAGTTCGAGGTCGTTGCCGATCATCTCCACCCGGGTCAGCGCGTCCGGCCCGTTGCCGATCAGCGTCGCCCCCTTCACCGGCGCGCCGACCCGCCCGTCCTCGATCATGTAGGCCTCCGAGGCGGTGAACACGAACTTGCCCGAGGTGATGTCCACCTGCCCGCCGCCGAAATTCGCCGCATAGATGCCGCGCTTGACCGAGCGGATCATGTCCTCCCGGCTCGCCTCGCCCTCCAGCATGATGGTGTTGGTCATCCGCGGCATCGGCAGATGCGCGTAGGACTGCCGCCGCCCGTTGCCCGTCGGCGCCATGCCCATCAGCCGCGCGTTCTGCCGGTCCTGCATGTAGCCGGTCAGGATGCCGTCCTCGATCAGCACGGTGCGCCCGCTCGGCGTCCCCTCGTCATCCACGCTGAGCGAGCCGCGCCGGTCGGGGATCGTGCCGTCATCGACCACGGTGACCCCCTTCGAGCCGACGCGCTTGCCCATCAGCCCGGCGAAGGCCGAGGTCTTCTTGCGGTTGAAATCGCCCTCCAGCCCATGCCCGATCGCCTCGTGGAGCAGAATGCCCGGCCAGCCCGCGCCCAGCACCACCGGCATCTCGCCCGCCGGCGCCGGCACGCTGTCGAGGTTCAGCGCCGCCTTGCGGATCGATTCGTCCACCGCCGCCCGCCAGAAGGCCGGCGCCGTCACCCCGTCATAGGTCGCGCGCCCGCCGGCGCCGTGGCCGCCCGATTCGCGCCGCCCGTCCTGCTCCATCACCACGGACACATGCAGCACCACCAGCGGCCGCACATCGGCCACGCGCACCCCATCCGCCCGCACGATCTCGACCACCTGCCACTCGCCGGCCAGGCTCGCCATCACCTGCACCACGCGCTGATCGGCGGCGCGGGCATAGGCGTCGATCTCGCCGAGCAGCGCCGCCCGCGCCGCGAAGGGCATCTCCGCCAGCGGGTTGTGCCCGGTATAGAGCCTGCGCGTCGCCGCCGCGGGGGCCACCGCCACCGTCCCGGCATCGCCCTGCCGCGCCGCCCGCAGCGTCTCCACCGCGCGCGCCAGGGCCGCGTCGGAAATCTCCCCGGCATGGGCATAGACCGCCGCCTCGCCGGTCACCGCGCGCAGGCCGAAGCCGCGCCGGCTGTCGAAATTCGCGTTGCGGATCCGCCCGTCATCCAGGCTCACCACCTCCGATTCGCGATATTCCAGGAACAGCTCGCCATCGTCGGCGGCCTCCAGCACGGGGGCGATGGCCCGCCGCGCCTCGATCACGTCGAGCCCGTCATTGCCGTGGAACAGCCGGTCGGCGGTGGCGAGCATGTCTTGCATCGTGTCGGACATCATTCAGCGGCCTTCATCTCATAGACGGGAAGCGGCACCGCCGCCGTCGCGCCGCGCAGCGCGTGGCGGCAGGCGATGCAGGCGGCGAGCAGCAGCACGGCGTTCAACTCGTGCACATAGCCGAGTTCGGCCATGCCCGAGACCAGCGTGCTCATGCCCAGGATATATTGGAGCGAAACCAGCCCGGCCAAGAGCAGGAACAGGTCGCGCGCCTTCGCCCCCACCGGCGCGCGCAGCCCCATCGCCGCGGCAACGACGACGACGATCGCCGTCACCGTCGCCGCCACCCGGTGCTCGAACTGCACCGTCGCCTTGTTGGCGAGGAAATTGAGCCAGAGCGGGTGCAGCGCCAGCGCGTGCGGCGGCAGCGCGTGCCCGTCCATCAGCGGAAACGTGTTGTACACCTTGAGCGCCCCGCTCGCCGCCACCAGCGCGCCGAGCCCGATCGTGGCGATGATCAGCCCGATCGAGACGCTCAGCAGCCCGCGCAGCCGGGCAAGACCCGGCAGAATCGCCGGCTCGGGGTTGCGCAGCGTCAGCGCCGTCCACAGCATGGCGGTGAAGATCAGCATCGCCAGCACGAAATGCGGCCCGAGATACAGCGGCGAGGGCTGGAGGATGCGGCTCGTCATGCCCTCGTAGGTCATGTACCAGCCCATCGTCGCCTCGCCGGCGCCGAGCGCGAACAGGAACAGCAGCCAGGCGGTCAGCCGGTTCGAAATCCGCCCCCGCAGCCGGAAGGCCGCCAGCGGCACCAGGAACACCACCGCCATCAGCCGCCCCCAGTCGCGGTCGAGGAACATCGGCAGGTAGAGCGACTGGAACTGCCCCAGCGTCATCTTCGGCTGCATCGCCTGATACTGCGCCGTCGCCTTGTAGAGGCCGAAGGCGCGCTCCCAGGCGGCATGGGTCAGCGGCGGGACGATGCCGGTGAAGGGCTGCCAGGTCTGGATCACGAACCCCGCGCCGATCGTCCGCGCATGGCCGCCGCCCACCACCATGCCGAAGATCATGAAGCAGATGACGAGCAGCCAGGTGCCGACCAGCCGGTCCCCCCGCGCCGCCGCACCGCTCATGCCGGCCGCCCGCGCAGCTCGAACCAGGCCCACACCGCGGCGGCCAGCAGCAGCACCGCGTTGAGCTGGTGCACGATGCCGATATCGAGAATCTTGGAGACGAGCGTGGTCACGCCGAGAATATACTGCACGATCAGCAGCGCGCCCATCACCAGGAACGCATCGCGCGCCCGCGCCGGCAGGTCGGCGCGGATCGCCGCCACCACCGCCGCCAGCACGCCCACCGCCGCCACCGTGCCGAGCAGCCGGTGGTCGAACTGCGTCGCCGCCTTGTTGAGGAAAAAATTCTTCCAGAACGGGTGCAGCGCCGCGTAATCCGGCGGCACCCAGCGCCCCTGCATCAGCGGGAAGGTGTTGTCGATCGTGTAGGCATGCGTGCCCGAGAGGAACGTCCCCGCCACGATGGCGATCGAGATCAGCACGATCGAGCCCATCGCCATCCGCCGCGCCCCCGCATAGCGCGCGGCCTCCTCCGGCGGCAGCCGCGTCTCGGCCGGCTTCAGCACGGTCAGCGCGGTGGCGAACACGGCGATGGCGAGCAGGGTGGCGAAACAGTAATGCACCGAGAGCCGGAACACCGACACCTCGGTCAGCCCCGGCTGGAAGCCGGAGGCGACCATCCACCAGCCGATCAGCCCCTGCACCCCGCCCAGGACGAACAGCGTCACCAGCCAGGGCCGCAGCCGCCGCTCGATCCGCCCGGTCCAGAGGAACCAGACCAGCGGCACGCCGAAGTCGAAGCCGAGCAGCCGCCCCCACATCCGGTGGATCCATTCCGGCCAGAAGATCGCCTTGAACCCGGCGAGGTCCATGCCGCGATTGAGCTCCTTGTATTGCGGAATCGTCTTGTAGAGCGCGAACATCCGCTCCCACGCCGCATGGGTCAGCGGCGGGATCACGCCCGAGACCGGCTGCCACGCCATGATCGACAGGCCGGCGTTCATGTTCTGCACATAGGCGCCGATCCCGAACATCTCGACGATCAGCGCGAAGCTGACGAACAGCCAGATCGCGACCATCCGCCGGCTTTCCGGGCTCGCCGCCCGCGCCTCGCCCGCCGCCGTCCTGCCGCCGATACCCGCCACCGATTGCGATGCCATCAGTCCAAATCCCGACTCTGCCGATCCTGCCCCCCGATTTGCACCCGAAACCCCGCTTGTAAACCCGCGCGCCCGCCCACCTTGTTCCATCGAGCAATCTTGACCTCGCGCCCCAGTTGCGCCATCTGATCGTCGAGCGGGACAGACACGCCCGCCGCTTCCGGCCCGCAACGGGCCCCTCCACAATTCTCCGCACCCGCCCGTCCCTTTTTCCGAACGGGCTCATCCTGTCCCGGATTCTCCATGAAGCTCGCCGAACTCAAGGCCAAATCCCCCACCGACCTGCTCAGCCTCGCCGAGGAGCTTCAGGTCGAAAACGCGTCGTCGCTGCGCAAGCAGGACATGATGTTCGCCATTCTCAAGGCCTATGCCGAGAACGACCAGGCGATCCATGGCGACGGCACGCTGGAAACCCTGCCCGACGGGTTCGGCTTCCTGCGCAGCCCGCAGAGCAACTACCTCCCCGGCCCGGACGACATCTACGTCTCCCCCGCGCAGATCCGCCGCTTCGGCCTGCGCACCGGCGACACCGTCGCCGGCGAGATCCGCGCGCCCAAGGAAGGCGAGCGCTATTTCTCGCTGCAGAAGGTCGACACGATCAATTTCGAGGCGCCGGACGCGGTGCGCCACCGCATCAATTTCGACAACCTCACCCCGCTCTATCCCAACCAGCGCCTGCAGATGGAGATCGAGGACGCGCCGCCGCCGCCCAAGGGCCAGCAGAAGGACTACACGGCCCGGGTGATGGATCTCATCGCCCCGATCGGCAAGGGCCAGCGCGCCCTCATCGTCGCCCCGCCGCGCACCGGCAAGACGGTGATGCTGCAGAGCATCGCCACCTCGATCTCGGCCAACCACCCCGAGGCCTTCCTCATCGTCCTGCTGATCGACGAGCGCCCCGAGGAAGTGACCGACATGGCCCGCACCGTGAAGGGCGAGGTCGTCGCCTCCACCTTCGACGAGCCGGCCACCCGCCACGTCCAGGTCACCGAGATGGTGCTGGAAAAGGCCAAGCGCCTCGTCGAGCACAAGCGCGACGTGGTGATCCTGCTCGACTCGATCACCCGCCTCGCCCGCGCCTACAACGCGGTCGTCCCCTCCTCGGGCAAGGTGCTCACCGGCGGCGTCGACGCCAACGCCCTGCAGAAGCCCAAGCGCTTCTTCGGCGCCGCGCGCAACATCGAGGAAGGCGGCTCGCTCACCATCATCGCCACCGCGCTGATCGACACCGGCAGCCGCATGGACGAGGTGATCTTCGAGGAGTTCAAGGGCACCGGCAACTCCGAGCTCATCCTCGACCGCAAGCTCTCCGACAAGCGCACCTTCCCGGCGATCGACATCACCAAGTCCGGCACCCGCAAGGAAGAGCTGCTGGTCGAGCGCGCGACCCTGTCGAAGATGTGGGTGCTGCGCCGCATCCTGAACCCGATGGGCCCCGGCGAGGCCATGGACTTCCTGCTCGACAAGCTCAAATACAGCAAGACCAACAACGACTTCTTCGAGGCCATGAACACCTGACCATGTCGCCCTACGCGCTGCCGCTGGCCGAACTGGCGCTCGCCAACTTCATCGGCATGATCAGCCCCGGCCCGGCCTTCCTGCTGGTCAGCCGGGCGGCGGCGGGGCGCGGCAGGGCGGCGGGCTTCGGCCTCAGCCTCGGCGTCGCCATCGCCGCCACCACCTGGGCCGCCGCCGCCTGCTTCGGCGTCGCCCTCGTCATGGCCCGCTTCGCCCCGCTCTACGAGGCGATCCAGATCGCCGGCGGCCTCTATCTGGTCTGGATCGGCATCAGCGCCTGGCGCGCCCCGCCCCCGGAACTCGACCTCGCCGCCCCATCCGGCAGCCCCGGCTTCCTGCGCGCCGTCGCCACCGGTGCCGCGCTCAATCTCGGCAACCCGAAGATCGTGATCTTCTTCACCAGCATCTTCGTCGCCCTGCTGCCCGCCCACACCCCGCTCTGGCTCAGCGCCGCGGCGATCGCGATCGTCGGGTTGCAGGAAGTCACCTGGTATTGCCTGGTCACCCTGCTGTTCTCCCGCGCCCGCGTCCAGCGCGCCTATCGCCGCGCCGGGCTGTGGATCGAGCGCACCGTCGGCACGCTGCTGATCGCGATCGGCGCGCGCATCCTCGGCGCCGCCGTCTAGAAGGCGCCGCCGAAACCTTTTGCAAACAACCGCCCACCCCCTATATCCCGACCGGAATTCAGACGGAGACCCCCCGATGCCCGACGCCAGCCAGCCCACGGATTACAAGGTCCGCGACATCGCCCTTGCCGACTGGGGCCGCAAGGAAATCTCGATGGCCGAAACCGAGATGCCGGGCCTGATGGCGCTGCGCAGCGAATTCGGCGCCTCGAAGCCGCTCAAGGGCGCCCGCATCGCCGGCTGCCTGCACATGACGATCCAGACCGCGGTGCTGATCGAGACCCTGATCGAGCTCGGCGCCACCGTCCGCTGGTCCTCCTGCAACATCTTCTCGACCCAGGACCACGCCGCCGCCGGCGTCGCCGCGGCCGGCGTGCCGGTCTTCGCCTGGAAGGGCATGAACGAGGAGGAGTTCTGGTGGTGCATCGAGCAGACGGTGCGCGGCCCGGACGGCTGGACGCCGAACATGATCCTCGATGACGGCGGCGACCTCACCAAGCTGATGCACGACAAATACCCCGAGATGCTGGCCGACATCCGCGGCATTTCCGAGGAGACCACCACCGGCGTGCACCGCCTGCGCGAGATGGCGCGCGACGGCTCGCTGCTCTGCCCCGCCATCAACGTGAACGACAGCGTCACCAAGTCGAAATTCGACAATCTCTACGGCTGCCGCGAAAGCCTGGTCGACGGCATCCGCCGCGGCACCGACGTGATGATGGCCGGCAAGGTCGCCGTCGTCGCCGGCTTCGGCGATGTCGGCAAGGGCTCGGCCGCCAGCCTGCGCAACGCCGGCTGCCGCGTGATGGTCACCGAGATCGACCCGATCTGCGCCCTCCAGGCGGCGATGGAAGGCTACGAGGTCGTCACCATGGACGACGCCGCCCCGAAGGGCGACATCTTCGTCACCGCCACCGGCAATATCGACGTCATCACCGCCGACCACATGCGGGCGATGAAGCACCGCGCCATCGTCTGCAACATCGGCCATTTCGACTCCGAGATCCAGATCGAGA
The DNA here is from genome assembly GCF_000202835.1 of Acidiphilium multivorum AIU301. NCBI lineage: Bacteria > Pseudomonadati > Pseudomonadota > Alphaproteobacteria > Acetobacterales > Acidocellaceae > Acidiphilium > Acidiphilium multivorum. The sequence continues at coordinate 1,433,913 of NC_015186.1, forward strand.
GCCTGCGCAACTACAAGTGGGAGAACGTGAAGCCGCAGGTCGACGAGGTCGTCTTCCCCGACGGCAAGCGCCTGATCGTCCTCTCCGAGGGCCGCCTGGTCAATCTCGGCAACGCCACCGGCCATCCCTCCTTCGTCATGTCGGCGAGCTTCACCAACCAGGTCCTCGCCCAGATCGAGCTGTGGAACGCCCCCGCCGGCCGCTACGAGCGCAAGGTCTACGTCCTGCCCAAGCATCTCGACGAGAAGGTCGCCGCCCTCCACCTCGAGAAGGTCGGCGCGAAGCTCACGAAGCTGAGCAAGGCGCAGGCGGAGTATATCGGCGTCGAGACCGCCGGGCCCTTCAAGCACGACGACTACCGCTACTGAGGAGGCGACGATGGGCAGCTTCCTCGCGGTCATGGCGCTCGCCGCCCTGTTCGGCGGCATGCTGTTCTTCGGCGCGGTGATGACCCCGCTGGTCTTCTCGAAACTGCCGCCGGACGTGGCCGGCCCGTTCATCCGGGCCGCCTTCCCGCGCTACTACCTGTTCATCACGGTCACCTCGGCGCTCGCCGCCATCGGCCTGCTGATCCGCGGCAATCCGTGGTACGCGCTGCTGGCGGTGATCGTCACCGGCATCACCCTCTGGCTCTGGCTCGAATGGATGCCGCACCTCAACGCCGTGCGCGACGCCGGCAACCAGGTGGATTTCCAGCGCGGCCACCGGCTCTCGGTCTGGGTCAACCTCGTCCAGTTCGTGATCGTGTTCGCGCTGCTCGCCGGCCTCGCCGGCTGACCGAACGTCCTCGGCCGGACTTCTGGTCCGGCCGGTTTTCCGAAAAATCAGTTACCTATGGGAAATTCCTGATCCAGCCGATCAGGCACTCACATCCCGCATGAGTCGAGCCTGATCACCCGCACCATCGCCCCTTCCGGCTCGGCCGGCGCATCCGGCGCGCGCAGCAGCAGCGCATCGGCCTGCGCCAGCCGGCTCAGCATCGCCGAATCCTGCACCGGGAACGGCGTCACCCGCCAGCCGCCCGCCTCATCCCGCGCCAGCGTCGCCCGCAGATGATCGGCCCGGTGGTCGTTCGCCGCCAGCGCCACGGTGCAGCGCGCGGGCTCGGTCGGCGGCGCCTCGTCCGGCCGCCCGGTCAGCCGCGCGATCGCGGGGCCAAGGAACAGCACCGCGCAGACCAGCGCCGACACCGGATTCCCCGGCAGTCCCAGCACCGGCACGCCGCCCAGCATCCCCGCCATCAGCGGCTTGCCCGGCCGCATCGCGATCTTCCAGAAATCGACGTCGAGCCCCCGCTCGGCCAAGCCCGCCTGCACCAGGTCATGCGCGCCGACGCTCGCCCCCCCGGTCGTCACCAGCAGGTCGGCCCGCGCCGCCGCCGCCGCCGCCGCGCCGATCGCGGCGCGGTCGTCCGGCGCCACCGGCAGGATCACCGCCTCGCCGCCCGCCGCGCGGATATAGGCCGCCAGCGCGTGCGAATTCGAGCTGACGATCCCGCCCGGCGGAATCGGCTCGCCCGGCATGGCGATCTCGTCGCCGGTCGCCAGCACCGCGACCACCGGCCGCCGCCGCACCGCGAGCCAGGGATGGTTCGCCGCCGCCGCCAGCCCGATATCGCGCGCGCCCAGCACCCGCCCCGCCGCCAGCAGCGTCTCGCCCGCGGCGAAATCCTGCCCCGCCCGGCGGATATGCCGCCCCGGCCGCGCCGCCTCGCGCAGCGTCACCGAGGCGTCGTCATGCTCGGTATCCTCCTGGATGACGATGGCGTCCGCCCCCGCCGGCACCACGCTGCCGGTGAACAGCCGCACCGCCTCGCCCGGCCCCACCGTGCCCGCGAACGGGTGCCCCGCCGGCGCCGCGCCGATCACCCGCAGCCGCATCCCCGCCACGCCATCGGCGGCGCGCAGCGCGAACCCGTCCATCGCCGAAACGTCATGCGGCGGCTGGGTCAGCCGTGCGACCACCGGCTCGGCCAGCACCCGCCCCGCAGCCGCCGCCAGCGGCACGATCTCGGCGCCCGTCGGCGCCAGCAGCGCCAGAATCCGCTCCCGTGCCTCGCCGACGCTGATCATCGCTCACTCCTGCCTGAAATCGCCCGATTTCCCGCCGGACTTGCGGATCACCCGCAACCCCTCGATCCGCATCTCCCGCTCCGCCGCCTTCAGCATGTCGTACACCGTCAGCGCCGCGACCGAGGCAGCGGTCAGCGCCTCCATCTCCACCCCGGTCGGCCCGGTGGTCTTCACCGTCGCCGCGATGCGGATGCCCGGCAGCGCCGCGTCCGGCTCCAGCTCCAGCGTCACCCCAGCGATCGCCAGCGGATGGCAGAGCGGGATCAGCTCCGAGGTCCGCTTCGCCGCCATGATCCCGGCGATCCGCGCCGTCGCCAGCACGTCGCCCTTCTTCGCCGTGCCTTCGGTCACCAGCGCCAGCGTCTCCGCCCGCATCGTCACGTGGCAGGCGGCGGTCGCCTCCCGCGCCGTCTCGGCCTTGCCGGAGACGTCGACCATCCGCGCCGCCCCCCGCTCGTCGATATGGGTGAGGCGGCTCATGCCCCGAGCCCGAGCAGCCGGCGCGTCGCGGCGACGATGTCGTCCTGCCGCATCAGGCTCTCGCCGACCAGGATGCCCTGCACCCCCACCGCCTTCAGCCGCTTGATGTCGTCATAGTCGCGGATGCCGCTTTCCGCGACCACGAAACGCTCCGGCGGAATCTGCCCGGCGAGCCGCTCGGAGACCGCGATATCGGTCTGCATCGTCTTGAGATTGCGGTTGTTGATGCCGATCAGCCGGGCCTGCAGCCCGAGCGCGCGGTCGAGTTCCGCCTCGTCATGCACCTCGACCAGCACGCTCATGTCGAGCGCGCTCGCCAGCTCCTCGAAGGCCCGCGCCTGCTCGTCGCCCAGCGCCGCCATGATCAGCAGGATGCAGTCCGCCCCCATCGCGCGGCTTTCGTAGATCTGCCACTCGTCGAGGATGAAATCCTTGCGCAGCACCGGCAGGTCCACCGCCTCGCGCGCCGCCTGCAGGTGCGCGGGCTGGCCCTGGAAATATTTCCGGTCGGTCAGCACCGAAAGGCACACCGCCCCGCCCTCCTGATAGGCGCGGGCGATCGTCGCCGGGTTGAAATCGGCGCGGATCAGCCCGGCCGAGGGTGACGCCTTCTTGATCTCGGCGATCAGCCCGGTCCGCCCGGAGGCGGCGGCGTCCATCAGCGCGCGGGCGAAGCCGCGCGGCGGCGGCGTGTCCTTCGCCCGTGCGCGCATCTCCTCCAGCCCGGTCTCCGCCTTCGCCGCCTCCACCTCGGCCAGCTTGTCGGCGCAGATCGTCTTCAGCACGTCGTGTTCGATCTTGTCGTTCATCGGATCAGGCCATTTCCCGGGTTGTCGCCGCTTGCGGCCCGGCGCCGGCGCGGCGCAGCCGCTCCAGCGCCGCCGCCGCGGCACCGTCATCGATCGCGCGGGCCGCCAGCGCCGCGCCCTCGCGCAGGGTTTCCGCCCGTCCCGCCACCATCAGCGCCGCCGCCGCGTTCAGCAGCACGGCGTCGCGATAGGCGCCGGGCGCGCCGGCGAGCAGGTCGCGCAGCGCCGCGGCGTTGTGCGCGGCATCGCCGCCGATGATCGCCTCCAGCGGCGCGCGGGCGAGCCCGGCATCCTCCGGGCTCACCCTCATCTCGACGATCCGCCCGCCCTCGAGCGAGACGACATGGCTCTCCCCGGCGATGGTCAGCTCGTCCAGCCCCTGGCCATGCACCACCATCGCCCGCTCGGTGCCGAGCCCGGCCAGCGTCTCCGCCATCGGCCGCGCCCAGGCGGGGTCGAACACGCCCACCAGCTGCCGCTTCACCGAGGCCGGGTTGGCGAGCGGCCCGAGCAGGTTGAAGATCGTGCGGGTGCCGAGCGCGATCCGCGCCGCGGCGGCGTGGCGCAGCCCGGCATGGTGGCGCGGCGCGTAGAGGAACACGCAGCCCGCCTCGCGCAGGATCGCCGCCAGGCTCTCGAAGGGCGGCTCCACCGGTACGCCGAGCGCGGCCAGCACATCCGCCGCCCCGGCGCGCGAGGAGAGCGCGCGGTTGCCGTGCTTGGCCACCGGCACGCCGGCGCCGGCGAGCACGAAGGTCACCGCGGTCGAGATGTTGAGCGTGCCCACGCCGTCGCCGCCGGTGCCGCAGACATCGATCGCCCCCGGCGGCGCCGCGATCGGCCGCATCCGCGCGCGCATCGCCCGCACCGCGCCGGTCAGCTCCGCCACCGTCTCGCGCCGCACCCGCATCGCCATCAGCATCCCGGCGATCTGCGCGTCATTCGCCTTGCCGTCGATCACCGCGCCGAACGCCGCCTCGGCCAGCTCCTCGGACATCGTCTCGCCCCGCCCCAGCCGGTCGAGCACCGGCTTGAGATCGGCGAGGATCTCGCCCGGCCCCTGGTTCCGCCCGCGGGCGATGCCGAGGAAGTTGCGCAGCAGCGTGTGCCCGTGCGCGGTGGCGATGCTCTCGGGGTGGAACTGCACGCCGAAGATCGGCAGGTCGCGGTGCCGCAGCCCCATGATCAGCCCGTCCTCGGTGAAGGCGGTGGGGATCAGCGTCTCCGGCAGCCCCTCGCGCTCCACGATCAGCGAGTGATAGCGCGTCGCCTCGAACGGGTCGGGCAGCGTCTCGAACACGTCCGAGCCCTGGTGCCGGATCGGCGAGATCTTGCCATGCATCGGCACCGGCGCGCGCACCACCCGCCCGCCGAAGGCCTGGCCGATCGCCTGGTGCCCGAGGCAGACGCCGAGAATCGGCACCTTGCCGGCCGCCGCCGCGATGAGGTCGAGGCAGATCCCCGCCTCGTTCGGCGTGCACGGCCCGGGCGAGAGCACGATCGCCTCCGGCCGCATCGCCAGCGCCTCCTCCACGCTGATCCGGTCGTTGCGGTGCACCGCGCATTCCGCCCCGAGATCGCCGAAGAACTGGACGAGGTTGAAGGTGAAACTGTCGTAGTTGTCGATCAGCAGGATCATCGGGCCGGCGCCTCGTTGGGGGTGACGTACTGGCCGGCATCCTCGGCGGCGCGGAACAGCGCGCGCGCCTTGGCGTGGCTCTCGGCGAGCTCGGCGTCGGGGTCGGAATCGGCGACGATGCCGACCCCGGCCTGGACATAGAGCCGCCCGTCCCTGATCAGCGCGGTGCGCAGCGCGATGCAGGTATCCATCGTGCCGTTGGCGGCGAAATAGCCGATGCACCCGCCATAGAGCCCGCGCCGGCTGGGCTCGAACTCCTCGATGATCTCCATCGCCCGCACCTTCGGCGCGCCCGAGAGCGTGCCCGCCGGGAAGCCGGCGATCAGCGCGTCCAGCGCGTCCGCCTCGGGCCGGATGCGGCCCTCGACATTCGAGGAGATGTGCATCACGTGCGAGAACCGCTCGATCACGAAGCTCTCGGTCACGTTGACCGAGCCGATCTCGGCGACGCGGCCAACATCGTTGCGCGCGAGGTCGAGCAGCATCAGGTGCTCGGCGCGCTCCTTCGGGTCCTCCAGCAGCTCGGTCTCCAGCGCCTCGTCCTCGGCGCGCGTCGCCCCGCGCCGGCGCGTGCCGGCCAGCGGGCGGATCGTCACCGTGCCGTCGCGCAGCCGCACCAGGATCTCCGGGCTGGAGCCGACCGCCTGATAGGCGCCGAAATCGAGGAAGAACAGGAACGGCGCCGGGTTGATCCGCCGCAGCGAGCGATACAGCGCGAAGGGCGGGAGCGTGAATTCCTGCTCGAAGCGCTGGCTCGCCACCACCTGGAACACGTCGCCGGCGGCGATGTAGTCCTTGCCCCGCAGCACCATCGCGCGGAACTCGTCCTCGCTCATGTTCGAGGTCGCCGGCCCGGCCGGCGCGGCATGGCCGGGCAGCGCCGGCGTCGGCCGGTCGAGCGCCGCCATCGCCGCCTCGATCCGCCCGGTCGCGAGGCTCCAGGCCTCCGCCGCCGAAACCCCCGCGCGCGGCCAGACCGGTGCGGCCAGCGTGATCTCGTCGCGCACCGAATCGAAAATCGCGAACACCCCCGGCCGCATCAGCACGGCGTCGGGAATCCCGAGCACGTCCGGCTTCACCGCCGGCAGCTCCTCCATCAGCCGCACCATGTCATAGCCGAGATAGCCGACCAGCCCGCCGGTCATCGGCGGCAGGTGGTCCGGCAGGTCGAGCCGCGTCGCCGCGATCAGGTCGCGCAGGCTCTCGAAGGCCGGGCGCGGATCGGCCGCGTAGCCTTCCGCGTCCGCCGCCGGGTCGCGGTTCACGCTCACCTGGCCGCGGTCGCACCGCCAGATCAGGTCCGGCGCGAAGCCGATCACCGAATAGCGCCCGCGCGCCGCCCCGCCCTCGACGCTCTCGAGCAGGAAGGAATGCGCCGTGCCGTGCGCGAGCTTGAGGAAGGCGGCGACCGGCGTGATCAGGTCGGCGGCGAGCAGTCGCCAGGCCAGCGCGCCCCGCCCGGCATCGTAGGCGGCGCGGAAACGGGCGTGCTGGTCGGTCTCGGATGTCATCTCGCTGGCCTCAATTGCTGATCTGGTTCAGCAGCTTCGTGTTGATCTTCACATGGTCGCGCTGGCGCAGCGCCGCGGCATAGGTCTGCAGCACGTCTTCCTGCATCGACTGGCCGAGCGAATCGGCCACCCGCTGGTGGAACGCCGCATCGCTGCCCGGCTTCGGCTCGGCGATGTCGCTCACCACGCCGACGACGAAGCCCTCCTGCGTCTGCACCATGGTGGGCGCGCCCTTCTTCAGGCTGAACGCCACCTGGGCGAGCTGCGGCGGCACGCCCTTGGCCGGCTTCGCGCGCGTCATCGGCGCCGAGGTCGTCACCGTCAGCCCCGCCGCCGAGGCCGCCGCCGCCAGGGTCTTGCCACCCTTCACCGCGGTCAGCAGCTTCGCCGCCGCCACCTCCTCCTGCCGCTCCACCTGCGCGCCGGTCCAGTCGGCCAGCACGTCGGCCTTCACCTTGTCATAGGGCTTGAGCGCCGGCTTGATGATCCGGTGCACCGCGATGGCGTAATAGCTGTCGCCCGGCCCGCTCACCGCCTGCGGGGTGTTGCCCGGCGCGGTGGCGAAAATCGCCTTGACGATCGCCTGCCGCAGCGCCGCCGGCCCGGGAATCCCCGCCGGCTTGCCGTCCACCGTCATGCCCTCGCGGTCCACGCTCACCCGCGCCTTGGCGAGATGCAGGCTCGCCGGCAGCTTGCCGAGCGCCGTGCTGCCCGCCAGCGCGTCCTGCAGGTGGCTCAGCGTGTTGTCCACCACGTTGCGCGCCTTGCGCAGCTGGATCTCGGCGCGGATCTGGTCCGCCACCGCCGAGAGCGGCTTGTCGCCGCCGGCGACGGCCTTCGTCACCTTGAACACATAGGTGCCGAGCGCCCCCTTCACCGGCGCGGAAACCTCGCCCGGCGTCGCCGCGAACGCCGCCTTGGCCAGCGTGGCCGAGGGCAGGTCGGAGGGCTTCGCGTCGGTCATGACGATGGCGGTGGCCGTCGCCGCGGCGGCCGCCTTCTGCATCGCCGCCCAGTCGGCCCCGCCCTTCCACGCCTTGGCCAGCGCCGCGGCGTTCTTCGCATCCTCCGCGGTGATGATCTCGACGGTCCGCGTCGGCGTCTGCGCGAATTTCGCCTTCTCCTGCTGGTACTGCGCCGCGATCTCCGCCTGCGACACCGCCTCGCCCCTGGCGATCAGCGCCGGCGAGAGCACGACGACGTCCGCATCGCGCAGCGCCGGCGTCGAGAACCGCCCCGGATGATCCCGCCAGTAGCGCCGCAGCACGGTCTCGGCCGGCGCCGGCGGCGGGTTGGCGGCGGCGAAGGGCAGCTGCGCGAACTGCACCGTCCGCTCCTGCGCGGCATAGGCGAAGATCTGGTCCACCAGCGGCGCCGGCGCGCTCACCCCGGCGGTCACCGCATCGATGATCTGCGACGTCTTCAGCCCGCTGGCGATCTCCGCCATGAACGCCGCCGGCGTCAGGTTGTGGTTGGCGAGCACAGCGTTGAACGTCGCCTTGTCGAACTTGCCGTCCGGCCCGTGGAACGCCGGAATCGCGAAGACCTGCTGGCGGATCGCCGCGGGCGGTGCCACCACCCCCATCCGTCGCGCCTCCAGCTCCATCGCCGCGCGGTCGATCGCGGTGCCCAGCGCCTGGTCGGCGAACAGCCGGCGCTCGCCCTTGCTCGGCTCGCGGCCGCTGTTCTGCGTCGCATAGGCGTTCAGCGTGCGCTGGTAGGCGGCATTCACCGCCTCGATCTTGATCGGCTGCCCGCCCACCGTCGCGATCGCGTCGGACGCGCCGATGCCCATCACCACGCTGGAGACGCCCCAGAACACGAACACGCCGATCAGCACGACGAAAAACGCGCGCACGATCCAGTTGTCGAGCAGTTGGCGGATCATCGAAAGCATGCGGCAGAACCCTCATCCAGCGGGAAAGCCGCGTCTTACCACGGGCGCGCCCGATTGCCACCCGGCCCCGCCTCGTCTACCTCGGTCGCGCCACGTCAGGAGGACAAGCGCATGCCCCAGCTGATCGCCGGAAACTGGAAGATGAACGGCACCCTCGCCGGCATTGCCGCCTATGCCGCCGCCCTGCGTCCCGCCTCCCCGGGCGCGGAGCTGCTGGTCTGCCCGCCGGCGCCGCTGATCGCCCCGCTGCGCGCCGCCCTCGACGGCGCCCCGGTCGCCCTCGGCGCGCAGGACTGCGCGGTGAAGCGCTCCGGCGCGCATACCGGCGACCTCTCGGCCGACCTGCTGGCCGAGCTCGGCGCCACCCATGTCATCCTCGGCCATTCCGAGCGCCGCGCCGATCACGCCGAATCCTCCGCGACCGTGCGCGAGAAGGCGCGCACCGCGATCGCCGCCGGCCTGGTCCCGATCATCTGCGTCGGCGAAACCGAGGCCGAGCGCGATTCCGGCGAGGCCGAAACCGTGGTCCGCGCCCAGCTCGCCGGCAGCCTGCCGGAGGAGCTGGCCGGCCAGACCGTCCCCGGCGTCGTCGCCCCCGGCATCATCGCCTACGAGCCGGTCTGGGCGATCGGCACCGGCCGCACCCCCACCGAGGAGGACGTCGCGGCGATGCACGCCTCGATCCGCGCCGCCCTGCGCCGCCAGCTCGGCGCCGCCGGCGCGACGATGCCGATCCTTTACGGCGGCTCGGTCAAGCCCTCGAACGCCGCGTCCCTGCTCGCCCTGCCCGAGGTCGGCGGCGCCCTGGTCGGCGGCGCCAGCCTCAAGGCAGAGGACTTCCTGGCGATTGCCTCCGCCGCGGCGCGGGACTAGAGGACGCCGTCGACCCGACAATCGGGCATCCCCGCCCCGCCGGATGGTTCCATCCGGCGGGCTGATGCTCTAGAACCCGCGCGTCACTCCGAAAGGCCGCCACGCTCCCATGATCACCGTTCTGCTCGTCCTCCAGGCGTTCATCACCATTGCCCTGATCGGCGTCGTGCTGATCCAGCGCAGCGAGGGCGGCGGCCTCGGCCTCGGCACCAGCCAGGGCATGGGCAGCTTCATGACCGGGCGCGGCACCGCCAACCTGCTCACCCGCGTCACCGCGGTGCTGGCGACTCTGTTCATGGTGCTCTCGCTCGTCCTCGCCCTGCTCTACCGGCATGGCGGCGGCGGCTCGGCCGAATCGATCCTGAACGCGCCGCCGCCGGCAAGCCCCGCGAAGAAGGCGGCCCCGGCCTCGCCGCTCGCCCCGCTGCCGCCCATCCCCGGCGAATCGACGCCCGCGACCACCCCGCCCGCCGCGCCGGCCCCCGCCGCACCGAATTCCGCCGCGCCGAATACGGCGACGCCGAAGCCCGCCTCGCCGGTGCCGGCCCCGTCGAAACCCGCGCAGAGCGCCCCGGCGCCGACAAGGCAGTAATGCGCGCGCCCTCATCTGCCCGGCGCGGGGTTTTGCACCGCGCCGCCCTCTGCTATGGCGGAAGCCCATGACCCGGTATGTGTTCATCACCGGCGGCGTGGTTTCCTCGCTCGGCAAGGGTATCGCCTCCGCCTCCCTCGGCGCGCTGCTGCAGGCGCGCGGCTATTCGGTCCGCCTGCGCAAGCTCGACCCCTATCTCAACGTCGATCCGGGCACGATGAGCCCGTACCAGCACGGCGAGGTCTTCGTCACCGACGACGGCGCCGAGACCGATCTCGATCTCGGCCATTACGAGCGCTTCACCGGCGTGCACGCCACCAAGTCGGACAACGCGACCACCGGGCGCATCTATTCCGAGGTCATCGCCCGCGAGCGCCGCGGCGACTATCTCGGCGCCACCGTGCAGGTCATCCCCCACATCACCGACGCCATCAAGCAGGCGATCCTGCGCGAGACCGCCGGGCTCGATTTCGTCCTCGTCGAGATCGGCGGCACGGTGGGCGACATTGAGAGCCTTCCCTTCCTCGAAGCCATCCGCCAGCTCGGCAACGAGCTCGGCCCGCACGATGCGATGTTCGTCCACCTCACCCTGGTGCCCTACATCCCGAGCGCCGGCGAGCTGAAGACCAAGCCGACCCAGCATTCCGTCAAGGAACTGCTGAATGTCGGCATCCAGCCGCACATGCTGATCTGCCGCTGCGACCGGCCGATCCCCGAGGGCGAGCGCCGCAAGATCGCGCTGTTCTGCAATGTCCGCCCCGAGGCGGTGGTCCCCGCCCTCGATGTCGGCACGATCTACGAGGTGCCGATCTCCTATCACGAGGCCGGGCTCGACCGCGAGGTGCTCCGCCATTTCGGCCTGCCGCACGATGCCGAGCCCGATCTCGGCCGCTGGCGCCGCATCGTCGAGACGGTGCGCAACCCCGAGGGCGAGGTCACCATCGCCGTCGTCGGCAAATACACCAACCTGCTCGACTCCTATAAGTCGCTCGGCGAGGCGCTGACCCATGGCGGCATCGCCAACCGGGTGCGGGTCCGGCTCGACTGGGTCGATTCCGAAATCTTCGAGCAGCCCGGCGCCGTCGCCCGGCTCGACGGGGTGCACGGCATCCTCGTCCCCGGCGGCTTCGGTGAGCGCGGCACCGGCGGCAAGATCGAGGCGGTGCGCTTCGCCCGCGAGCGCCACGTCCCCTTCCTCGGCATCTGCTTCGGCATGCAGATGGCGGTGATCGAGGCGGCGCGGAACCTCGCCGGCCTGCCCGGCGCCTCCTCCACCGAGTTCGGCCCCTGCGAGGTGCCGGTGGTCGGCCTGCTCACCGAATGGGCCCGCGGCAACGAGATCGAGCGCCGCGCCGCCGAGGGCGATCTCGGCGGCACCATGCGCCTCGGCGCCTATGCCGCCACCCTGGTCGAGGGCAGCCTGGTCCGCGCCGTCTATGGCGACGCCGCGACGATCGAGGAACGCCACCGCCACCGCTACGAGGTCAACATCCACTACCGCGAGCGGCTGGAATCCGCCGGCCTGCGCTTCTCCGGCCTCTCGCCGGACGGGCTGCTGCCGGAAATCGTCGAATACCCCGACCATCCCTGGTTCATCGGCGTGCAGTACCACCCCGAGCTGAAGTCCAAACCCTTCGACCCGCACCCGCTCTTCGCCGGCTTCATCGAGGCGGCGGTCAAGCAGATGAGGCTGGTATGATCATGAAGACGGTCGAGATCGGCGAGCTGCGCGTCGGCAACGACCTGCCCTTCACCCTCATCGCCGGCCCCTGCCAGATCGAGAGCGCGGAGCATGCGGGCGAGGTCGCCGGCGCGCTCGCGGCGATGACGCGCGAACTCGGCATCGGCCTGATCTTCAAGTCGAGCTACGACAAGGCCAACCGCACCTCGCTCACCGCCGGCCGCGGCGTCGGCATGGCGCAGGGGTTGCAGATCCTCGCCGATATCCGGGCGAAATTCGGCATCCCCGTGCTGACCGACGTGCACGACGCCGCCCAGTGCGCCCCCGCCGCCGAGGCGGTGGACGTGCTGCAGATCCCCGCCTTCCTCTGCCGCCAGACCGACCTGCTGCTCGCCGCCGGCCATACCGGGCGGGCGATCAACGTCAAGAAGGGCCAGTTCCTGGCGCCGTGGGACATGCGCAACGTCGCCGCCAAGATCGCCAGCACCGGCAACGAGCGCATCCTGCTCACCGAGCGCGGCGCCTCCTTCGGCTACAACACCCTGGTCTCCGACCTGCGCGCCTTGCCGATCATGGCGCAGACCGGCTACCCGGTGGTGTTCGACGCGACCCATTCGGTCCAGCAGCCCGGCGGCCAGGGCACCGCCTCGGGCGGCCAGCGCGAATTCGCCCCGATCCTCGCCCGCGCGGCGCTCGCGGTCGGCTGCGCCGCGGTCTTCATCGAGTGCCATCCCGACCCCGACCACGCACCCTCCGACGGGCCGAACATGATCAGGCTGGCGGAGATGCCCGCCCTGCTCGCCCGGCTGCAACAGTTCGACCGTCTCGCCAAATCCGCCTGACGCCGGCTTCCGCCGCCCCCTGTTCGGGCAGCCCTATTCCGGCAACCCGCGCCGCAGGTCCGACAGCGTCGCCTCCAGGTCGATGGCGCGGTGCGAAAGGATCTCCAGCTCCCGGTCCTCCAGCGGATCGGCGTCCGGCCGCAGCCGCCGCCGTTCCGCCAGCGCCGCATCCCGCTCCGTCAGCAGCTGCATAATCTCGCCGCGATACAGGCCGAACACCCCGGCCACCACCCGGCTGGCGACGTCCCCGCCGGAGGGCGCATAGCGCGCCGCCACCGCCCGCGCCGCCGGCGCCGGGAGAAAAACCTCCTCCGTCACCCAGCGATTGGTGGTGAACAGCCCCGCCGGCCGCCCGGTGGCATCGAGCACGATGGCGACGAGGTGATGCGGCGCCGCCGCCGAATGCCGCCCGCCCGGCCGGTGGAAGCAATGGATATGCCCGGCCTCCGCCGCGCGCGTGCCGGAATCATGGGCGTGGAAATAGAACTGCGCCCGGCTCGCCTCGTCCCACGCATCCTCCTCCGGGTAGTGCCGGAAGGCGACGAAGGGATCGTCGCCGACGAGGGCGGCGATCAGGTTGCCGCCCCCCGCCTCGGCCTCGCGCAGCGCGGCGACCAGCCCGGCCGCCGCCAGCAGCCGCGCGTCATCCATCTATTTCGACGAGCACTTCCCGGATTTCGACATGTCCGATCCCTTGGACATGTCCGATCCGTTCGACATGCCCGACCCCTTGGACATGTCGGATCCGTTCGACATGCCCGACCCGTTCGACATGCCGGATTTCGACGATTTCGTGGCCTTCGCGCCGGAGCACATGCCGCTGCCGCTGGTGGCGGCCTGCGCCGGCAGCGCCGCGGCGAGCCCGGCGATGGCGACGGCGGAGCCCAGGGTCAGCGCGGCACGGCTGATGGTCTTGCGTTCGGGCATCGGATATTCCTCCTTCTGAATAGGTGCCCTGCACGTAGCGCGGAACCCATCGCGGTCAAGGCAGATGGAGGCGGATTCACGGCACCGCAAAGCGGCGCGCTATTTCTCGACGAAGGCCTTCTCGATCACGTATTCGCCCGGCCGCGACGAGCTGCCCTCGGTGAAGCCGCGCACTTCCAGCAGCGTCGTCATGTCGTCGAGGAAGGCGGGGCTGCCGCACAGCATCACCCGGTCGTCCTTCGGCCCGAGCGGCGGCAGGTCGATCCCCGGCCCGAAATTGCCGGTTTCGAGAATCTGGGTGATCCGCCCGTTATGCCGGAACGGCTCGCGCGTCACCGTCGGGTAATACAGCAGCTGCTTGGAGACCTGCGCGCCGATGAACTCGTCCGCCGGCAGGATCTTGGTGATGTATTCCTCATAGGCGAGGTCGCTGACATGCCGGCAGCCATGGATCAGCACCACCTGGCGGAACCGCTCGTAGATGTCCGGCTCGCGGATGATGCTCATGAACGGCGCCAGCCCGGTCCCGGTGCCGAGCAGGTAGAGCCGCTCGCCGGGGTGCATGTTGTCGGCGAGCAGCGTGCCGGTCGGCTTGCGCCCCACCAGCACCGGGTCGCCCGGCTTCACGTGCTGCAACCGCGAGGTCAGCGGCCCGTCCGGCACCTTGATGCTGAAGAATTCCAGATGGTCGTCATAGCTGGCGCTGGCCATCGAATAGGCGCGCAGCAGCTTCTTGCCCTCGACCTCGAGCCCGATCATGGTGAACTGCCCGGCGACGAAGCGGAACGCCGGGTCGCGCGTCACGGTGAAGCTGAACAGCCGGTCCGTCCAGTGATGGACCTGCGTGACGGTCTCGGTATTGAAGGCGCTCATCTGTCGCGAAGACTCCGTCGCTCGTGCGGCCGCCGGCCGGCCCTGATCGATCAACTTAATTACGGACGGGGCGGTCGATATCAACCCCGCCCGTCACAAGTCTGCCCCGGCCGGCGCAGCGGGCCTCGCCGCCCTCTCGACAAGGAGGGCCGCTTTGGCCAAAACCCGCGCAGACCAAGGAGACGAACCCATGAGCCAGACCTATGTGGACGCGGCGGGCCTGCGCGTCGCCGCCGAGCTTCACCAGTTCATCGAGACCGAGGCGCTGCCCGGCACCGGGATCGAGTCCGGCGCCTTCTGGCAGGGTTTCGCCGGCCTCATCGCCCGTCACGCCCCCCGCAACGCCGAGCTCCTCGCCGAGCGCGACCGTCTCCAGGCCGCGATCGACGACTGGCACCGCTCCCGCCGCGGCCAGCCGGTCGACCCCGCCGCCTACGAGGCCTTCCTGCGCGAGATCGGCTACCTCAGGCCCGAGCCCGGCGACGTGAAGGTCACCTCCGAGCGCGTCGATCCCGAAATCGCCGCCATCGCCGGCCCGCAGCTCGTCGTGCCGGTGATGAACGCCCGCTACGCGCTGAACGCCGCCAATGCCCGCTGGGGCAGCCTCTACGACGCGCTCTACGGCACCGACGCGATTCCGGAGTCCGGCGGCCTCGAGCGCGGCAAGGCCTACAACCCGCAGCGCGGCGCCGCCGTCGTCGCCCGCGGCCGCGCCTTCCTCGACGATCATTTCCCGCTCGCCACCGGCAGCCACGCCGATGTCCGCGCCTGGCGCGTGCATAACGGCCATCTCGCCGCCGTGCTCGAAAGCGGCGAGACCGGCCTGAAGCACGCCGCCCAGTTTGCCGGCTATCGCGGCGAGCCCGCCGCCCCCACCGCCGTCCTGCTCCGCCACCACAACCTGCATGTCGAGATCGCGATCGACCCGACCAGCCCGATCGGCCGCACCGACAAGGCCGGCGTCGCCGACCTCATCGTCGAATCCGCGATCAGCACGATCATGGACGCCGAGGACAGCGTCGCCGCCGTCGATGCCGAGGACAAGGTGCTGGTCTACCGCAACTGGCTCGGCCTGATGGCCGGCACGCTCAGCGAACAGGTCGAGAAGGGCGGCAAGACCTTCACCCGCGCCCTCAACCCCGACCGCGCCTACACCGCGCCGGACGGCTCGACCCTCACCCTCCCCGGCCGCGTGCTGATGCTGGTCCGCAATGTCGGCCACCACATCTATACCGACACCGTGCTCGACGCCGCCGGCAAGCCGATCCCCGAGACGATCCTCGACCTCGTGGTCACCTCCCTCTGCGGCCTGCACGACATCCGCCGCACCGCCGGCCTGCGCAACTCCCGCGCCGGCTCGGTCTACATCGTCAAGCCGAAGATGCACGGCGCCGACGAGGTCGCCTACGCCAACGGCCTCTTCGCCGCGACCGAATCCCTGCTCGGCCTCGCGCCGGACACGCTGAAGATGGGCATCATGGACGAGGAGCGCCGCACCTCGGCCAATCTCAAGGCCTGCATCGCCGCCGCCGCCAGCCGCATCTTCTTCATCAACACCGGCTTCCTCGACCGCACCGGCGACGAGATCCACACCTCGATCGAGGCCGGCCCGATGATCCGCAAGAACGAGATCAGGAACACGCCCTGGATCAAGGCCTATGAGGACCGCAACGTCGATATCGGCATCGTCTGCGGCCTGCCCGGCCACGCCCAGATCGGCAAGGGCATGTGGGCCGCGCCCGACGCGATGGCGGCGATGCTCGAACAGAAGGTCGGCCACCCCCGCGCCGGCGCCAACACCGCCTGGGTGCCCTCGCCCACCGCGGCCACGCTGCACGCCCTGCACTACCACATGGTCGATGTCGCCGCCCGCCAGGCCGAGCTCGCCGCCCGCCCGATGGGCTCCCTCGCCGACCTGCTGACCATCCCGCTGGCCGATCGCCCGAACTGGCGGCCGGAGGACATCCAGCAGGAGCTCGACAACAACGCCCAGGGCATCCTCGGCTATGTCGTCCGCTGGATCGACCAGGGCATCGGCTGCTCCAAGGTGCCGGACATCCACAACGTCGCGCTGATGGAAGACCGCGCCACCCTTCGCATCTCCGCCCAGCACATCGCCAACTGGCTGCACCACGGCATCGTCTCCGAGGCGCAGGTGATGGAGACGATGAAGCGCATGGCCGCGGTGGTCGATGGCCAGAACGCCGGCGACCCGGCCTACCGCAACATGGCCCCGGGCTTCGACGGCGTCGCCTTCCAGGCGGCGTGCGACCTCGTCTTCAAGGGCCGCACCCAGCCGAACGGCTACACCGAGTTCATCCTGCACGACCGCCGGCGCGAGGCCAAAGCCTCCGCCTGATTTTTCGCGCCTCCACCGCCGCCGCGTCCGCACCGGGCGCGGCGGCCGGCACTCCCCGCGCCCTCACGGGCCGCGGAATGTGTCAGGCGGAACGGAGCAGAAACTCAGCTCCGCGTCGGCGTCGGGTCGATCACGTTGGCGCAGGTATCGGTCGGCGCCGCCGCCACCGGCCCGACCAGCGGGACGATCTTCAGCCCCGCCGACGTCACCCGGCACGGCGCCGCCACCAGCCCACATCCCGACAGCGCCCCGGCCACCAGACCCAGCAGCGCCGTCGTCCCGATCCATTTCATCACATTCGTGCTCATCCCCCCAGACTGAACCACTCCCACCCTACCGCGTCCATACCGGCAGATTGTGTCTCAGAAATGTGGAGACATTCTCATTTAGTTACGCTAATGTTTCAGTCATGGTGTCCAGTCAAAATCGATCCGCTTTCGCCTATGATTATGCGGCACAACAAAATCTGGCGGTCATCCGGCCGATCGCGGAAGCATTGTCCGCCCACATGGCCGATGATTTCTATAAATTCCTCGCCGACGAACCGGACATGGCCGAAACCCTGCGCCATCTCAGCGACACGGAATTTGTCGG
This sequence comes from Acidiphilium multivorum AIU301, assembly GCF_000202835.1. Classification (NCBI taxonomy): domain Bacteria; kingdom Pseudomonadati; phylum Pseudomonadota; class Alphaproteobacteria; order Acetobacterales; family Acidocellaceae; genus Acidiphilium; species Acidiphilium multivorum. Next base: position 1,451,062 of record NC_015186.1, read on the forward strand.
CCTGCAAAATAAACTGCGGAATTACGTCGGTTTCATCCTCTCGGACCGCCTGACCGACGCCGATCACCGCGCCACCGCCCGCCGGCTCGGCCGCCTGCACGGCCAGCTCGGCATCCGCCCGCGCTGGCTGATCCAGCTCTACAGCCACCTGCAATCCAATCTCCAGCAGGCGATCCGCGCCACCGTCCCCGAAAGCGAGGCGCGCGAGGCCGCCGCCGCGATCGTCTGCCACCGCATCTTCGCCGACCTGCGCGAGCAGTTCGCCGGCTACGAGGAGCTGGAGGCCGAAATCGCCGCCTCCCTCGCGCAATGCGAGACCCTCGCCCTCGAATCGACCAACTTCAACGACCTCGTCACCGGCGTGCTCGAACTGCTGGGCGGCTTCACCGGCACGGTCTCCGCCTTCTTCGCCCGGGTCGACCATGAGGGCGAACTGCAGATCGAGGCCTCCGCCGGCGCCGCCGGCCCGCGCTACCACCAGGCCATGGAGTCCGGCGAGGTGCCGCGGATCAGCATCGACCCCGATCTCGAGGCCGGCCGCGGCCCCGGCGGCCGCGCCTGGCGCGAGAGCCGCATCATCTGCTCGGATGCCTGGTCGATCGAGGCTGAAAACCGTCCCTGGCACGAGCTGGGCCGCCAGCTCGGCTTCCGCTCCAGCGCCGCGGTGCCGATCCTGAACGAGGCCGACCGCACCATCGCCCTGCTCAGCCTCTATGCCGGGGTGCCGCGCTTCTTCTCCGCCCCGCGCATCTACAATTTCCTCCTCCATCTGCAGCAGATGCTGAGCCACGCGGTGCAGCGCTTCAGCCGCGCCCCGGTCATCCCCCTGCACGAGCGCCAGCGCTACCGCCGCCTGCTCGATTCCGGCCGCGTCACCTTCCATTTCCAGCCGATCATCGACCTCGACGACGGCGCCCTGCGCAAGCTCGAAGGCCTCGCCCGGCTGATCGGCGAGGACGACGCCATCGTCGAGCCGAAGCATTTCATGCCCGCCTTCGGCTCGGAGGATCTCTTCCGCCTCTTCGCGATCGGGCTCGACGAGGGAGCGAAGGCCTGCCGCGAGGTCGCCGCCCTCGGCACCGATGTCACCATCGCCCTGAACTTCCCCGCCGAGGGCATGGGCGATCCCCGCTTCATCGACATCCTGTTCGCCAGGATGCGCGCGCACGGCCTGCTGCCCCACCAGATCCAGCTCGAAATCCTCGAGGGCCACGATTTCGGGGTGGACGAAACCGTGCAGCACGATTTCCTCCGCCGCATCCGCGACGCCGGCATCCGCATCGCCGAGGACGATCTCGGCTCCGGCCACAGCTCCCTCCTCCGCCTCGACCGCTTCGGCTTCGACGACGTGAAGATCGACCAGGCCCTGGTGCAGAGCGCGCTCTACCGCCCCGAACGGGCGCTCGAATTCATCCTCTACCTCACCCGCCTCGCCCATTCCTTCGACATGAAGCTGACCGTCGAGGGCCTCGCCAATGCCGGCATGGTCGAGGCCGCCGCCATTCTCGGCGCCGATTACGGCCAGGGCTACGGCATCGCCCGGCCGATGCCGCTGGACCGGCTCGTCGAATGGCATCGCGGGTTCCGCTACAAGGTGGAGGTCACCGCGCCGAAAACCGCGCTCGGCGCCCTCGCCGCCTATCTCGGCTGGTGCATGCGCGCGCAGCAGACCCAGTCCGAGCGCCGCGCCCTCGGCCCGGTGGATGCCGAGGCGAGGATCGCCGCCTATCTCGGCGCCCGCCCCGAGGCCGCCGCCCGCGTCGGCCCGCTGGTCGAGCGCCATTTCGCCGGCGAGTTTTCCTCGCACGAGGAAATCCGCGGCCGCATCGTCCAGGAACTCACCCTGCTCTGGTTCGACGAACTGGCCGAAGCCGGCAGCGACGGCTGAATCGCCGGCCGCGCCCGGCTTCGTCTTGCCCACCCCCCGCCCTTCGTGGTGCTCTGCTGGCATGGACGCCGCAGCACCACACCCCGACGCCGCTGCCCTGTATCCCGACGGCGCTGCCCTGGCCGCCCGCCTCGAGGCGATCGTCGCCGCGCTGTGCGAGGTGCTGGCGGCGAAGGGCCTGGCGCGCGGCCTGACCGGCGCGCTGATCGTGCTGGTCTGGACCCGGCTGCGCCGCCTCGCCGCCCGCTTCGCCATTCTTTTGCTCCGCCCCCCGGCGCCGCCGCGCTGCCGCAATTTCGCTCCGCGCCGCCCGGCGCCCGACACCAAACGCCCCGCGACACCGCGCCCCCTGCCGCGCGGCCGGTTCTGGCTGCGCCGCGCCCTGCCCGAACTCGCCGGCGTCACGGCGCAACTCGCCCACCTTCTCGCCGAACCGGAGATGGCGGCGCTGCTCGAAGCCCGCCCCGCCACCGGCCGCGCGCTCCGCCCGCTCTGCCACCTGCTCGGCCTCCGCCCGCCGCCTTCGCTGCGACTGCCCCGCCCGGCGCCGCCTTTGCGCCCACCCCGCCCGGCCGCGGTTCGGCCACAGCCAGACCCGCCCGAAGCCGCGCCGGTTTCGCGCCCGCGGCCGCCACGCCGCCGTCCCTTCCGTCCGTCCCGCGCCGCCGCGTTTCGCGCCTGAGCAGCCGCATCCCGGCACGCCCTTATCGTTACGTTCACAAAACGATATAATTCCGCAACCCGGCCCCGCGCGTCCGCTCAAGCAGGATTGATGTGGCGGCTCTGGACTCCGCCCCCGCCGGACCAATCTGCCGGACATGGACAGGATCGCGCCTTTCGCTCCCGCGCTCATCCTGGCCGCGCTCGGCATCGCCGTCCTCGGCCTGGCCGGCTGCACCACGACCGCCGGCGCGCCGTATGGCGGCTCCGCCTATTATGCCCCGCCATCCTTCGGCTACGGCGCGCCCTACGGATACGGCGCCGGCTACGGTCCGGCCTACGGCCCCATCTATCAATACCCGGACTATGCCCCGGACGACGAGCATGCCGACGATGACGACCGGTTCGACGACGACGATCACGATGGAGATCGCGCCGGCGACCACGATGGCGACCATGACGACGACCACGACGGGCACTGACCCGCGCCCCGTTCCATGCGTAAACGGCATGAGACTTAGCCTGAACCGGCACGTTCCGCCGCCGCCGCCGCATCGCCACCTCCGGAACCAAGGCGGGGATCGATCCCCGCGACATGAACAAGGAGTTTTCCGATGCGTACTTTTGCAATCGCCGTCACCGCCCTGACCATGCTGGCCGCCCTGGCGCCGCTCGCCGCCCGCGCGGATGTCGCCGGCCCGTCCGGCCAGGCGCAACTGACCTCCGCCTCGGCCTCATCCGCGCAGTCCGGCGGCCGGGCGGTCTTCCAGCATCAGCTGAACCGGATCCACCAGCTCGAAGCCCAGCACTGAGCACTCCATCCGATCAGATGATGCTCTGATCGCGATCCCGGCCCCGCCCTAGCGACGGGGCCGTGGGGTCAGAACCGGCCCGAGACGGCGAAGAGGAAGCGCCAGCGCTCCAGCTTCGCCGCCTCGCGCGGCTTCACCAGCTCGTTGCCGGCGCCGAGCGTCAGCTCGAAATGGCGCAGCAGCAGCATCCGCACGCCACCGCCGGCCGATGCGCCGGTATCCACCGGATACTGGTAGATCGTCTGCCGGTTCCAGATCCGGCCCCAGTCGGCATAGCCGAACGCCGCCAGCCCCGAGATCAGCTTCGGCGCGACGTGCTGGAGCAAGGGCAGCTTGTGGCTCAGCTCGGCGGACATCTCGATCCCGCTATCGCCCGCCATCACCGCCGCCGGATAGGCCCGGCCGAACTCGCTGCCGCCGAACAGGAACTGCTCGCTCCCCGGCAGATGGTTCAGCGCGTACTGGGCGTTGGCCCGCACGGTGAGGAAGAACGATTTCGGCAGCGCCTGCAGCCGCACCAGGCTCACGTCGAACTTGGTGAAGCCCGGCCCGCCATAGGCGAGGCTGCCGCGCCGCGCCCCCAGCGCGTTGATCCCCTCGCTCACCGTGAACGACCCGCTGTCGATCCCGTTCCAGTCCCCCGCCCGCGCGAAGATCAGCCCTTCCCGCAGCGTCCGCGTCCGCTCCGAGACCGCCGTCTGCCCGAGCAGCGCCTCGTTGCTGTTCAGGTAGTCCGCCTCCACCGAGGCATCGAGCTGCCGGGTCTGCGTATAGATCAGCGGGTCGGACAGCCGCACGCTCGCGATCTGCGCCGTCCCCGAATTGATCGCCCCGACCGGATGGGTGATCAGCTCGCCCATCGTGACGGTCACGGTCGTCCCGTTGGTCCCGATCGGCTCCTGATGCACGATCCCGTAATACTGGTAGCGGCGGATCCTCGCCGGCGCGCCGAATACCAGCTGGTCGCGCTCGCCCTGGCGGAACAGCCCGTTCACCGTCACGTTCGCCGTGCCCTGCACGATGTCGAGCTGGCGGTCGCCGGCATTGTTCACGTCGAACCCCGCCTCCACCGTCCGGCGATGAATCCCCAGCAGCAGCCGCACGACCCCGGGCTGCCCCGGCATCGGCCGCAGCTCGCTGCCCACCTTGAGGCCGGGAATCGACTGCATCAGCAGCAGGTTTCGCTCCAGCGTCGCCCGGTGCAGCGGCTGGTCCGCGACGATCCGCGCCGCGTAATGCTTCAGCAGCCCGAGACTCGCGCCCTTCGTGTTGCCCTCGATCGTGACCGCGCCGACATGCCCCTCGATCACCCGCACGACCACCTGGCCGCCGGCGAAGTTCTGCTGCGGCAGCGACACCGAATAGAGCGCCAGCCCCTGATGCTGGCACAGCCGCCCGATCGCGATCAGGATCGCCGAAAGCTGCGCGCTGCCGACGCGATGCCCGACCATCCCCCGCCAGGTCGCCGCCACCGCGGCGGGCGGCAGCGTCGTGGCGCCCTCGACCCGCACCCCGCGCAGCACGAACGGCGAGATGCCCGACACCGAAGGCGTCGGCGGCTTCTGCTTCGGCACCTGCTCCTTCGCCAGGTTGGGCAGCCGCACGCTCTGCCCGAGCTCGTTCTGGTTGATGATATGCGGCGCCAGCTGCGCCCGCGCCGCCGGTGCCAGGCCGGCCAGCAGCAGTATCGCCGGCACGCCAAGGCCAACCGCGCCGCGGGTCCCGCGTCGCGCCCCGAAAGTACCCGTCATTTTTGTTCTCACAGTCCCGTCCGCAAGCCGCCCGATCCCAGATCACATGCAGAGACAGCAAGGGCGGCAGCTTGCGCCGCCGCCCTCTTCCAGACTTAGAGCTGGCTTGTCGCTGTCGAGAGGACGCCTGTCACGGGCGCCAGCGGGCTTGAGCCGCCGCCGGCGCTCCCCAGCGCGCCGGTCAGCGCGCTCGTCAGCGTGCTGGCGGTCGGCGCCAGTTCGGTCGCGGCCCCGCCGGTCGAGCCGCCGGTGGGCAGCGCGCCGGTCACCGTGGAGAGCGTGCCGGTGAGCGGCGCGAGCGCGCCGGTGGCGCTGGTGGTCGAGCCGCCGGTGGGCAGGGCGCCGGTCGCCGTGTTGATCACCTGGCCGACCACGCCGGTCACCGTGCCAAGGCCGGTGCCGGTCACGCCGCCCAGCGGCGAGGTCGAGGGCAGCGAGCCGATCGCCGTGCCGGTGGCGCCGGTCAGCGTCGCCGCGCCGGTGCCGAGCGCACCCGATGCCGAACCCGTCAGGTTCGTCAGCGTCTGGCCAAGCGACGTGCCGCCCGGCGTGCTCGTGCCGCCGATCGCGTTGCTCGCCGTCACCAGCGCGCCCTTCACCGCCCCGCCCAGCACGGGCACGTTGCCGGCGCCGTTGGCCAGCGTGTCCACCCCGCCGCCGGCGGCGCCGCCCAGGCTCTGGTTCGCCGTCGCCAGCAGCGTCGAGGCCACCGGCAGCGTCGCCGTGTTGAGCGAGCCCGCCTTGAGCTGAACCACCTGCCCGTTCGACAGCACGCCGACCTGCACCGGGGAATTCGCCTGCGGCGTCGTGCTCAGCACGTTGGCGCTGATCAGCGGCGTCACGCTGGGCGAACCCGTCGAGGTGTTCAACACACTGACATTGGCGAGGGCGTTGCTGACGGGATCGACCGCGTCGGCGACGCCGGCGACCGTCGGCCCGACGACGGGCAGGCCGGTGAGGCCGCTGGTGCTCAGCGTCGAACCGTTGCTGCTCAGCAGGTCGCCCGTCTGGGTGACGGTGCCACCGAGACCGTTCACGATCGAACCGACCGGGCCGCCGGTCTTGGTGCCGAGCGACGACAACTGGGTGCCCGCAGAGGCCACCGTGTTGCCGGCCGTGCTCACCGGCGCGCCCGCGGCGGCTCCGGCGGTCGTGCTGGCCGTGCTGACAACGCCGGCTCCCGTGCCGCTGGTGCCGCCCGTGCTGGCCATCGACCCGCCGTTCGAACCGCAGCCGGCCAGCGCCAGCGCGGAGCCGAGCCCGACCGTGCACATCAGCGCCCTGGACGTCGCCTTCCGTATAGACTTGCTCATTGTTAAAAAAACTCCTCGCGCGTTTTCAAAATCCATTCCGTTAGCCCGCGTCTCAGGGGAGTCGGAATGTCACAGGCGACAACTACTTTGTCACCTTATGAAACATCATACCACGATCTGCGCGGATTGGTTTCAATTTTCATAACTTTTTCCAAAAAAGAAATAAAATTCCAGACCAAGTAAAAAATATCGAATTGATATCGTTATATTTCAGCAGGTTAGGCTGTCATCGTGGGCATGCCGCCAGCCGGCGCATCACAAGCCGCCCTCCGTAACGGCGGCCGCACGTGGACCTCCGAACTGCCCCTGGACACGACCAGCCATTTCATAACAAAATGACAACCGAGGGTTTTAGCGCACCCGCATAACGTGCAGTCAGCGATTGTATTTTCCGGAGAATTGTTATGACGATTATTAACATTTGTTCAATTTATGTGGATTCCATCTAAAAAGAGTTGTTTGTCCTTTACGTATATGGCATGTTTTGCCACATATCGTTATATATGGAGGAAACAATCATGAAGCGGATCGCGGCTTGCGCTGCCCTCGCGTTGGGCGGGATGATGGCAGCTGCCGGGACGGCGCGTGCGGGGAACGAACTCTTGCAACTCACGCCGGGCAACATGTTGTCGCAGACGCACTCGACCGCGGTGCTGTTCACGATCACCGGCACCTATCGCCAGCTTTCCGGCACGCTCACCTTCGATCCCACCGCGAAGACCTGCCACATCGACGTCACGTTCGTGACCAGCAGCCTCGCGCTGCCCAACGCGATCGTGCGGGGACAGGTCATGTCGAAGGCATTCCTCGATCCGAAACAGTATCCGCAGACGAGCTATATCGGCGACTGCGCGAAGAACGGCACGGAACTCGACGGCAAGCTGACCATGCACGGGCAGACCCATCCGTTCGCCATGAAACTCACCGAGCGGATGGCTAACGGCAAGTTGGTGGGATTCGACTCGGTCGGCAAACTCGACCGCTACAACTGGGGACTCGACGGATTGAAGCTGATGGTCGGCAAAGTGATCACCGTCACGAACGACATCTCGCTGACCGGCAAGCCGCCCAAGCCGGCGAACTGAGCCGGCCCGCGGAAGTCCCGCGCGGCCTTGCGCGAGCAGGCCGCAAGGGACCGCTGTTTCCGTAACACGGCGCGTGGCCGAGCATGATCGGCCCGCGCATCTGCCGGCGCATGACAGATGCCGGCACAGCCAGCCGCCGCTCCGGCAAGGCCTGACGCCGGAGGGCTGCGGGAGGCGCTGTCATGTTACGAACCGTTTCGAAACATTCATCTTGCGGGAGGCGAGTTGCGCTTTCCTTTGCTGCCCGTTCGACACGGAATTCTTCGGTTTTACTTTCGGGCACCGCTTGCGTGACTTTCTGCCGCCCTTGCATGTCTTGGCACGACGATGGGTCGGCCGGTTCTGGCAAGCATACGATTCGTTGTTGCCCATTACGTCAATTGACGGTATGAAACGGAAATATCTTTTTTGGGAGATCGTCAATGAAAGAAAGAAAAATTCTAATTTGTCGTAATTCCTCGCAGATCGCGTTGCTCGTTGCGCTCGCCGTGCCCGGTCTGGCGCAGGCGGCCGGGCTCGGCCTGGCCGATCAGAGCACCGGAATGGTCGCCCGCTCCTATGCCGGCGCGACGGTCAGCGCCACGCCCTCGACAGCCTTCTACAACCCGGCCGGACTCGTGATGCTGAAAGGCAACCAGTTCGAGGGCGCCTTCAACTATTACGACATAAGATCGAAATTCAGCGGGACCGATGAACCCTATTTCGGCCAGGGCACGTCGTCCGGCTTCGTCGAATCCACGCTGGTGCCGGGGAGTTTCGGCGTCATCAGCCTGCCGCACGGGATGAAGCTCGGCTTCTCGGTCACCACGCCGATCGGCGGGCGGATCAAGTATCGGCCCGGGTTCGTCGGCCAGTATCAGGGCACCGAGGCGCTGCTGACCACCATCCAGGTCGGGCTGTCGCTGGCGATTCCGATCACCAGGACCCTCTCGATCGGCTTCGGTCCGGAGATCAACTATTTCCAGAACATCCTGGCCCTGGACCAGAATCTCGGCGTGCTGCAACCCGCCGCCGGCCAGTTCTCGGGCAAGAGCTACGCCTTCGGCTACAATGCCGGCGTGATGTACCGCCCGGCGCCGGGCACGCGGATCGGCCTCGACTACCGCTCGCGGATCAGCCAGAGCGTGAAGGGCGTCGAGCGGATCGGCATCCAGCTGCCCTCGATCGTGCCGCCGGCGGTGGACTCGCTGCTGACCTCGCTCGGCGGCCTGCCGCCCGCAGCCTCGAGCGCGTCCGACAAATGGACCTTCCCGCAGCAGATCTCCTTCGGGGTCTATCAGCGGCTGACGCCGCGGCTCGCGGTGATGGCCAGCGCCCAATGGACCAACTGGGCGCAGCAGCAGTCGCTGATCATCAGCGACCCGTCGACCGCGAATTTCACCCATGGCGCGATCTATACGCCGTTCGACTACCGCAACAGCTGGACGGTCGGCGTCGGCTTCGATTACCGGGCGACGAAGCGGCTGACGCTGATGGGGGGCGCCGGATACGACGAGAGCCCGGTCACTTCGAAATACCGCCAGGATCTGCTGCCGGATGCGAACCGCACCTCGCTCAGCGCCGGCATGAGCTTCAGGCTGCTGCCGAACGCGACGCTGATGGCCGGCTACCAGCACATCTTCGTCCAGAACGGATCGATCAGCCAGACCCGCGTCGGCCTGCAACCGAACGGGACAACGCAGACGACCTATTCAGGCACGCTGGACGGCACATATTCGCTGAGCGCCAACGTGTTCTCGACCGGCGTGGTCATGAGTTTCTGAACCACCCGCACGTTTCGTGCCCGCACAGAGGATGGCAAACATCCCGCCCCGCCGCCGGCCGCAACGGCTCCCGCCGCCGGCGGCGGGCGCAATCAACGGAGGAGACATCAAGGCGTGAGCAGCGAGAGTTTCGATTACGTGGTGGTGGGCGCCGGCTCGGCCGGTGCGGTGATCGCCAACCGGCTGAGTGCCGATCCGCAGGTCCGCGTCTGCCTGCTGGAAGCCGGGAAGCCGGACAAGTCGCGCATGATCGACACGCCGCTCGGCATTGTCGGCCTGCTGCGGTTCAGGACCTATAACTGGTATTACTACACCGCGCCGCAGGCGGAACTGAACGGCCGGCGGCTCTACTGGCCACGCGGCAAGACGCTGGGCGGGTCGTCGTCGATCAATGCGATGATCTACATGCGCGGCCATCCCGAGGATTACGACGAGTGGCGGGATCTCGGCGCGCCGGGCTGGGGGTGGGACGACGTGTTTCCCCTCTTCCGGGCGATGGAGCGCAACGAGCGCGGGGCGGATGCGTTCCACGGCGATGCGGGGGAACTCAATGTCGCCGATCTCGGCAATCCGAATCCGCTGGGGGCGGCGTTCGTCCGCGCCGGCGTCGAGGCCGGGCTGCCGGCGAATGCGGATTTCAACGGCGCGGTGCAGGAGGGCGTTGGCCCGTATCAGGTGACGCAGAGGGATGGAAAGCGGTTTTCCGCCTCCCGCGCGTTCCTCGACGGGATACGCCAGCGGGCGAACCTGCGGATCGAGACCGGCGCGCATGTCGCGCGGGTGCTGCTCGAAGGGACGCGGGCTGTGGGCGTCGAGGTGCGGATCGGCGGGGCGATGCGGCGGATCGGGGCGCGGCGGGAGGTGATCCTGTGCGGCGGGGCGATCAACTCGCCGCAACTGCTCATGCTCTCGGGCATCGGGCCGCGGGCGGCGCTGGCGCGGGCCGGGGTGGAACTCGCGCATGAGCTTCCGGGCGTCGGCGCCAACCTGCAGGACCATCTCGACGTGTCGGTGATCGTGCCCGACCGGAGCGGCAATTCGGTGGGGGTGGCGGGCAACACGCTGCCGCGCGCGGTTGCGGCGTTCTTCGAGTATCGCCGCAAGGGGACCGGGATGTTCCAGTCCAACGCGGCGGAGGCGGGCGGGTTCGCGCGGCTGACGCCGGAATCGCGGCGGCCGGAAATCCAGTTCCACTTCCTGCCGACGATCCTGCGCGACCACGGGCGCAAGCCGGTCTGGGGCCACGGGATGACGCTGCATTGCTGCCAGTTGCGGCCGAAGAGCCGCGGCAGCATCACGCTGCGCTCCGCCGACCCGTTCGCCGAGCCGGTGATCGATCCCGCCTATCTCAGCCATGCCGACGACCTCGGCGAGCTGCTCGCGGGGCTGAAGCTCGGCCGGCGGATCATGGCGAGCCCGGCGATCGCCGCCCTCAGCGGCGGGCGGGAGATCGATCCGGGGCCGGCGCGCCAGGACGACGCGGCGCTGGTCGATTTCATTCGCGCCTCGGCGGAAACCATCTATCATCCGGTGGGCACCTGCCGGATGGGCCAGGACGAGATGGCCGTGGTCGACGACCGGTTGCGCGTGCGGGGGATCGACGGGCTGCGGGTCGCCGATGCCTCGATCATGCCGCGCCTGATCGGCGGCAATACCAACGCGCCCTGCATGGTGATCGGCGAGAAGGCGGCGGGGTTCATCCGCGCCGAGCGCAACGAGCCGGCGGCGGCAATGGTCTGAAGCGACCGAAGCAAGGAGAGTGGGAATGGACATGATCGAGACGATGATGCCGGATGGTGTCGCGGGGCTGGATACGCTGTTCGCCCGCCAGCAGGCGCGGGCGATCGCGCTCCGCAGTTCGGGCGCGGAGGCGCGGATCGCGAAGCTGCGGGCGCTGGAGGCGGCGGTGCAGGCCTGGCGGCCCCGGCTTTACGCCGCGCTGCAGGAAGATCTCGGCAAGCCCGAGGCGGAGGCCGACCTGTCGGAGATCCTGCCGGTGCTTTCGGAAATCCGCCACGCGCGGCGGCATCTGAAATCGTGGATGAAGCCGCAGCGCGCGGCGCCGACGCTGACCACCTTCGGCACGCGGGCGCGAATTCGCCACGAGCCGCGCGGCGTGTGCCTGATCATCTCGCCGTGGAACTATCCGGTGAACCTGGCGCTCGGGCCGCTGGCCTCGGCGATCGCGGCGGGGAATACCGCGATCCTGAAACCCTCGGAAATGGCGCCGGCGACCTCGGCGGCGCTTGCCGCCATGCTCGCGGAGATCTTCGCGCCGGACGAGGTGGCGGTGCGGGAGGGCGACGCCGCGATCGCCACCGCGCTGCTCGACCTGCCGTTCGACCACATCTTCTTCACCGGCAGCCCGGCGATCGGCAAGGTGGTGATGACGGCGGCGGCGCGGCACCTGAGCTCGGTGACGCTGGAGCTTGGCGGCAAGTCGCCCGTCATCGTCGATGCGGGAGCGGATCTCGCGAAGGCGGCGAAGGCGATCGCCTGGGGCAAGTTCACCAATTGCGGGCAGACCTGCATCGCGCCAGACCATCTCTATGCCCATGAGGCGGTGCATGACGAGCTGGTGCGCCGGGTGCGGGCGGAGACGGCGCGGATGTATGGCGCGGCGCCGGGGGCGGATTACGGGCGGATCGTCAACGAGCGGCATTTCGACCGCATCCTGCGCCTGCTCGACGATGCGCGCGGCCGGGGCGCGACTGTCGAGGGCGGGGCGGCGGACCGGGCGCGGCGGCTGATCGCGCCGGCCTTCGTTTCCGGCGCGCCGCGGGAGTCGGCGGTGATGCAGGAGGAGATCTTCGGCCCGGTGCTGCCGGTGATCCGCTTCCGCGACGCCGCCGAGCCGATCGAGGCGATCAACGCGGCGCCGAAGCCGCTGGCGCTCTATCTCTTCGCGCGCGACCGGCGCTTCACCGACCGGGTGATCGGCGAGACCTCGTCGGGCGGGGTGGGCATCAACACGACGATGCTGCACTTCCTGCACGGCAACCTGCCCTTCGGCGGGGTGAACAATTCGGGGATCGGCAACGCGCACGGGTTCTACGGCTTCCGCGCCTTCAGCCACGAGCGGGCGGTGCTGAGGGATGTGGCCTCGGCGACGCCGATGCTGTTCCCGCCCTATACGAAGCGGGTGCGGATGATGGTGAAATCGGTGCTGCGGCTGGCCTGAGCGGGCCGGGCGCGCTCAGGAGAGCGGGCGCGCCCGGGGCTTCAGCCGCACGTAGAGCTGGCGGCGGGCGCGGGCGACGAGGGTGCCGGCGGCGTCGCGGATCTCGTTGCCGAACCAGGGCTCGACCTTTTCGCCACCGGCGGCGGCGGTTCGTATTTCGGCCTCGCGTTCCGGCGGGATCGCGAACTCGGTGAAGACGGTGCCGCGGCCGGGGCTGACATATTCGATGTCGGCGGCGCGGTCCCACACATAGTAGTCGGGGCCGAGGAGGCGCATCAGCATCAGCGCCCAGGGGCCGTCGGTCACGGCGAAGAGGGTGCCGCCGAAGATCGTGCCGACGGCGTTGCGGTTGTACCAGCGCAGCACGATGCGGGCACGGCAGTGGCGCCAGTCCGCCGAGATGGAATCGATGCGGATGCCGGAGAACAGGTAGGGCGGGTAGAGGTTCATGCCCCAGCGCATCCGCCCGGGGGTGACGCCGACGCGGTGCAGCAGGGTGCCGCGATCGGGCCCCTGCCCGGCCGCGTCGCCCGGCGGACGCGCGCCGTCAGGCATCGTGCTGGGCCCGCAATTCGCGGCGGAGGATCTTGCCGACCGGCGTCTTGGGCAGCTCCTCGTGGCGGAACTCGACGATCTTGGGCATCTTGTAGCCGGTGAGGTTGCGCCGGCAATGCGCGAGCAGCTCGGCCTCGGTCAGGGTGTCGGACCGCGGGACGACCACGATCTTGACGCGCTCGCCGGAGGCCGCGTCCGGCACGCCGAAGGCGGCGACCTCGATTACGTCGGGATGCATCATCACGACTTCCTCGATCTCGGAGGGATAGACGTTGAAACCGGAGACCAGGATCATGTCCTTCGCGCGGTCGACCAGGCGGAGGAAGCCGCGCTCGTCCATGATGCCGATATCGCCGGTGGCGAGCCAGCCCTCGGCATCGAGCACCCGGGCGGTCTCGTCCGGGCGCTGCCAGTAGCCGCGCATCACCTGCGGGCCGCGCACGCAGACCTCGCCCGCCTCGCCGATGCCGGCCCAGGCGCCGTCGGTGCGGCGCAGCCGGACCTCGGTCGAGGGCAGCGGCAGGCCGACGGTGCCGTTGAAGCTCATGCGTTCGGGATGGTCGAGATCGATCGGGTTGGTGCAGACGATCGGCGAACACTCCGTCAGCCCGTAGCCCTCGCTGATCGGCCGGCCGGTGACCTCCTGCCAGCGCTTCGCGACCTCGGCCTGCGTCGCCGCACCGCCGGCGATGACGAGGCGCAGCTTCGAGAAGTCGAGCCGGCGGAAATCCTCGTTGTCGAGAAAGCTGTTGAACAGCGTGTTGATGCCGGCCATGCCCTCGAACTTCTCGTTGCGGATGATGCCCATCACCCGCTTGGTGTCGCGCGGATTGGCGATCAGCACGTTGCGCCCGCCCAGCGCCATGAACATGAACAGGTTAACGGTGAGTGAGAAGATGTGATAGAGCGGCAGCAGCGTGAGATTGTTCACGCCCTCGCCGTGGAACTGGTCGCCATTCCAGGCGAAGGCCTGCAGCACGTTGGCGATGATGTTGCGATGGGTGAGCATCGCCCCCTTGGCGACGCCGGTGGTCCCGCCCGTGTATTGCAGGAAGGCGATGTCCTCGTGGCCGAGCTCGACCGGGCGCAGGCCGGCGCGGCGGCCCTCCGCCAGGGCGGCACGGAAGCGCCGCGCGCGCAGCCCATGCTTCGGCACCGCCTTCTGGACGTGGCGGAGGACGAAGTTCAGCGCCGGGCCCTTGAGGCCGCCGAGCAGGTCGCCGATGCCGGTGAGCACCACCGTCTCGACCGCCGTGCCGGCGAGGCCCTGTTCGGCGGTGCGGGCGAAGTTCTCGAACACGACGAGGAGTTTCGCGCCGCTGTCGCGCAGCTGGTGGTTCAGTTCCCGCGCCGTGTAGAGCGGGTTGACGTTGACCACCGTGCCGCCGGCGAGCAGCGTGCCGAACACCGCGATCGGGTATTGCAGGGAATTCGGCATCATGATCGCGACGCGGTCGCCCTTCGCGATTCCGCGCGCCTGCAGGAAGCCGGCGAAGGCGCGGGCGCGGGCGTGGGTTTCGGCGTAGGTCATCGGCGTGCCGATGCTGACGAAGGCCTCGCGCGTGGCATAGGTCCGCGCCCAGGTTTCGAGCATGTGGTTGAGCGACGGCGTGCGCGCGAGCTCGTCGCCAATGTCGTGCGGCACCCCTTCGCGGTAGGAGGCGAACCAGATTCCGTCGGTTTGGACATTGTCCTGCATCGTATCGGTCATATCACTTTCCCTCAGCGCTCCACCACTGCGACGACACCCTGCCCGCCCGCGGCACAGATCGAGATCAGGCCGCGCCCGGCGCCCTTTTCGGCCAGCATCTTCGCCAGCGTCGCCAGAATCCGCCCGCCGGTCGCGGCGAAGGGATGGCCGGTGGCGAGCGAGCTGCCGTTGACGTTGAGCCGCGCGCGGTCGATGGCGCCTGGCGGGGCGTCGAGTCCGAGGCGGTCGCGCGCGTAATCGGGGCTTTCCCAGGCGGCCAGGGTCGAGAGCACCTGGGCGGCGAAAGCCTCGTGGATTTCGTAGAAATCGAAATCCTGCAGGGCGAGGCCGAGCTTGCCGAGCAGGCGCGGCACGGCATAGGCGGGCGCCATCAGCAGGCCTTCCTCGCCATCGACGAAATCGACGGCCGCCGCCTCGCCGGCGCGCAGATAGGCGAGAATCGGCAGGTTCCGCGCGCGCGCCCACTCCTCGGAGGCGAGCAGGACGACGGCGGCGCCGTCGGTCAGCGGGGTGGAGTTGGCGGCGGTCATGGTGCCGCCCTTGCGGTCGAACACCGGCGGCATCGCCGCGAGCTTCGCCGGGTCGATGTCGGGGCGGAGATTGCCGTCCTTCGTCAGGCCGCGAAACGGCACGATGAGATCGTTGAAGAAGCCGCGCCCGTAGGCGGCGGCGAGGTTGCGATGACTTGCGACGGTGAGCTCGTCCTGGGCGGCGCGGGGGATGCGCCAGCGTTTCGCCATCTGCTCGCAATGCTCGCCCATCGACAGGCCGGTGCGCGGCTCCGCGTTGCGCGGCAGCGCCGGGCGGAGCAGCATGGACGGGCGGATGCCGGCGAGGGTTTTCACCTTCTCGGCGGTGGTGCGGCCGCGATTGGCCTTGAGCAGCAGCTTGCGCAGCTTTTCGTTGAGCGCGATCGGCGCGTCGGACGTGGTGTCGACCCCGCCGGCGATGCCGGCGTCGATCTGGCCGAGGGCGATCTTGCTGGCGACCAGCAGGGCCGCTTCGAGCCCGGTGCCGCAGGCCTGCTGGATGTCATAGGCCGGGGTGTCGTGGCCGAGCGTGGTGGAGAGCACCGCCTCGCGGGTGAGGTTGAAGTCGCGGCTGTGCTTGAGCACGGCGCCGGCGACGACCTCGCCGAGCCGTTCGCCGCCGAGGCGGTAGCGGTCGACCAGGCCCTGCAGGGCGGCGGTCAGCATGTCCTGGTTGGAGGCCTCGGCATAGGCGGTGTTGGCGCGGGCGAAGGGAATGCGCGTGCCGCCGATGATCGCGACGCGGCGGAGCGAGGGGGCGGTGAGCATTGATGTCTCCATCAGGCGGCGGCGCGGAAGGCGAGCGTGCCGCGCAGATGCGGCTTCGTCTCGCGCCGGTCGCGCAGTTCGATCAGGCGGGTGCCGCCGGGCGGGCCGGCCATCAGGCAGGCGCCGCCGGGCAGGAAGGCGGGAGTCTTGAAGGCGATCGCGGCGGTGAGGGTCTCGACCGGGGCATTTGGCAGCAGGGCGGCGATGGCGCGGGCCTTGCTCCACATGCCGTGGGCGATCGGCCGGGGAAAGCCGAACAGCCGCGCCGCCGCCGCCGAGGTGTGGATCGGGTTGGCATCGCCCGAGACCGTGGCGTAGCGCCGGCCGAGGGAGGCCGGCAGGTCGAGCCGCAGCATCGTGGAGAGCGGGACATCCGGCGTCGCCACCGGCTGGTGCGGGCGGCCCCGGATGTCGCGCGCGCCGAGGCGGAGATAGACGCTGCGGCTCTCCCAGACGAGGCTGCCGGCACGGAGCGCGCGGGTGTCGATCGCGAGGGCCTGCCCCTTGTCGTGGGCGAGCCAGCCGGCGAAGCGGGCCTCGATCTCCAGCGCGTCTGCGGACTCGAGGCGGACGTGCTGGCGGATGGTGTTTTCCAGATGCACGAGGCCGATGACCGGGAAAGGAAAACCGGGGCGCAGCAGCAGCGCCATGTGCAGCGGGAAGCCGAGGAGGTGCGGAAAGGTCGGCGGGATGCCACAGCGCTCGCCGAAGCCGCAGAGCGCGGCGTAGGCATGGGCGCGGCGGGCGTCGATCACGGCGCGGCGGCGGAGCACCACGGGATCGGGCGCGCCGGCGGCGCCGCGGCGGAGCAGCGTGGCAAGGGCCCGGCGGCGGATGGCGCCGGCGGCGGGCACGGCCTTCAGCGTTTCCTGCGGCGCGGCGCGCCAGGGATCGGGGTCCGGCGCGGGCGCGATGTTGCCGGCCGGGATCGGGAAGGCCTCCATCTCAGGCGCCCAGCAGGCTCTGGCCGCAGACGCGGACGATGTTGCCGTTGACCCCGGCGCTGCGCGGCTCGGCGAGCCAGAGGATGGTCTCGGCGACATCTTCCGGCAGGCCGCCCTGCCCCATCGCGTTCATCCGCCGTCCGGCCTCGCGGATGGCGAAGGGGATGGCGGCGGTCATCCGGGTCTCGATGAAGCCGGGGGCGACGGCGTTGATCGTGGCTCCGCGCGCGGCAAGGCGCGGGGCGAGCGCATCGACCATGCCGATCACGCCGGCCTTGGTCGCGGCATAGTTGGTCTGGCCGAGATTGCCGGCGATCCCGGCGATCGAGGAGACGCCGACGATGCGGCCGTTGGGCCCGAGCGCGCCGGCGCCGAGCAGGGCTTCGGTGATGCGCAGCGGGGCCAGCAGGTTGACCTGCATGACCTGGTCCCATTCGGCGCGGCTCATGCGGGCGATGGTGCGGTCGCGGGTGATGCCGGCATTATGGACGACGACGTCGTAGCCGCCATGGGTCGCGGCGTCCTCGAGGATCACGGCATCCGAAGCGGGATCGGTGATGTCGAGGGCGAGGCGGCTGCCGCCGAGGCGCTGGGCGAGGGACAGCAGGTCGGCCCCGGCCTGGGGCACGTCGAGGGCGACGACCTTCGCCCCTTCGCGGGCGAAGGCTTCGGCGATGGCGGCACCGATGCCGCGGGCGGCGCCGGTGACGAGAACGCGGCGGCCCCGATGGGCGCGCGGCGCGGCTTCGGGCAGGTCCACGACCGGCGCCGCGACGTGGACGACCTGTCCCGAGACATAGGCGCTGCGGCGGGAGAGGAAGAAGCGGAGCGTGCTGTCGAGCGCGGCGGCATCGGCATCGGCGGCGACGCGGACGAGCTGCACCGCGATGTTGCGCCGCGCCTCCTTGCCGAGCGAGCGGGTGAAGCCTTCGAGGGCGCGCTGGGCAATCCTTGCATCGGCGTCGGCGCAGGTTTCCGGCGGCGCGCCGAGGACGACGATGCGGCCGTCCGGCGCGATCTCGCGGACGCAGTGGTGGAAGAAGGTGTAGAGCGCGTCGAGCCCGGCCGGATCGGCGATACCGGTCGCATCGAACACCGCCGAACCGGCGCGCCCGCTCTGCCCCGGCAGGAAGCGCGCCGCCATGACGCCGTGGCGGGCGGCGAGACCCGGCCAGTCGGCGGCATCGCCCTCGAACAGCATCGCGGCCGGCGTACCGGCGAGGGTCGCGACCACGGCCTCGGCGAGACGGCCGCCGGGGGCGGAGCCGGCGAGGACCGGGCCGATCACCGCGGGCTGCCCCTCGGCGTGGCGCAACAGCGGACGGGGCTGCGGCAGCCCCAGCCGGCCGGTGAGGAAGCGGCCGACCGGCCGGTTGGCGAAGGCGAGGTAGCGGTCAGCCATCATTCGGCCGCCGTCGGTGCGCGCGACGACCGCGCCTTCGCGCCGCCCCTGCCGATCCGGGCGATGCCGGGCGCCTCGCCGCCATCGCGCTCGGCCCAGTAGGCGGCGCGGGTCTGCAGGGCTTCCGCCATGCCGAAATCCTGCGGGAAATCATCGACCGCGATGACCTTCGCCGCGTTGTCGGCGAAGGTGCGGATCAGTTCGGCCTCCTCCGCGTCGATCAGGCCCTTCTGCCGCGCCTCGCCGGCCCAGTCGACGAGCAGCGGCAGGGCCTGCGGCAGGCGGCCGATGGTGCCGGCGCGGATCGAGTCCTTCAGGCGGCGCTCGATCGCCTCGATGCGCGGATAGGCCATCGCGGCGGGTTCGAGGGCGCCGAGCAGCGGCTCGATGTCCGGGCGCGGCTGCCACGCACCTTCGAAAAGACGCGCGCGGGTCGGCCCCATCTCGCGCAGGAGCGCGGAGATCTCGGCATGCAGGCGGTCGGAGGGTGCCGCGGCCGGCACGCCGAAGGGGAAGCACAGCAGGCGGAGCGCAATTCCGACCGGGCGGATCGGGTAGTTCGCGTAGAGCTCGCGCAGGGCGGTGTGGGCGCGGTGCAGGGCGTCCTGCGCGGCCCAGTGGACCAGCGGCAGGTCGGCGCCGGGGCGGCCGTCATCCTCGTAGCGCTTGAGCACGGCGGAGAGGATGTAGAGCTGGCTCAGCACGTCGCCGAGGCGGGCGGTGACGCTTTCCTTGCGCTTGAGCGCGCCGCCGAGGGTCGCCATCGCGATGTCCGACGACAGGGCGAGGACGACGGAGAGACGGTCGGCCGCGCGGTAGTAGCGGGCGAGTTCGGGCGCCGCACCTTTCGGCGCGCGGCGGCGGACGCCAAGACCGGCGAGGCCGGCGCGCAGCGCGTTGCTGGCGACGAAGCCCATGTAGCCGAAGAAGGCGCGGTCGAAGTCGCGCAGCGCCTTGCGGCCGTCGCTCTCGGCGCCGGCGTGCATCAGCCTGAGGATGTAGGGATGGCAGCGGATCGCGCCCTGGCCGAAGATGATCAGGCTGCGGGTCATGATGTTCGCGCCCTCGACCGTGATCGCGATCGGGATCTGCTGCCAGGCGCGGGCGAGGAAGTTGCCGGGGCCCATGCAGATGGCCTTGCCGCCGGCGATGTCCATCGCATCGGCCACCACCATGCGGCCGCGTTCGGTCATGTGGTATTTGGCGATGGCGGAGATGACCGAGGGCTTCTCGCCGATATCGATGGCGACGGTGGAGAGCTTGCGGGTGGCGTCCATGGCGTAGAGGTGGCCGCCCATGCGGCCCATCGGCTCCTCGATCGCCTCGAACCGGCCGACCGGCATGTTGAACTGGCGGCGGATGGCGGCATAGGCGCTGGTGCCGTTGGTGGCGATCTTGGCCGCGCCGGTGGCCGAGGAGGGCAGCGAGATGGCGCGGCCGGCGGCGAGGCATTCCATCAGCATGCGCCAGCCCTTGCCGACCTGGGCATGGCCGCCGATGACCATGTCGACCGGGACGAACATTTCGTGCGCGCGGATCGGGCCGTTCTGGAAGACGGCGTTGAGCGGCCAGTGGCGACGGCCGATCTCGAGGCCGGGATGCGCGCGCGGGATCAGCGCGCAGGTGATGCCGGGCTCGGGATTGTCGCCGAGCAGGCCTTCGGGGTCGCGGACGCGGAAGGCGAGGCCGACCACGGTCGCGACCGGGGCGAGGGTGATGTAGCGCTTGTCGCAGGAGACCAGGAAGCCGAGGGTCTCGCGGCCTTCCCACATGCGGCGGACGACGATGCCCGTGTCGGTGATCGAGGCGGCGTCGGAGCCGGCATAGGGGTTGGTGAGGGCGAAGCAGGGCACGTCCTCGCCGCGGGCGAGGCGCGGGAGATAGTGGTTCTTCTGCTCCTCGGTGCCGTAATGGAGGAGAAGTTCGGCCGGGCCGAGGGAGTTCGGCACCATGACCGAGACCGCCGCGGCCGAGCAGCGGGTGGCGAGCTTGGTGACCACCGCGGAATGCGCGAGTGCCGAGAAGCCCTTGCCGCCATACGATCGGGGGATGATCATGCCGAGGAAGCCGGCTTCCTTGGCATAGTCCCAGGCGGCGGGCGGCATGTCCTGCCAGATCTGGGTGCTGTCCCAGTCATTGGCGAGGTCGCAGAGGCGCTCGGTCTCGTTATCGAGGAAGGATTGCTCCTCGGGGCTGAGCACCGGCTTCGGGGTGGCGAGCAGCTTCGACCAGTCGGGGCGGCCGGCGAAGAGCTCGGCATCCCACCAGACGGAGCCGGCCTCGATGGCGCTGCGCTCGGTCTCGCTCATCTTCGGCATGATGCGGCGGAACACCGGCAGCAGGCGGCGGCTGAGCAGGCGCTGGCGGGTGCCGGTCGCCGACAGCAGGGCCGCCGGCGCGCCGATGACGACCAGCAGGATGATGCTCGCGATCCAGCCGGCGGCGCCGATCAGCCAGCCGATGACCAGCCAGGCCACGAGGCCGGCAAGAAACAGCCGCGCGGGGCGGCGCGCGGCAATGAGGGCGCCGGCGCCGGCGATGCCGGCGAGCCACCAGAGGGCAGTGATCAAGTCCATGTCGTCAATCTCCCTTTCCGGGCCGCCGTCGCTCAGGCGGCGGCGATCGCGCCGGTCGAGCGGTCGGTGAAGGCGTCGTAGTGAATGTCGGCCGCCGCGATGCCCGCCGCGCGCAGCACCGGCAGTGCGGCGTCGATCATCACGGGCGGACCGCAGAGATAGGCCTGATGGCCGGCGAGTGCCACGCCGAGCGCGGCGAGATGCTCGTGCACGAAGCCCCGCGCGCCGGACCAGTCCGAGTCGGCCGGCTCGGCCGAGAGGACCGGCACGAAGGTGAAACGGGAAATCCAGCTGCGGGTGAGAAGCGAAATCTCGTCGAGCGCGTAGAGATCGGCCCTGGTGCGGACGCCGAAAATCAGGATCGCGTCGCGCGGCACGCGGTCGGCCCGCGCCTGTTCGAGCACCGCCTTGACCGGGCCGAGCCCCGATCCGCCGGCGATGGCGACGATGGGGGCGGTGCCGGGGCGGAGCCAGAAATCGCCGAACGGGCCGCGCAGGTCGAGCGTGTCGCCGGGGCGTGCCGCCTCGAACAGCCAGGAGGTGAAGGCGCCGCCGGGGACGTGGCGGATGAAGAAGCGGGCGGTGGTCGCCGCCGGGCCGGAGGGCGGGTCGATGAAGGAGAACTGCCGCGCCTCGTCGCCGGGCCGTGCCAGCTCGGCATACTGGCCGGCGGTGTAGGCGAGCGGGGCATCGAGCGTCACCGACAGGCGCATGATGTCCGGCGTCATGCGGTCGAGTGCTGCGATGCTGGCGCGGGCGGCGATCACGTCATGCCGGGGGCCGCCGAGGGAAAGCCGGTCGTTCTCGAGAACGACCGGGCCCTTCGGCACCGACTGGCAGGCGAGGATGACGCCGGCGCGCATCTCCTCGTCGGTCAGGAGGTAGGATTTGTCGGTGAGTTCGCGCACCTCGCCCTCGACCAGCCTGGTCTTGCAGGTGCCGCAGGAGCCCACACGGCAGCTGTGCGGATAGGCGATGCCCTGGTCGAGCGCGGCCTGCAGGATGGTCTGCTTCGGCGGCACGTCGAAGCTGAGATCCGCGGGCAGGACGCGGACGCTCGCCGCGCCCTGCCTGCCGCCGAAGAGACGGTCGAGCAGCCCCATCGGTTACTCCGCCGCGGCCAGGGTGGCGAGATGCGCGCGCGAGGCGGCAAACTCGGGCACGCCGCTGCGGGCATTCGCCGCCTCGATCAGCGGGAATTCGGCGGGGATCGCGTAGCGGCGGTCCCAGTCGAGCACCAGCGGGTGGACGATGCGCCGGAACACCGAGGGCGCCAGCGCGAGATAGATCATCGTCAGGTAGCCGAACGGCATCATCGGCGCGTCCGGATAGGAGCGGAGTTCCCAATAGGGCTTGTCGCCCATGGCGTGGTGATGCGAGTGGCGGGTGAGGTTGAACAGCAGCCAGGACGAGACGCGATGGTTGCAGTTCCACGAATGCCGCGGTTCGATCGGCGCGCCCGGCACGCGGACGATGCCGTAATGCTCGATGTAGTTGACCGCCTCGAGATAGCTTTTGCCGAACAGCGATGTCGCGAAGAAGACGGCGACGCCGACCCAGCCGGCGAAGAGGAGAAAAAGTCCGGCATAGGCGAGGGTCATCAGCCAGCCGGTGAACATGCGGTTGCGCGGGCTCCAGACCGGTCGGCCGAGGCGCTTCAGCCGCGCCGCCTCGATGTGCCAGGCGCCGGCGATCTGCCCGAGGGTGGAGCGGACGATGAAGTGATAGACGGATTCGCCGCGATAGGCGGTGGCCGGGTCCTTCGGCGTGCCGAGATTGGCGTGGTGTCCGTAGACATGCTCGATCGAGAAGCTCGCATCCGAGGTGAGCGCCAGCAGCCAGCGGCCGACCAGCATGGCCGGCCGGCTCCATGTGCGGTGCGTGAGTTCGTGGCCGACCACGGTGCCGAATCCCGCCCAGATCGTGCCGAGCGCATAGGCGCCGACGACGAGCTCGATCAGGGTGACATGCGCGCGGGCGGCGAGCAGGTCGACGCCGGTCAGCGCCGCATAGGCGTGGCCGAGCCCCAGCGTGTCGCCGCGGATGCCGAGATAGCCGCCAAGGAACCAGGCGTAGAAGACGAGGTAGACCACCATCAGCGGCAGGACGAGATAGAGCTGGAGGTTCATCTGCGTCGGGTTGCGATAGACGGGGTCCGAAAGTTCCATGCCGCCGACGAGGTCGAGACCGACGAAGACGGCGGTGATGATCGCCGCGGCAATGAAATAATGCCACCCGCCCAATGTCATCAGGGCGGTGAAGACGACGGCGATGGCGGTGATCGAAAGCGATCTTGCTGTGGCTTGCATGGGCTGGACGCTCCTGTTTATGTTTTGGAGAGCACGTTGACGTAAACGATAGTTTTGCCCTGATGCAAGTTATTTTTTGGATAGTTTAGGCGAATTAATCCTGTTTTTGGGATTTTGATCAATTTATGACGATTGCCCCGAGCGCTGCGGGAGCAGTGCCTGTCGCGGCACATTTGCGGGCCGGCACGCTGCCGACGACGCGGAGGATCACCTGCAAATCGCCGCAGCCAGCCGCGCTCGGCAGAGGCATGCGCCGGCGCGGAGAGATCTAGAGGCCGGGCTTCAGGAATGGCGCCGGCATGACGAAGCCGGCCGGGGCGGCGACGCTGACGGCGCCGCCCCTCACGCGGTCTTACAGCTTGCTTGTCAAACCGGGCAGAAGGCCGGTCACGGGCGCAAGCGGGCTCGTGCTGCCCGTGGTTCCCGTGGCGCTGGAGAGCGTGCCCGTCACCGCCGTTACCGCGCCGGTCACCGGTGCCAACAGGGTGGTCGTGCCGGTCGTCGAACCGCCCGTGGGCAGGGTGCTGGTGGCCGTGGCGAGCGTGCCGGTGATCGGCGCGAGCGCGCCGGTGGCGCTGGTGGTCGAGCCGCCGACCGGCAGGGCGCTGGTCGCCGTGTTGATCACCTGGCCGACCACGCCGGTCACCGTGCCAAGGCCGGAGCCGGTCACGCCGCCCAGCGGCGAGGTCGAGGGCAGCGAGCCGACCGCCGTGCCGGTGGCGCCGGTCAGCGTCGCCGCACCGGTGCCGAGCGCGCCCGATACCGAACCCGTCAGGTTCGTCAGCGTCTGGCCAAGCGACGTGCCGCCCGGCGTGCTCGTGCCGCCGATCGCGTTGCTCGCCGTCACCAGCGCGCCGTTCACCGCCCCGCCCAGCACAGGCACGTTGCCGGCACCATTGGCCAGCGTGTCCACCCCGCCGCCGACGGCGCCGCCCAGGCTCTGGTTCGCCGTCGCCAGCAGCGTCGAGGCCACCGGCAGCGTCGCCGTGTTGAGCGAGCCTACCTTGAGCTGAACCACCTGCCCGTTCGACAGCACGCCGACCTGAACCGGGGCATTGGGCTGCGGTGACGTGCTCAGCACATTGGCGCTGAGCAGCGGAGTCACGGTCGATGAACCGGTCGATGTGTTCAGGACCGTGACATCGGCGAGCGCGTTGGTGACGGGATCGACCGCGTCGGCGACGCCGGTGACCGTCGGCCCGACGACGGGCAGGCCGGTGAGGCCGCTGGTGGTCAGGGTCGAGCCGGTGCCGCTCAGCAGGTCGCCCGTCTGGGTCACCGTGCCGCCGAGACCGTCCACGATCGCGCCGAGCGGGCCACCCGTGGTCGAGCCGGTCGAGGACAGCTGGGTGCCGACCGTCGACACCGTATTGCCGAGCGTGGTGACGAGACCACCCGTCGCGTCGCCCGATACCGAACTGGTGGTGGCGATGGCGCCGGTCGCCGAGCCGCCGGAACTCGCGGTCGAACCGCCGCCCGAGCCGAGGCCGGAGCCGCCGGTCGAGCCGCCGCCCGCGCTCGCGGTGGAGCTGCCGGCAGCCCCGGTGACGGCGCCCGCCGCAGGCGAGGTCGCGCTGGACCCGCAGCCGGCCAGCGCCAGCACGGAACCCAGGCAGACCGTGCAGAACAGAGCCGAAGATAACGTCTTGCGAATGGACATGGACATTAAAAGAAACTCCTCGCGCGTGTTCAAATTCATCCTGACCCGCACCTGTTTCCGGGCGTTCGGATGGCGGGCGATGACATTTGAACTGCCACGCCCTGCAGGTGTGCTTACCATGACCGGCGGAAATTAGTTTCAATTTTAGCGACAATTAGCAAAAAAATTTCACTATCGCATTATTTATCGGAACTTTATGTATCAACGGTTACTTCACGACGGTTTTCATCAACCAAGGATTGAAAATTTGACACAATGTTTGCGGTCGTTTTTCACCTTTCGGTTTCAGACTGCATGAATGACACAACTCACGATGGCACCTGGCGCGATGGCCGCCGCCGGCATGTGTTGATTCATGTCAATGAACCCGCCCGAGGGCCCGGCTAACCGGACGTCAAATCTGGCGGATGACGATTTCATGGCGATTCTCGATCTCGATGCCTTCCGGGCGACACCGCTCACCGAAGCCCCCTTCCAGTATCTGGTGACACCGCATTTCATTGCCCGGGAGCAGGCGCGGGCCGTGCTGCAGGACTTTCCCCGGATCGAGGTTCCGGGACTTCTGCCGCTCGAGGCGACCGATCCGGGGCCGTTGTTCCGGGCGCTGATCGACGAGCTCACGGGCAGGGAGATCACCGCCGCCGTCTCGGAGAAGTTCGGCGTCGATCTCACCGGGCGGCCGACCATGATCACCCTGCGCGGCCGCGCCCGCGAGCGCGACGGCCGCATCCATACCGACAGCGAGGCCAAGCTGATCACCGCCCTGCTCTATTTCAACGAGGCATGGGAAGCCGAAGGCGGCCGGCTGCGGCTGCTGCGCGGGCCGGACAATCTTGACGACATGCTGGCCGAGGTGCCGCCGCTGCTCGGCACGCTGGTGATGTTCCGCCGCTCGGACCGGTCGTTCCACGGCCACGAACCCTTCGTCGGCGTGCGCCGCTACGTGATGATCAACTGGATGACATCGAGCCTGACCGCACAGCGCGAACTGATGCGTCACCGGCTCTCGGCCCAGGCAAAGCGGGTGCTGAGCCATGTCTGACGCCGCCGCCTCGATCCGCCGCGCGCTGGCGGGGGCCGATGCCCGCACCGAACCCTACCGGCACTGGCTGCTCGCCGAGGTGCTGCCCGGCGAGGCCGTGAGCGCCATCCTCGCCCTGCCCTTTCCGCCGCCCGAGATCGGCGAGACGGCGGGGCGGCGGGAGACGCACAATTCCACCCGCCGCTTCTTCGCGCCGGAGGAACAGGCGCGGCATCCGGTCTGCGGGGCGCTCGCGGCCGCGTGGCAGGCGCCGGACACGATCGCGGCGATCGAGGCGATGTGCGGCGTTGATCTCGGCGGCAGCCTGCTGAGGATCGAATACTGCCAGGACCGCGATGGATTCTGGCTCGAACCGCATACCGATATCGGCGCCAAGTTCTTCACCATGCTGGTCTATCTGGCCGATCCGCCGGCCGGCGAGGACTGGGGCACCGACATCTTCGCCTCGCCCGACGAATATGTCGGCTCGGCCCCGGCCCGTCGCAACGCGGGGCTGATCTTCATCCCCGGCGAAAACACCTGGCACGGGTTCCGCCAGCGGCCGATCAGCGGGGTGCGGCGCTCGCTGATCGTGAACTACGTGACACCGGACTGGCGCTCGCGCCACGAACTCGCCTTCCCCGACCGGAAGGTGGCGTAGCTCCTACAAACGCGGGCCGACATGGAGCACCTCGCCCTGGAACAACCGCCGCGCGGTCCGGAACACGGTGGCGTGCGAGACCCGGGGCCCGTCCGGCCCTGAGGATACGCCGGCGGCGACGAGGATCGCGCCGGAAGGATGGCCGACCCGCACCGGATCGGCCGCCTCGCCCGGCCGGACCAGGTCATGCGCCACGGTGCCGGGCAGCCGGCAGGCCACGGCGAGGCAGAGCGCGCCGGTCAGCGGCACCGCGCGATGCGGCTGGCCGGACGACATCATGCGCGCCAGAATGTCGACGCTCGCGGCCGTCTGCACCGCCCCTGACAGGACGGGCGCATCCGCCGGCGGCGCGAGAATGCCCACTTTCGGCACGCTGATGATCCGCGCCGCCGCCTCGAGATCGGCGGCCAGGCCCATCCGCACCGAAGCCGCGCGCCGCAGCGCCTCGATCCCGGCGATCAGCGCGGTGTCGCGCTCCATCGCCGCCGGCGTTTCGGTCGCGGTCATCCCGAGATCGGCGGCGGCGACCAGCACGCAGGGATTGGCGGCGTCGATCAGGGTGACGCGCAGCGGCCCGAGGCCCGGCACATCGAGCCGGTCCGTCAGGTTGCCGGTCGGCAGCAGGCGCCCGGTGCCGGCACCGCCGGGATCGGTGAAATCGAGGCGGATCGGTGCCCCGGTGCCGGCGACGCCGTCGATCGCGAGGTCACCCGTCACCGCGGCGCGGCCATCTTCCATCGGGAACCGGGCGACGATGATCTTGCCGGTATTGGTGTTGTGGATGCGCACCACCGCCTCGTTCCCCGCAGGCGGGGCGACCAGCCCCTCATCCACCGCGAAGGGGCCGATCGCCGAGGACATGTTGCCGCAATTGCTGGCGTAATCGACCTCCGGCCGGTCGATCGCGACCTGCGCGAACGTGTAGTCGACATCCGCATCCGGCCGGCTCGGCGGGCCGACGACGCAGCATTTCGACAGCGAGGACACGCCGCCGCCCATGCCGTCGAGCTGGCGCATCGCCGGGTCCGGCGAGCCCATCGCGGCGAGGAAGATCGGCGCCCAGTCCGCCCGATCGGCGGGGAGATCGCCGGCGCGGAAGATCAGCGCCTTCGAGGTGCCGCCGCGCATGAACACGGCGCGGATTGCCCGGAGCGCCACCGGATCAGCCCGATGCCGCCGGCGCGGCGGATGCCGGACCCGGGACCAGCGCCTGGCCGGTCAGCCGGCGATAGCCGTTCTCGACATGCGCGCGCATCGCCGCCGCCACACGGTCGGGATGGCGCGTCGCGAGGGCGGCGACGATCGCGCGGTGCTCCTCCTGCGAGCCGGCGCTGCCCTGTCCCTCGTCGAAATTGCGCCGGCGGAGCAGGTGCATCCGGTCGATCAGCTTGCGATAGAATTCGATCAGGGTCGCATTGCCGGTCAGCTCGACCAGACGGTCGTGAAAGCCGATGTTCAACGGGAAATAGGCGGCCATGTCGCCGGCCCGCGCGGCATCGGCGAGGCGGGCGAGCCAGCCGTCGAGTTCGGAGAGGATCTCGCCGGTGACGCGCGGGGCGAGCTGGCGGCCGGCCATTTCATCGAGCGTCGCGCGCAGTTCGTAGAGTTCGTGCGCCTCGGGCTCGCGGATCTCGCGGACGAACACGCCGCGGTTCTTCTCCAGCCTGACAAGGCCCGCTTCCTCGAGCGCGCGGAATGCCTCGCGGATCGGCGCGCGGCTGACGTTGAAATGCTGGGCGAAGCTCTGTTCGCTCAGCTTGTCGCCGGCCACGAGGTCACCGCGCTTGATCAGGCCGATGATTTCTTCCCGCACCAGGTCGGCGACCGACCGGGTCTGGAGGATCCGCAGGTGGTTGAGGGGCGCGTTCATGGGTCCGTTATTGCCGTGCCGACGGGGTTTCGCCAAGAGGTTGCCATATTGTCGATTGTCGACAATACTACGATTCAACCACCAAGGAGGATCTGCATGCCCGACCACGCCCCACCAGCCGGCAAGGTGGTCCCCGTCACCCGCATCCTGGCGGAATACGCCGCCGCCGCATCGCCGGAGACGCTGCCAGCGCCGGTGCGCAAGGAAGCCGCCCGCACCTTCCTCAACTGGCTTGGTTGCGCGATCGGCGGCTGCCGCCACGAGGCCGTCGATGCCGCGATCGCGGCGCTTTCGCCGTTCGCCGGGCCGGGCCGCTCGGTCGTTGCCGGCCGCACCGAGCGCCTCGATCCGCTGAACGCCAGCCTGATCAACGGGATCAGCTCGCATGTCTTCGATTTCGACGACACCCATCTGCGCACCGTGATCCATCCCGCCGGGCCGGTCGCGAGCGCGTTGCTGGCCTATGCGGGCGTGCAGCCGATTTCGGGGCGCGATTTCGTCAATGCGCTGGTCGTCGGCATCGAGGCGGAGTGCCGGATCGGCAATGCCGTCTATCCCGAGCACTACGATGTCGGCTGGCATATCACCGGCTCGGTCGGCGCCTTCGGCGCGGCCGCCGCGATCGGGCGGATCCTCGGGCTCGACGGCGAGCGGATGGCCTGGGCGCTCGGCATCGCGGCGAGCCAGCCGGTCGGGTTGCGCGAGATGTTCGGCAGCATGACCAAGAGTTTCCATCCCGGCCGCGCGGCGCAGAACGGCATGACGGCGGCCCTGCTCGCCGCGAAGGGCTATACGAGTTCGCCGCAGGCGCTGGAGGCGAAGCGGGGCTGGATGAACGTCCTCAGCACCCGGCACGACGCGCGCGAGATCACCGAAGGGCTGGGGTCACAGTTCGAGATCCTGGCCAACACCTACAAGCCGTTCGCCTGCGGCATCGTGATGCATCCGGTGATCGATGCCTGCATCCAGCTTCGCGAGGAGCACGGCGTGGACGCGGGAAGCGTCCGCTCGGTCGCGCTGCGCGTCCATCCGCTGGTGCTGGAACTGACCGGCAAGACCGCGCCGCAAAGCGGGCTCGAGGGCAAGTTCAGCATCTATCATGCCGCCGCGGTGGCGCTGACCGAAGGCGATGGCGGCGAGGAGCAGTTCAGCGACCGCGCCGTCAACGATCCGGCCATCGTGGCCCTGCGCGGCCGGGTGAACGCGACGGTCGACACCGCCATGCCGGCCGATGCGGCGCAGGTGGTGCTGACCCGCACCGACGGCACCACGACCGAGATCCGGATCGACCACGCGATCGGCAGCCTGGCGCGGCCGATGTCCGACCGCGACCTTGAACGCAAGTTCACCGGACTTGCCGCACCACACCTCGATGACGACGCGATCAGGCGGCTCATCGATCTCTGCTGGCGCCTCGAAGCGCTCGATGACGTCTCGCTCATTGCCGAGGCGTCAACCCGCTAGGGATTCCGCCTCTCGCGCCCGCGCAAAAGAACAACAAGGCTTGAACAGGAGGAAACGATCATGGAACAGGTTCTGGACAGGACGGCAGCGCGACATACCGTGCTGGCGCGCATCGACCGCCTGCCGCCATCGCGGCATCTGGTCGGGCTGGTCGGGCGTATCGCGGCCGGTGGCTGGTTCGAGTTCTATGAACTCTTCATGCCGGGCTTCATCTCGCTCGGCCTCGTGCGCGCGGGCATTTTCGTCGCGAAGCCCGGCAGCATGTTCGATCCGCACCTGTTTGCGAGCTTCCTCGCCAGCTTCTTCATCGGCATGCTGCTGAGCACGGCCGGGTTCGGCTTCATCTCCGACCGGTTCGGCCGGCGGGCGATCTTCGTCTATTCCATGGCCGTCTATTCGCTTGCGCAGCTGACCATCGCCTTCCTGTCGAACCCCGCGGCGATTGATGCCGCGCGCTTCGTCGCCGGCCTCGCGGTCGGGATGCAGCTCATCAACAATGACAGCTTTCTGACCGAGCTCACGCCCCGCGCGGCCCGCGGGCGCTACATGGCGGCGTCGTTCATCTTCGTGCTCACCGCGATACCGGTGGCGGCCTTCCTCGCGGCCATGCTGGTTCCCGCGGCGCCGTTCGGCATCGCCGGCTGGCGCTGGGTGGTGGCGATCGGCGCCCTCAGCGGCGTGGTGGTCATGTTCGTTCAGCGCGGGCTTCCGGAATCGCCGCGCTGGCTCGAAGTGCATGGCCGCTACGACGAGGCGGACCGCGTCGTCGCGGCGATCGAGGCGAGGATCGAGGCGGAAACCGGCAGGAAGCTGCCCGATCCCGTCGCCGATGTGCCCGACGCGACGGCCGCGAGCGGACACTGGAGCGAAATGTTTTCCTCCTTCTACCTGCCGCGCACGCTGATGATCTCGATCTTCCAGTTCGCGCAGACCATCGCGGTGTTCGGGTTTACCGCCTTCGTTCCGATGCTGCTGGTCAAACAGGGATTCACGATCATCCACTCGCTCTACTACACGACGATGATCGTCCTGCTCGCGCCGGTCGGCGCGATCTGCGGCACGATCTTCGCGGAACGGATCGAGCGCAAGTGGCAGCTCGTCGGCACGGCGGTGCTGATCGGCGTGAGCGGCATCGCATTTGTCCACGCGCATACGGTGGCTCTGGTGATCATCAGCGGCGCGCTGATCGCGCTCGGAAACAACTGGATGATCGCGATTTTCCATCCCTATGCGGCGGAGCTGTTTCCAACCCGCATCCGCGCGCGAGCCGTGGGCTTTACCTTCGCCTGGAGCCGCGTGAGTTCGATCTTCATCGGCTACTGGGTCGCCGACCTGCTGGCGGGATTCGGCCCGGCCGGGGTGTTCGTGATGATCGGCCTCGGCATGCTGGCGATCATCCTTTCGGTCGGCCTGTTCGGCCCGCGGACGAACGGGCAGAGCCTGGAAATCCTGTCTCCCTGAACCCAAAACTGCAAAGAAGGCAATCGAGATAATGAAGATCGGCATACTCAACGGCGACGATATCGGGCATGAAATCGTGCCGGAGGCTGTCAGGGTCATGCAGGCCGCCGCGGCCCGGACCGGGCTCGCGATCGAGTGGCAGGATATCCCGATCGGCCGGGCGGCGCTTGACAGCCTGGGTTCCACCCTGCCGGACGGAACCATCGAGCGGCTCGACGCCCTGGATGGGTGGCTGCTTGGCCCGATCGGGCACATGGCCTATCCGAAGATACCTGAGGCGATCAACCCGCATCCGCTGCTGCGCAAGCATTTCGACCTGTTCGCGAATATCAGGCCGGTGAAGTCCCATGCCGCGCTGCCCTGCCTGCATCAGGGCGTCGATCTCGTCATCGTCAGGGAAAACAACGAGGGCTTCCAGCCGGACCGCAACGTCGTCGCCGGTTCGGGCGAGTTTCGGCCAACGCCGGACGTGACGATCTCCGTGCGGGTCATCACCCGGAACGGGTCATCGAAAGTCGCGCGGGCGGCATTCGAACTGGCACGGGCGCGCCGCCGGCATCTGACCGCCGTGCACAAGGACACCGTGTTCAAGCTCGGTTGCGGCATGTTCGCCGAGGAATGTCGCAGGCTGGCGGCGGAATATCCCGATGTGACCTATGACGAGGCAATCGTCGACACGTTTGCGATGCGCCTGGTGATGACCCCGCAGCGCTACGACGTCGTCGTGACCACGAACATGTTCGGCGACATCCTGACCGACGAGGCCGCCGGCCTGGTCGGCGGTCTCGGGATGGCGGCAGGCCTGTGCGCCGGGCCGCGCCATGCGATGGCGCAGGCGACACACGGTTCCGCACCTGACATCGCAGGGCGCGGGATCGCCAATCCCTATGCAATGATCATGTCAGGCCAGATGCTGCTCGACTGGCTCGGCCGCCGCCATGCCGAACCCGCGGCAACCGCCGCGGCGCACCTGATCGAGCAGGCCGTGGCAAACGTGATCGAGGGGCGCCGCGCGCTGACCCCCGATCTGGGAGGTCAGGGGACGACCGCAGGCATGGGCTCGGCGATTATCGAGGCGATGACCGAGAGTTGAGCACGCGCCCGGGGGGCGGGCGCGCTATCCGGCGTCCTGCCCCTCCTCGCTCAGGCGGAGCGCTGCGTTCACGAGCGCAACATGCGTGAATGCCTGGGGGAAATTGCCGATCTGTCGCCGGTTGACCGTGTCGTACTCCTCGGCGAACAATCCGACGTCGTTGCGCAACGCCACCAGCTTTTCGAACAGGGCTTCGGCATCCGCGCGCCGGCCCATCATCACGTAATTGTCGACCAGCCAGAAACTGCACGCGAGAAAGACACCTTCATTGCCGGTCAATCCATCCTTTCCTGTTTCGGTGTCATAACGGCGCACGAATCCATCTTGCAGAAGATGCCGTTCGATCGCGGCGACGGTGCCAATGATGCGCGGATCGTCGGGCGGTAGAAAGCCGACGATCGGCAGCAGCAGCAGGCTCGCATCCAGCGCCTTCGAGCCATAGGCCTGAACGAAGCTGTTCATCTCCGCGTCGAAGCCGTTCTGGCAGACCTGATCGTGAATCTGCTGGCGGATCGCGCGCCAGTGTTCGACCGGACCGTCGTAGCCGTAATCCTCGACGGAGCGGATCGCCCGGTCGAACGCGACCCAGGCCATCACTTTGGAGTGGACGAATTGCTGGCGGCCGCCACGCACTTCCCAGATACCCTCGTCCGGCTCGGCCCAGATCTTCTCCAGGGTTTCAAGCAGGACGAGGCGGATGTTCCAGCTGTTCTCATCCCGCCGCACCCCGCCGACATGTGCCTGATAGAGAGCATTCATCAGTTCACCGAAGACGTCGAGCTGACGCTGGCCCGCGGCCGCATTGCCGGCACGGACCGGCTTTGAACCTTCATAGCCTGGCAACCAGTCGATCTCGCGTTCGGTCAGAAGGCGCTCGCCGGCCACGCCATACATGATCTGGATGTCCTCGGCACCACCGGCGATCGCACGATCGAGCCAGCGCGACCACGCATGTGCCTCGTCCCGGTGCCCCGCATTCATCAGCGCCTGGAGTGTGAAACTCGCATCGCGCAGCCAGCAGAACCGGTAATCCCAGTTGCGCTCGCCGCCGAGTTGCTCGGGCAGCGAAGACGTCGCCGCCGCTATGATTCCGCCGGTTTCCCAATGTGTCAGGGCCTTGAGCGTGATGAGCGACCGCCGCACGATTTCGGCCCAGCGCCCACTGACCGGCGCGCGCTGCGCCCAGCTGCGCCAGCGGTCTGACGCCTGCTCGATTCCCATTTTCATATCGAAACGATGTGGCACCCGCTTGTGCGAGGGCAACCATTCGAGGCCGAACAGGAATTCCTCACCCGCCTCGATTGTGAATTGCGCTTCCGTGTGCTGATTGCGGCCGGTCATCGGCACGTCGCCCCAGACCACGACCATGTCGGGTCCGGCGACCGCCACGAAACCTTCATGGCCGGGCAGCCGCTGCACCCAGGGTACGACGCGGCCGAAGCCGAATCTGAACACGATGTCCAGCCGCATCTCCACTCGTCCGGACAGGCCGCTCACCATGCGGACCAGCCGCGTGGTGTCATGCGGGTGGGGGACCATGCAGTCGGTCACCCGCACCACGCCGTCATCGATATGAAAGTCGGTTTCAAGCACAAGGGTCTCGGGGCGGTAACGCCGCTCCACCCGCAGGGGCGATGCAGCCGGTGCGATCAGCCACCGCCCGTTCTCGCGCGTTCCAAGCAGCGACGCGAAGCACGGATCGGAATCGAACCGTGGCAGACAAAGAAAATCGATCGAGCCGTCCTTGCCGACAAGGGCCGCTGTCTGCCGGTCTCCGATGATTGCGTAATCCTCGATTCTCAGGCTCATCGCGCCCTCCCCTCGCTAGTTTGCTGAAACCTGGCCAGCCTGCAGCGACCACATGATGCTCCGCACGATGCCGACGGGAGACTCATCGATCGAGACGACAATCGCATCCTCTCCGGCCTGCGGCGGCTCGAGCGCCGCGAGCTGGCTGTCGAGCAGGGATGCCGGCATGAAGTGACCGCGCCGTGCGGCGATGCGCGCGGCCAGCAGATCGCGCGATCCATCGAGATGCACCAGCGTGAACGGGCCAGCACCGCCGCGCACCAGATCGCGATAACGCCGCGTCAGAAGAGAGCTGACAATGACGCCGCCGCATCGTCTCGTCCGCCATTCCGCAAGGCGCATGGCGATGCGATGCAGCCAGGGCATCCTGTCTTCATCGTCGAGCGGACGGCCGGAGCGCATTTTCTCCCGGTTCGACTCCGGATGCAGATCGTCGCCATCGCAGAACGGCACGCCCAGAAGTTCCGCCAGCAAAAGCCCGATCGTGGATTTGCCGGATGCGGAAACACCCATCACGGCGATCAGTGGCGGAATGTTCGGCTTCGGCAGGCCGAGGCAACGCAGCGTGGCCGCGGCGGGTGCGAGGCCGGCCGCGGAGACCGCGTCGCCATCGAACTGGCGGGTCGAGCCATCGGGATAGCCAATGATCGCGCAGGCGGAACCCGACAGGAAGAGGCCGGTGCCGACAACGCCGGCAATCGAGCGGAGGGCAGACTCGACGGCTTCGGGCACGATGCCTTTCGGCATGGTGCAATCGGCAATGAAGTGGCCGCCATCCGAAACGAAGGGACTGCCGGCATTCGCGCGCAGAACGGGCGCAAGATCCAGTTCGGCGAGCCTGGCACAGGTGCGGTCCGCGCCATGGCGGACGATCTCGACTGGCAGTTTCGAATGCGCGCCGAGCCGTGTCACCAGCTTGCTCCGGTCGGCGATGACGACAAAGCGCCGTGCCGATTGCGCCACCAGCTTTTCCCGCAGCAGGGCACCACCCAGCCCCTTGATCAGGCGGAGCGTTCCGAACTCCACCTCATCGGCTCCGTCAACCGCAAGATCGAGGGAACCATCGAGCGGCACGAGGCGCAGGCCGAGGAACTCCGCCCTGGCTGCCGTGAGATCGGATGTCGCGACGCATTCGATGTCGAGCCCTTCGGCGCGGACGCGTGCGCCGAGCTGATCGATGAAATGGGCGGCGGTTGACCCCGTGCCGAGGCCGACGCGCATTCCGGATTCGACGAGACCGACGGCCAGCCGCGCGGCCGCACGCTTGCCATTTTCGAAATCGGTTCCCATGCGATGTGCCCCCTTCAGTCCGCCCATCGTCCGGCGGCATCGCGATCCGCGAGCCAGATCAGGCGTCCGACCGGCCTGAGGCGGGCGGCGGGCACGTCACGATCCGAACCGCTCAGGACGCGATCGAGCATGTCGCGCTTGCCGGCGCCGGAGACGAGAAACACCACGACCCGCGCGCTTTCGAGGATCGGGTAGGTCAGCGTGACGCGCGCTTCCGGGCGTCCCTTGGTCACCGGAATCACCCAGCGTTGCCGTTCACCGAGCAGATCGTCCTGACCGGGCAGAAGTGACGCGGTATGACCGTCATCGCCCATGCCAAGCAGGCATAGATCAAAGAATGGCCTCGAAGGATCGAGAGTCGCTGCGCCATGGACCTCGGCCAGATCCCGCTGATATGCCGCGGCGGCCTGATCGACCGTCATCCCGTCGAACGGCACCTGATGCAGGCGGGGCGCCGCCGGCAGATGCGCGGTCAGGGCGTCGCGGATCATTCGGACATTGCTCTTGTCGTCATCCGGCGCGACGAACCGCTCATCGCCGAGAACGAGATCGATGCGTGTCCAGTCGATGCTGTCGCGCCAGGGCGCAGCAGCCAGCCGTTCGTACAATGCCCGCGGCGTCGATCCGCCGGCGAGGCCGGCCACGAACCGGCCGCGCGCGGCGGCGGCCTCTTCCGCAAAGAGGCGCGCTCCGTATTCGGCGAAGGCCTTCGCATCGGGCACGACGACGAGTTCGCCACGCACAGGTTTCATCAGCGTCTCCCCTCGAGCACGAAGCGCATCATCGCTTCGGCAAAGCCATCTTCCTCATTGCCGCGTGTGGCATGATCCGCCTTCCGCTTGACACTGTCATCGGCATTGCCCATCGCGATGGAAAGGCCGCTGCGGGCAAACATGGCAACATCGTTCGGCATGTCGCCGATGGTCGCGATACGCTCGTGCGGGATGCCGAGCTCGCTCGACATCGCATCCACCACCGCGCCCTTGTTCGCATGTGCGCTGGTGATATCGAGATAATAGGGCTGCGAGCAGTCCGCCGTCACGCCGTCACCGAACGCCTTGTGCGCGGCGGCAAGGCAGGATTTCATACGCTCGGCGTCATCGGTCACCCCGACGATCTTCACGACGCCATGAAGAGACGATACATCGTAGCGCTCGACGGTCTCCGGCTCGAACGCGACGGTACGCTGTTCGCGATCGACATGCGGCGCCGCGGCATCGCGGACCAGCCAGCGATCATGCGTGTAGACCCAGGCATCGAGGCCATGGTCATCGAGCAGATCGATGGCCTTGCCGATCACGTCGTCCTGCAGGTCGTGCGAGGCGACGACGCGGCTGAAATCGGGGGCCATCATCACGCCACCGTTGAACCCGGCCAGCGGCGTGTCGATGGCGAGCGGTTCGCTCAGCATCCGCATGCCGCGCGGCGGCCGCCCGCTGGTGATCGCGAAGCGGATGCCCGCCTCGCGAAGCGCATCGACCGCCTGCTTCGTCGCCGCCGTCAGGCGCTTGTCATTGGTGACCAGGGTGCCATCGACATCGGCAATCACGAGATCGACCGCGCGGCTCATTGCCCGCTCTCCGCCGGATCGAGCGCGACCGGTCGCCAGCGCCGCGTCGGCTCATCATCCGCAAGCAGCTTGTCCGCCGCATCCGGTCCCGCGCTGCCGCTGCGGTAGTTCGGGAAATCGGCGGCTCGGTCTCTGCCCCAGGCTTCCAGAACACGGCCGACCACACGCCACGTCTCCTCGACCATGTCTGCCCGCTGGAACAGGGTCTGATCGCCGATCATGCAATCATACAGAAGGGTTTCGTAGCCGACGTTCGGTTCCGGTTCGAAACGGTCACGATATCTGAACTGCATCCGGGCGGGCGCCAGCCGCATGGTCTGGCCGGGTTGCTTCACCTCGAACTCGATGGCGATGCCTTCATCGGGCTGGATGCGCAGAACCAGCCAGTTCGGCGGCAGGCCATCGAGCGATGCGCCCTGGAACGGCGCAAGCGGCTGCTTGCGGAAACGGATGGCGATTTCGGTCATCCGCTCGGAAAGATGCTTGCCGGTGCGAATGTAGAACGGCACGCCGGCCCAGCGCCAGTTGTCGATGGCAAGCCGCAACGCGACATAGGTTTCGGTATTCGAGTCCGCAGCAACACCTGGCTCCTCGCGATAGCCGCGCGCCGATTGGCCGGACACCTCGCCCGCGCCATACTGGCCACGCACGGCATCCTCCGGACGCAAGGTGCGGATGGCGGAGAAGAGTTCCAGCTTCTTGTCGCGGATCGCCTCGGCCCGCACACCAACCGGCGGTTCCATCGCCACCATGGCGACGAGCTGGAAGACGTGGTTCGGCACCATGTCGCGCAACGCGCCGGCCTGCTCGTAGAATTTCGCCCGTCCCTCGACGCCGACCGTCTCGGCGACGGTGATCTGCACATGGTCGATTCGATCGCGATTCCAGAGCGGATCAAAGATTCCGTTGCCGAACCGCAACGCCATGATGTTCTGAACGGTTTCCTTGCCAAGAAAATGGTCGATCCGGTAGATCTGCCGCTCGTCGACCACGCTCAGAAGCCGTCGGTTCAGGTCCTGAGCCGATGCAAGGTCGTGGCCGAACGGCTTTTCGATGATGATCCGCCGCCACGTCCCCCCGCCCGACTCATCCTCGGTCACGAGGCCGGCCTTGCCCAGATGCTCGACGATCGGTGCGAAGAACCGGTCGGCCACCGCAAGGTAGAACAGCCGGTTGCCGCCCGTGCCTTGCGAATTTTCGATCGCTTCGAGGCGGGACTTCAGGGTTTCGTAGAATTCGTCCCTGGTGAAATCACCCTGAACGTAATCGGCATGCGCCGTCAGGCGATCCCATGCGGCGTCGTCAACTTGCTTGATCTGGTCTTCGGCTTCCGGATCGCCGACGAAGCTCTCCAGCATCTCGCGCAGCGAGCCGGTCCAGTGCTTTGCGTCGAGGTCGGCGATATCGGCGCCAAGCAGGCCGAACTTCTCGGGCACCAGGCCGGTATTCGCAAGATTGTAGAGCGCCGGCACCAGCAGCCGCTTGGTCAGATCCCCCGCGGCACCGAAAATCACGACGCTGCAGGGGCCCGCGGGGGAGGCCGAGGCGGCGCCGGAGGATCCGGCCTCTGACCGGAGCGGGTGTTTTGCCAGCAGGTTCATGCGCCACCTCCCTGCTTGGCAGCAGCCGGTCCCTGCTCGACATGACCGCCGAAGCCCTGTCGCATGGCAGACAGGATCTTCTCGCCGAACGTATGATCGAGCCGGGAGCGGAACCGCGCATAGAGTGCGGCGGTGAGCACATCGGCCGGAACCGCCTCCTCGATCGCGGCGTTGATCGTCCAGCGTCCCTCGCCGGAATCCTCGACATAGCCGCTGTAGTCGGAAAGCGCCCCGTCGCGCGCCAGTGCCGCGGCGGTCAGGTCGAGCAGCCAGGACGAGATCACGCTGCCGCGCCGCCACACCTCGGCAATGTCGGCGACATCGAGGTCGTAGCGTTCGGCTTCGGGCAACGCATCGGCGCAGCGGTTGCGCAGGATCGCGAAGCCTTCCGCATAGGCCTGCATCAACCCGTATTCAATGCCGTTGTGCACCATCTTCACGAAATGCCCGGCGCCGTTCGGGCCGGCATGGATGTAGCCAAGCTCGGCACGCTCGTCCCGTCCCTCGCGCCCCGGCGTCGGTTCGATTTCCCCACGCCCCGGCGCCAGGGTTCGAAACACGGGGTCGAGCCGCCAGACGATGGCGTCGTCGCCCCCGATCATCATGCAGTAGCCGCGTTCGAGCCCCCAGACTCCGCCCGAGGTACCGACATCGACGAAATGGATGCCCTTGCGTTTCAACCGCGCGGCATGGGCGATATCGTCGCGATAGAAGCTGTTGCCGCCATCGATGACCACGTCATCCTGCCCGAGAAGGTCGCCGAGCGCGTCGACGGTCTCGCTCGTCACCTGCCCGGCCGGAAGCATCACCCAGACCGAACGCGGTGGCTCCAGAGCCTTCACGAGGCCTGCGAGATCGCGCACGCCGGTCGCCCCTTCCTTCTCGAGCTTTTCGACGGATTCTGCCGATTTGTCGAAAACCACACAGTCGTGGCCGTCTCGCATCAGCCGGCGGACAATGTTGGCGCCCATCCGGCCAAGGCCGATCACACCAATCTTCATGGCTCTGTCTCCGTTCCTGTTGCCGCGCCATGCCGCTGACGGTCCCACGACGCGGGGCCGCCGGGCATGACGCTCGTCAATGGTCTCCGGTCGGGCGCGGAGCTGCGCGCCCGCAAGATTCAAGCGAAGGCGTGGTCGATGGCCTTCTCCAGTTCGGCGAGCCCCGCGTCCACCTCGGCAAGGTGAACGCGGATGGCCCGGCGTTCGCGTTCGACGAGAACGCCGAGATCTCCCTCCGCCTGCGCCCCCTTCACCTGGCCGAAACTGTAGCGGTGGCCGGGCACGGCGAAATCCGCCGCGTCATCGGCAGTGATCTGCAGGAAGACGCCGCTGTTCGGCCCACCCTTGTAGGCCTGCCCGGTGGAGTGCAGGAAGCGCGGGCCGAAGCCGACACAGGTCGCGACCTTGCGGGCATCGCGCAACCGCAGGCGAATCGCCTCCAGCTTCGCCTCGTGCGCCCGCGTGTGTTCGATATAGGCGAGCAGGCCGATATAGTCGCCCGCGTGGGCGCGCTGGAAATGGTGCTTCAGCCAGGCCGACAAAGTGTTGTGACGGCCGAGCGCCTCGGCGTTCGCCGGGTCGGCGTAGACGGCGATGCCGTTCTCGCGGAACACCGGATCGGGGGCGGCGACGGGCGCGCCCTTCTCATAGGCATCGGTCAACGCGCGGGTCTTGATCTTGCTCGCCTCGACGTCGGGCTGGTCGAACGGGTTGATGCCGATGATGGCGCCGGCGACCGCGGTCGCCATCTCCCAGCGGAAGAATTCCTGACCGATCTGGGCGACGTCATCGAGCACGATCCGCACCACCGGATGCCCCGCTTTCGCGAGTGCTGCGAGCTTCGCATCCTGAGCCTTGTCCTCATCGCCCTTGAGCACGAGCTGCGCGAAGACGCGGTCCTTGCCATAGGCGGCGGGCTCGCCGAGCGCCTCGCCATCCACGGGGATGAGTCCGCGCCCCTGCTTGCCGGTCGATTCCGCGATGAGCTGTTCGAGCCAGGCGCCGAGACCGGCAATGCGCGGCGAGGTCACGATGGTCACCTTGTCGCGGCCGAACCGCGTCGCCGCGGTGCCGAGGAGGAGGCCGAGCCGCACGCCGGGATTGCGATCCGCCGGCACGCTCGCGGCGCAGGAGGCGACCATGTGGGAGGTCCGGACCAGGAAGTCCGACACGTCGATCCCCATCGCCGCCGCCGGCACCAGGCCAAACTTCGACAGCACGGAATAGCGCCCGCCGATCGACTTCACGCCATGGAAGAGATGCGCGAAACGCTCGTGCTTCGCGACCTGTTCGAGCGAGGAGCCCGGATCGGTCACCGCGGTGAAGTGCCGCGACCACGCCGCCTCGCCCGCGGTCTCGATCATGCGGGCGCGGAAATGCGCGAGCATGATGTTCGGCTCCAGCGTGCTGCCGGACTTCGACGAGACGATGAACATCGTCTTCGCCAGATCGAGCTTCCGCTCCAGCGCGCGGATCTGGGCGGGATCGGTGCTGTCGAGCATGTGGAAGTGCGGCCAGCCGGCCTGACGGCCGAAACTGGTGGCGAGAACTTCAGGCCCGAGGCTCGATCCGCCCATGCCGAGCAGGGCGACATGGGTGAAGCCGCCCTCGCGGATCGCGTTGGCGAAGCGCACCAGCGTGCCGACATGGGCGTGCTCCTGCCCGACGATGTCGAGCCAGCCGAGCCAGTCGGCTTCGTCGGCGCCGGTCCAGACCGCGGCGTCGCCGGCCCAGAGCCGCCGGACCACGCCATCCGCCCGCCAGCCGGCGGCGGCCTCGTTCACGGCGTGGACGATATCCTCGGGCGCCTCGATGCGCGCGGCGTTCACCGTGACCAGCGCCTCGCGCTTTTCGGCGACCGCACCGAGCAGCTTGTCGAACGCCTCGGCGAACTGGCGCACGCCATCCTCGACCAGGTCATGGGTGACGGTCGCGAGCGAAATGCCCTGCTCCTCGATCGCATGCAGCGCGGCATAGGCGCCCTCGATATCCTGTTCGACGGCGTCATGCACGACCGAGCCGTGGTCGCGGAACGCGTCCATCGTGGCCGGCGGCATCGTGTTCACCGTGTCGCGGCCGATCAGCCGTTCGACGTAGAGCGTGTCCGGATAGTCGGGATTCTTGACGCCGGTCGAGGCCCAGAGAAGGCGCTGCACCTGCGCGCCCTTCGCGACCAGCGCCTCCCACGCCTTGCCCGCGAAAATCCTGCGGAAGCTCTCGTAGGCGAGCTTGGCATTCGCGATCGCGGCCTGGCCGAGCAGCGGCTGCAGGATGCCGGCCGGGCCGCCGGCATCGATCCTCGCCTGCAATTCACGGTCGATCACGGTGTCGATCCGGCTGACGAAGAAGCTCGCGACGCTCGCCACCTTCGACACGTCGCCGCCCTTTGCCGCATAATCCTCAAGGCCGGCGATATAGGCCTGCGCCACCGCCTCGTAGCGGGGCACCGCGAACAGCAGGGTGACGTTGATCGACAGCCCCTCGCCGATCAGGGTGTGGATCGCGGGGATTCCGGCCGAGGTCGCCGGCACCTTGATCATCAGGTTCGGGCGGTCGACCGCGGCCCACAGGCGGCGCGCCTCGTCGATCGTGCCCTGGGTGTCGTTCGCGAGGTAGGGCGAGACCTCGAGGCTGATGAAGCCGTCGCGACCGCCGGTTTCGCGATGGACCGGCGCCAGCGTGTCCGCCGCGGCCTGGATGTCGGCGATGGCCAGGTGTTCGTAGATCTCCATTGGCGCGCAGTCGCGCTCGCGGACGAAGCGCTGGAACGCCTCCCCGTATTCCGGCGCATGGGCGATCGCCTTCTCGAAGATCGCCGGATTGGAGGTGACCCCCTTGAGCCCGTCGCGCGCGACCATGGTGGCGAGTTCTCCCCCCTCGATCAGGCCGCGCTGGACGAAGTCGAGCCAGGGCGCCTGCCCGGCTTCAGCGAGTTGTTTCAGGGGGTTCATGCGGATCTCCTCAACGCAGGTCGTGATGGACGACGGTCCGGTGCCGGAGCAGGCTTATCGGCTGTTTGCCGATCCTGTCGAGAGATGGGAAAGCCCGCCGCCGATGTCACGTCCCGTCTCGGCTTGTCACCGTTCTGTGACTGAAGGCAGGTTTGGCGCAACCGATCGTTCTTTTCAATGGTACGATGGACCCGACATATCGAAGCGGGGCCGCCTTCCGCGCAATGAAGCTGACATTCGCCCCGATCTCGATTAAACAGCGCGCATGACCTCGACCCCCACCGAACTGATCCGCAACTTCTCAATCATCGCCCATATCGACCACGGCAAGTCGACCCTGGCCGACCGGCTGATCCAGACCACCGGCGCGCTCTCCGCCCGCGAGATGACCGAGCAGGTGCTCGACAACATGGACATCGAGAAGGAGCGCGGGATCACCATCAAGGCGCAGACCGTGCGCCTCAACTACAAGGCGAAGGACGGCAAGACCTACGTCCTGAACCTGATGGACACGCCCGGCCATGTCGACTTCGCCTATGAGGTGAGCCGCTCGCTCGCCGCCTGCGAGGGCTCGCTGCTGGTGGTCGACGCCTCGCAGGGCGTGGAGGCGCAGACGCTGGCGAACGTGTACCAGGCGATCGACGCCAATCACGAGATCGTCCCCGTGCTCAACAAGATCGACCTGCCGGCCGCCGAACCCGAGCGGGTGAAGCAGCAGATCGAGGACGTGATCGGGCTCGATGCGTCGGACGCGGTGGAAATATCCGCCAAGACCGGCCTCAACATCGAGGCGGTGCTGGAGGCGCTCGTCACCCGCCTGCCGCCGCCGAAGGGCGACGAGACGGCGCCGCTCAAGGCCATGCTGGTCGACAGCTGGTATGACTCCTATCTCGGCGTGATCATCCTCGTCCGTGTGCGCGACGGGCGGCTGCGCAAGGGCCAGCGCGTCCGCATGATGTCGACCGGCGCGGTCCACACCATCGACCAGGTCGGCACCTTCTCGCCCAAGCTCACCCCGCAGGCCGATCTCGGCCCCGGCGAGATCGGCTACATCACCGCCGCCATCAAGACGGTGGCCGACTGCAACGTGGGCGACACGATCACCGACGACCGCGCCCCCGCCACCGAACCCCTGCCCGGCTTCAAGCCGTCGATCCCGGTGGTCTGGTGCGGGCTCTACCCGGTCGATGCCGACGATTTCGAGAAGCTGCGCGACAGCCTCGCCAAGCTGCGGCTCAATGATGCGAGCTTCCATTACGAGGCCGAGACCTCGGCGGCGCTCGGCTTCGGCTTCCGCTGCGGCTTTCTCGGTCTGCTGCATCTCGAGATCATCCAGGAGCGTCTGTCGCGCGAATTCGATCTCGACCTGATCGCGACGGCCCCTTCGGTGGTCTACCGGCTCTACAAGACCAGCGGCGAGATGATGGAGCTGCACAACCCGGCCGACATGCCGGACGGCTCGGTCATCGACCATATCGAGGAGCCCTGGATCCGCGCGACCATCATGGTGCCGGACGACTATCTCGGCGCCGTCCTCACCCTCTGCAACGAGCGCCGCGGCCAGCAGGTCGACCTCACCTATGTCGGCAACCGCGCCATGGCGGTCT
This sequence comes from Acidiphilium multivorum AIU301, assembly GCF_000202835.1. NCBI lineage: Bacteria > Pseudomonadati > Pseudomonadota > Alphaproteobacteria > Acetobacterales > Acidocellaceae > Acidiphilium > Acidiphilium multivorum. The sequence goes on from NC_015186.1 coordinate 1,495,369, forward strand.
ACCGGCTGCCGCTCAACGAGGTGGTGTTCGACTTCTATGACCGGCTGAAATCGGTCAGCCGCGGCTATGCCAGCTTCGACTACCAGATGGACGACTATGTCGAGGGCGACCTCGTGAAGATCTCCATCCTGGTCAACCAGGAGCCGGTGGACGCGCTGGCCTTCATCGCCCATCGCTCCGTCGCCGACACCCGCGGCCGCGCGATCTGCGCCAAGCTGAAGGACCTGATCCCCCGGCAGCTCTTCAAGATCGCCATCCAGGCGGCGATCGGCGGCCGGGTGATCGCCCGCGAAACCCTCGGCGCGCTGTCGAAGGACGTCACCGCCAAGTGCTATGGCGGCGACATCAGCCGCAAGCGCAAGCTGCTGGAGAAGCAGAAGGAGGGCAAGAAGCGGATGCGCCAGTTCGGCAAGGTCGAAATCCCGCAGACCGCCTTCCTCGCGGCGCTGAAGATGGACGCCTGAGCCCAGTGCTCCCCGCCGCCATCGCCGCCACCATCGCCGCCCTTGGCGCCGCGATCCTCGTCGTCCTCGCGGTCCTGCAATCCCGCCAGATCGCCGCCCTGCGCGGCGAGATCGCCGAACAGTCCCGCGCCGGGCTGCGCGAGGCGTTCGACCGCGTGCAGGACGGGGCGCGGGCGCAGGGCGAGCAGCTCGCGCGCCTGCACGGCGCGATGAGCGAACTGTCCATTTTGCTCACTGGCAAGCTGGCCGAGGCGGAATCGGCGGCACAGGCCGGCCGCGCCCAGGGGCTCAGCGAGACCATGGCCGCGATTGCCCGGCTGACCGAGAGCCAGACCCTGCTCACCGATCGCATGAACCGCGATCTCGCCGGCGTCTCGCTGGCCCTGCGCGAGGGGCAGGAGGCGCTGCGCGGCCGCGTCGAGCAGAAGCTCGATGAAATCCGCACCGGCAACGAGGCCAAGCTCGACGCGATGCGCGCCGCGGTGGACGAGAAGCTGCAATCAGCACTGGAGCAGAAAATCGGCGAGAGCTTCCAGCGCGTGGCCGAGCAGTTCGCCCAGGTGCAGCAGGCGATCGGCCAGGTGCAGTCGGTCGCCACCCAGGTGGGCGATCTCAAGCGGCTGTTCGCCAACGTGAAATCGCGCGGCGGCTGGGGCGAGGCGCAGATCCGCCAGACGCTGGACGACACGCTGCCGCCCGGCACGTTCGAAGCCAATTTCCGCGCCGATCCGAACGGCGCCGAGGCGGTGGAATTCGCGCTGCGCATGCCGGTGCGCGAGGGGGATCAGCCCGTCTGGCTGCCGATCGACGCGAAATTTCCGACCGAGGATTACGACCGCCTGCTGCTCGCCGCCGAGGCAGGCGACCGCGACGGCGAAACCCAGGCGCTGCGGGCGCTGAGCACCCGCATCCGCGACGAGGCGAAGAAGATCGCCCAGAAATACATCCGCCCCCCGCGCACCACGGATATAGCGATCCTGTATCTGCCGAGCGAAGGCCTGTTCGCCGAGGTCGCCCGGATTCCAGGCCTGGTCGAGCAGGTGCAGCGCGAGCACCGGGTGCTGATCCAGAGCCCGAGCCTGCTGCCCGCCTTGCTGCACACGATCCGGGTTGGCCATTTCACCGTCCAGCTCGAGCGCCGCGCCGGCGAAATCGGCCGCATCCTCTCGGCGGTGAAGCTCGAATGGGGCAAGCTCGGCGAGAGCATCGAGGCGCTGGCGAAACGCGCCGAACAGCTCTCGAAGGGGATCGACAGCACCCAGGTCCGCATCCGCGCCGTCGGCCGCAAGCTGCGCGACATCGACGAGCTCGACCCCACCCAAGCCCCTGCCCTGCTCGGCCTCGACACCGCCGAGGAATAACGCTGCCCCCCGCTTGAGCCCGGCGCGGTTGTTGGCTATGAAGCCCCGGCGCCGGAGGGATGGCCGAGCGGTCGAAGGCGCACGCTTGGAAAGCGTGTGTGCGTGAAAACGTACCGTGGGTTCGAATCCCACTCCCTCCGCCAGTTTCGCGTTTCACGCGATCTCAATCAGCCTCAACCACCTGAAATCTCTTCACTTTCCTCCGCGACGGTGTCCTAATCCGTCTCACGAGATACCCCCCAATCCCGGGGCACTTCGGGGTCGGATGTGGGGTATGGGACAGGAGGCAGGGGTATGCTCACCGACATCGCCGTCCGCAAGGCGCAGGTCCGAGACAAGCCGTACAAGATGTTTGATTCCAATGGCTTGTTCCTGCTGGTCACGCCCGCCGGAGGAAAGCTCTCGCGCTTCCGCTACAAGATCGGCGGCAAGGAGAAGCTGCTCAGCATCGGCCCCTACCCCGAGGTGATGCTCTCCGCAGCGCGGGATGCGCGCGACGAGGCCCGGGCCGGGCTGCGCGCCGGCCGCGATCCCTCGCTGGTGCGCAGGCAACTGCGCGCCGAGGCGGCCAATTATGAGCGGTTTTCTACGAGTCGTCGTTCGATAATCCGTGACATCGACACTAATTTGGGAAGGTAGGCTAAACCTCGTTTCCCGTCATTTCACAGGCTCTTCTGATGGCACTCCCTAGATACCAGTCCCAGAAGGCGCGTTCTTTTTTCCGGTCGGTGGCTTCGGACCAGGGTAATCCGCCGGCCTCCGCCGCGGCTGCAAGCATGCTCGGCTCGAAACCTTCCGGATCGAGATCATCGTCATCGATTTCGGCATCTGCATCCGGAACCCCCTGGAAGACGGCAGTAATGATGGTGTTGGCAGCCGCATGGCCGACAAACATTGCCGTCTCCTGACCTTTCGCATAGCTCCGGTTCTCGACGATATCGACATAAAGCGAATCGCGGGTTTTTTCAGCCAGTACCGGATCCGTACGATCGAAGGCGGTATCAAGAGCAATTCGCAGCATCAAAGCTGGCGAGTTATCAGTCGGAAAGACCGCGCGCCAAAGCGGCATTACGCGCTGGACCGCGAGAATATCCAGCAGAACAAGTCGGCGATGGCCAACATCGCGCCCTTGTTTGGTTTCGATATCGGGATACATCGCGCGCCAGATCGCACGCCTCCTAGGCAGGCTGACGCGCCCGCTTGCTTCCAGCTCATGCCGGGCAATATCAATGTTGCGTGCGAGCGTAAGAGAATTCGTCAATTGATGCCTCGCAATCGCCATTCATGATTTCGGCCTGTGATCGTTCCATCAGCCCCGAAAGTCCATGTTCCGTCCGGATCGGTGACCGTCTGGCCTTCCCCGCTCGACATCGCGAGCTTTGAAAAATACGTTCGGAGTCGGAACACATCGGCTTTGTAACACCGATGGGCTCGTTAGGTCGCGTGGACGGATTTAACCAATATCAGTGCGCAAGCGAAGCTGATGAAGGCGGCGTAGCTGGTTGCGGTCTTGTCGCAGCGCATGGCGATGCGTTTGAAGCGTTTGAGTTTGCCGATCGTCTGCTCGATGCGTGCGCGTCGGCGGTATAACCGCTTCGGGAAGAATTGGCCTCTTTCCTTGGAATTTTCGCGACGCGGGATGACCGGGGTGATGCCGCGCGCGCGAGCTGCCACTCGGTTGGCGCGGCTGTCGTAGCCCTTGTCGGTCACCACGATACGCGGACGGATGTCGGGTCCGATATCGAGCGAGGTCTCGAACTCGGTGGTATCGCTGGCTTCGCCGCCGGTCAGGTGGAAGTCGGGCGGGTGGCCGTCGAGATCGGTCTTGAGGTGAATTTTGGTCGGGAAGCCGCCACGCGAGCGGCCAAGGGCCTGGCCCTGCTGCCCCCTTTTGCCCCGGCGGCGGAGACGTGGGCGCGCGCCGTTGTGCTGTCGAAAAACTGCACCAGATGCGCGGTCTGGCTGTATTCGGCGAGAAGCTGAAAGAACGCCTCGAACACCCCGGAGCGGCTCAGCCGCCAGAACCGCTTCCATACGCTGTTCCATTTGCCAAATTCCGCAGGCAGGGCCCGCCACGTGATGCTATGGACAGTGAAATAGTGCACCGCTTCCGGAAATTTCCGGTCGTCATGCCCCGGCTCGCCACGGCTCGATTGGGCCGCGTCAAAAACCTTCAGCACCACAGACCAATCCTGTTCCGTCATTCCCGTCAGCATGCCCGACCCTCCGTTGCCGGTCACGCAGTGATCCGAACAATTCCCGGCTCGGGAATCGGTCAAATCCTCATATCAGGGATTCCGTCCACACGGCCTAGTGATCGACGACTTTATGGCACTCTTCTCCAGCTTCGTTGGAATTGGTCAGCTTGGAGCCAGACCGCAAAAGGTAGCTAAGCGATTTCAGTGGATTGTGATTATGGGATGGCCCGCCCCTCTCGTGGCGATCTGGTAGGATCGCCGCTGGTTTGGAGAGAGGAGCAGACCGATGGATATCATGATTCTCGGCATCGATCTTGGGAAGAACTCTTGCAGCGTGGTGGGCATGGACGCCGCCGGCCGGGTTGTTTTGAGGCGGAGACTTCGGCGGGGAACGTTGGAAAGTTTCGTTGGCGAGCTTGGGTCGTGCATTGTGGCAATGGAAGCATGTTGCGGCGCTCATCACCTCGGGCGGATTTTCGCCGCGCGGGGCCACGAGGTGCGGCTGATGTCGCCGGAATATGTCCGTCCGTACGTGAAGGCGCAGAAGAACGATGATCTCGACGCGGAGGCGATCGCAGAGGCTGCGACGCGGCCAACGATGCGTTTCGTGCCTGTGAAGAGCCAGGACCAATCTGATCTCCAGGCTTTGCACCGAGCCCGGGAGCGCCTCGTCTCGGAACGGACGGCGCTGATCAATCACTTGCGGGCGTTGCTGCTGGAGCGAGGGATCGTCGTTCCGCAAGGCCGGAGGAAACTGGAAGCCGAGCTTGAGACATTGGCCGAAGATGGCGGTTTTGCCGCGTTGAGCCCGCGCATCCGGACGTTGATCGAAGATCTTCGGGCGGAATGGCGTTCACTCGACCAGAGGATCACCGGCTTCGACGCCGAGTTCGTTCAGTTGGCTCGTGACGACGTGGCTGTGCGACGTTTGACCAAAATCCCAGGAATTGGAACGATAAACGCTACGGCGCTGGCGGCGGCGGTCGGCGAGGCGCATGCATTCAAACGTGGGCGGGACATGGCGGCGTGGCTGGGGCTCGTTCCACGGCAAATGACAACGGGTGGAAAACCGCGCCTGCTCGGCATCAGCAAACGCGGCAATCGTTATTTGCGGAAGAACTTGATCCATGGCGCACGAGCGGCGCTGCCTTATCTTGTCGAACGCGATACGCCGTTGGGCCGCTGGGCGCGGGGATTGCTCGATCGAGCGCATAAGAACGTGGTCGTAGTCGCGCTGGCCGCGAAGCTGGCTCGGATTGCATGGGCCGTTTTGGCGCACGGTTGCGATTACGACGCCCAATTCGAAGCGGCGGCTGCGGCCGCATGACGGAATCGCCCGAACAGCGCTCACAGTTGGGCGCGAAAGGGCAGTCGATGTCTGCGTGAGGTGAAAGGAAGATGGCCTGACAGTCGAACGGCGGCTTGAAAACCTGACGCAGTGAACGGCCTCCGAGGCCGGTGTGATTATGAGGATCAGGCCGCGCGGATCTCCATCTTGGCCGGGTTCGAAGCCCGAGACCGGATACGTTGAAGCAGACTGATTAGAGCCAGATGAAAATCACCCCTTGCGGACGGGGCGGGCCATACGTTCAGTTCGTTTGCGAAGACGGACAGATACACGATGGCCGGGACTGAAATCGCTCGGCGAAGATATTGCCGGACCGGCTCTCACTTCACTTCAAGGCCGAATTTTGCATCGAGCGAATACCTGCCGGCTCCAACGATGTAGAGCAACAGAAATCCTCCCAAGATGCTGACGTTCTTGTAGAAATTAATCTCGTTTTCGAAATGTGCCGCACCGGTCATCGTCCAGTAATGATGGGCGAGGAAACCGGTGGCGAGGGTGTATACTCCCATCAACAGCGCGAGAGGCCGAGTAAAGAGGCCGATCACGATGGCGCTCGACACAAAGCACTCCACCGCAATCGCAACAAGTGCCGCAAGCGACGGGAGGGGGACCCCAGTTTGCGCCATATAGGCGACGGTCCCACCATAATTTGTGAGTTTGCTCCACCCGAAGACAAGAAACAGCGTGACGAGGAGGAGCCGGGCGGCGAGGATGGTCTCGTTCTTAATTCTGTCAGCACCGAAAGTAGCCATGGATGATCTCCGCGATTGGGCCGCCGGTTGGGCGAGCCGGTTGTTGATGTATTGACGCGGCGAATATCTGCCTGGCAGAAGAGATAAAAAAGAGAAATAATCGAAACTCATAATTTCTGGATATTGCCATGCGTCGTTTACCCGACCTAGAAGCCTGGGCGCTGTTCGCCAAAGTCGCTGAGACCAGGTCCTTCACCCGAGCGGCTAGTGAGCTGGGAATTTCGAAGCCGACAGTGTCGAAGGCGATCTCCCGCCTCGAGGCACGGATCGGCACCGCGCTGTTGAACAGGACCTCCCGTCGCCTTTCCTTGACCGAAGCCGGCCGTCGCGCGGCCAGGAGCGCCGGCCGGATCCTGACAGAAGGCGAGGCCCTGGAGACGGAGGCGATGGACCAAGCCACTGCACCTAGTGGCCTGGTCCGACTGACCGCGCCAATGTCATTCGGGATTGCGCACGTGGCGCCGCTCCTCCCGGAACTGTTCGAAACGTATCCGGAACTTTCGGTCGACCTACATTTGGCCGATGAAGTCGTCGATCTGGTTGGTGGCGGGTTCGACATCGCGATCAGAATTGCGGCTCTTCCAGATTCAGCCCTGCGGACCCGTCGCGTTTGTCGTGTCCGCCGCCTATTGGTTGGCGCACCGGAATATTTCGAAAGGCGAGGTCGGCCAGAACATCCAGGCGACCTCGCAAAACATGTCTGCCTTGGCTATGCCTATCTCCCCTCATCTAGTCGATGGCACTTCCGCCATGCGACGGGCGAGGAGGTCGATGTTGTTCCGGGTGGCCCCCTGAGGGTCAATAACGCCGATGCGCTGAGGCCAATGCTGGTGGCAGGACGAGGGCTCGCGGTGCAGCCGGAGTTCATGGCGGCTGAGGACATCGCCGCGGGCCGGCTCGAAGTGGCGATGGCCGATTGGTCGATGCCACCCATCGCCTTGAATATCGTCACGCCACCAAGCGGCTTACGACCAGCGCGTGTCACCGCCGTAATCGACTTCCTCTGGCATCACTTCGCAAACGCCCCATGGTCCTCTGGCCGAATGTTTGACAATTCGGCGGACGATCCCTGCTGACGGATACCAAGCGTCCATTCAGCCGAGGCGATGGGTGCCGAGGTTTTATGATGCCGAGCTTCCAGCGCCAGGACAGGCGCACAAGCGGTACGCACGACAAGTGGCGCGGCCTTGGCTTGAATTCGGGCAACCAACCTGAACCGCCCCGGGTTTGCCGGAGGCTCCAACTCCCAAATGGGATGGAGCCATGACGAGTCCGACGACGAACAAGTTTTCTGCTGAAGTCCGCGAGCGTGCGGTGCGAATGGTGCTGGAGCACGAGGGCGAACATCCGTCGCGCTGGGCGAAGCAGCCAAGGTTCCGCCTGCCTTGGAATGTGGAATGCTGCGGAGGGGGCGATGTTGTCGATCGCGGCGAAGTTTGGCTGCTCGCCTCATACGCTGCGTGAATGGGTGCAGAAGGCGGATCGCGACAGCGGCCGTGCGCCTGGTGTTCCGTCGGAAGTATCTGCGAAGCTGAAGGCGCAGGAACGCGAGAACCGCGAGCTTCGCCAGGCGAATGAGATCCTGCGCAAGGCGTCGGCCTATTTTGCCCAGGCGGAGCTCGACCGCCGGTTCAAGCCATGATTGCGTTCATCGATGATCACCGCGGGGCCTATGGGGTCGAGCCGATCTGCAGGGTGCTGCCGATCGCCCCATCGACCGACCACGAGCACGTAGCGAAGCAGGCCAACCGCGAGAGGCGGTCAGAACGCGCACGGCGGGATGAGGCGCTTGCGGCGGATATTCGGCGCGTGTTCGCGGAGAATTTCGGGGTCTACGATGCGCGCAAGGTCTGGCGGCAGTTGTGGCGGGAAGGATGCGCCGTTGCCCGCCGCACGGTGGAGCGGTTGATGCGCACAATGGGATTACAAGGCGCGGTCCGCGGCAAGCCGGTCAGGACGACGATCGGCGACAAGACGGCCCATTGCCCACTGGACCGCGTCAACCGCCAGTTCCAGGCGCCGGCGCCGAACATGCTCCGGGTCTCCGACTTCACCTATGTCGCGACCTGGCAGGGCTTTGTGTATGTGGCGTTCGTCATCGATACATTCGCCCGGCGTATCGTCGGCTGGCGGGTAAGCCGCACGGCGCATGCCGGTTTCGTCCTCGATGCCCTGGAACAGCCTCTTCACGACTGACGTCCGGTACGTAGCGGCGGCCTCGTCCATCATAGCGACCGGGGCAGCCAGTATGTCTCGATCAAATACACCGAGCGCCTGATGGAGGCCGGCATCGAACCGTCCGTCGGCAGTGTCGGCGATAGCTAGGACAACGCTCTCGCCGAGAGCATCAACGGCCTCTACAAGACCGAGGTCATCCGTCGTCGCGGGCCGTGGAAATCGTTGGAGGCCGTCGAGTTCGCAACCCTCGAATGGGTCGACTGGCTCAACCACAGACGCCTTCTCGAGCCGATCGGCAATATCCCGCCCGCCGAAGCCGAACAACGATATTTCGCCACACTCGACCAGATGAAGATCGCCGCTTGGCTTAACCCGAATGGCCTCCGGCAAACCCCGCGCGGCTTACTGTAAGTCACTAAACTGAAGTTTTTACTTCAGAATAACCTGAACATGGCGGATTTCCTTGCGTAGCGCTGTTTTTCTGTATTCTGTTTGTGTCCATACATGGGGCTTGCGGCGCGTCTCGGTATGTGATTATGGGATGGCCCGCCCCTCTCGTGGCGATCTGGTAGGATCGCCGCTGGTTTGGAGAGAGGAGCAGACCGATGGATATCATGATTCTCGGCATCGATCTTGGGAAGAACTCTTGCAGCGTGGTGGGCATGGACGCCGCCGGCCGGGTTGTTTTGAGGCGGAGACTTCGGCGGGGAACGTTGGAAAGTTTCGTTGGCGAGCTTGGGTCGTGCATTGTGGCAATGGAAGCATGTTGCGGCGCTCATCACCTCGGGCGGATTTTCGCCGCGCGGGGCCACGAGGTGCGGCTGATGTCGCCGGAATATGTCCGTCCGTACGTGAAGGCGCAGAAGAACGATGATCTCGACGCGGAGGCGATCGCAGAGGCTGCGACGCGGCCAACGATGCGTTTCGTGCCTGTGAAGAGCCAGGACCAATCTGATCTCCAGGCTTTGCACCGAGCCCGGGAGCGCCTCGTCTCGGAACGGACGGCGCTGATCAATCACTTGCGGGCGTTGCTGCTGGAGCGAGGGATCGTCGTTCCGCAAGGCCGGAGGAAACTGGAAGCCGAGCTTGAGACATTGGCCGAAGATGGCGGTTTTGCCGCGTTGAGCCCGCGCATCCGGACGTTGATCGAAGATCTTCGGGCGGAATGGCGTTCACTCGACCAGAGGATCACCGGCTTCGACGCCGAGTTCGTTCAGTTGGCTCGTGACGACGTGGCTGTGCGACGTTTGACCAAAATCCCAGGAATTGGAACGATAAACGCTACGGCGCTGGCGGCGGCGGTCGGCGAGGCGCATGCATTCAAACGTGGGCGGGACATGGCGGCGTGGCTGGGGCTCGTTCCACGGCAAATGACAACGGGTGGAAAACCGCGCCTGCTCGGCATCAGCAAACGCGGCAATCGTTATTTGCGGAAGAACTTGATCCATGGCGCACGAGCGGCGCTGCCTTATCTTGTCGAACGCGATACGCCGTTGGGCCGCTGGGCGCGGGGATTGCTCGATCGAGCGCATAAGAACGTGGTCGTAGTCGCGCTGGCCGCGAAGCTGGCTCGGATTGCATGGGCCGTTTTGGCGCACGGTTGCGATTACGACGCCCAATTCGAAGCGGCGGCTGCGGCCGCATGACGGAATCGCCCGAACAGCGCTCACAGTTGGGCGCGAAAGGGCAGTCGATGTCTGCGTGAGGTGAAAGGAAGATGGCCTGACAGTCGAACGGCGGCTTGAAAACCTGACGCAGTGAACGGCCTCCGAGGCCGGTGTGATTATGAGGATCAGGCCGCGCGGATCTCCATCTTGGCCGGGTTCGAAGCCCGAGACCGGATACGTTGAAGCAGACTGATTAGAGCCAGATGAAAATCACCCCTTGCGGACGGGGCGGGCCATACGTTCCCTGCCTCCATGTTCATTGACGTGGTTCCGAATGGCCGATCGGCGCCGGCCGTGCTGTTGCGGGAGAGTTTCCGCGAGGGTCGCAAGGTTCATAAACGCACCATCGCCAATCTGAGCCAGATGCCGCCGGAGCTGATCGATGGGCTGCGTGCGCTTCTCGCGGGTGGCGCGGTGGTCGGTGGTGCCGATCAGGCACTCGAGATCCGGCGCTCGCTGCCGCACGGTCATGTGGCGGCGGCACTCGGGATGATGCGCAAGCTTGAGATTCCCGGCCTGCTGGGCCGGAGGGCGTCGCGTGAGCGCGATCTTGCCCTGGCGCTGATCGCGGGTCGGGTGATCGCACCGGGCTCGAAGCTCTCGACCCTGCGCGGTCTGAACCCGCAGACCGCGACATCGAGTCTCGGCGAGATCCTCGAACTCGGCGCCATTGAAGAGCGCGAGATCTACGCCGCACTGGACTGGCTGGGCGCGCAGCAGGGCCGGATCGAGCGGCAGTTTGCAAGGCGCCATCTGCGCGACGGCACGCTGGTGCTCTACGACGTCAGTTCATCCTACCTCGAAGGCCGGCATTGCGAACTGGCACACCACGGATACAGCCGCGATCACCGGCCCGATCGGCCACAGATCGTCTATGGCCTGCTGTGCGATCGCGAGGGGCGGCCGATCGCGGTGGAAGTGTTCGAAGGCAACACCGCCGATCCGGCGACGATCGCCGCGCAGGTGGAGAAACTCAAGCGGCGGTTCCATCTCGAGCGCGTCGTCCTGGTGGGTGATCGCGGGATGATCACCACGGCGCGGATCCGCGAGACGATCAAGCCGGCGGGGCTGGACTGGATCAGCTGCCTGCGCGCGGGGCAGATCCAGGATCTTGCCGAGGGACCGCTGCAGATGTCGCTGTTCGACGAGCGCGATATCGCCGCGATCACGTCGCCCGATTATCCGGGCGAGCGGCTGATCGCCTGTCGCAACGCGGCCCTTGCGACCGAACGACGGCGCAAGCGCGAGGCGCTGCTCGTGGCCACCGAGACGGAACTGGCGCGGATCCGGGATGCGACACGGCGCAAACGCGCTCCTCTTCATGGCGAGGCCGCGATCGGGCTGGCGGTGGGGGCGGTGATCAACCAGCGCAAGATGGCCAAGCATTTCGATCTCACCATCACCGCCAGCCGCTTCGATTTCCAGCGCAACGCCGCCAGCATCGCGCGCGAGGCGGCCCTCGACGGCATCTATGTCATCCGCACCAGTGTGAGCGCGGACGTCATGAGCGAGACCGAAGCCGTGTCAGCCTACAAGGACCTTTCGCGGGTGGAACGGGCGTTCCGGACCCTCAAATCGGTCGATCTCGCGATCCGCCCGGTGCATCACTGGCTCTCACCGCGGGTGCGTGCCCACGTCTTTCTCTGCATGATGGCCTATTACGTCGAGTGGCATCTGCGCGACGCCCTCAAGCCCCTACTGTTCCAGGATCACGACCGCCCGGGAGCTGAGACCGAACGCTTATCGCCGGTTGCCCCCGCATCGACATCCCCGGCCGCCGATCGCAAGCGCGGGCGACGCCGCAACGACCAGAACCTGCCGATTTCAAGCTTCGCCGACCTGATGGCGCATCTTGCCACCCAGACCCTGAACACCGCGGCCCTGCCCAAGGCCCCGAACGCCACCTTCACCACCCTGGCAAACCCCACGCCGCTGCAAACCGCCGCCTTCGCCCTGATCGGGATCGACCCCATGCGTGTCCAGTAACCGTCAAAACCTGATCAGAAACGTTGTCGATAAATGCGGGGAGTTTGCATTCAAACCAGTGAAAACTTCAGACTAAAGTAAAGAGCAATTTCTCTCATCCAGTGGGGGGCCCCGCCCGGCCCCGGCCGGGCGGGATCGGGCCTGTCGGGTCAGGCGGGTTCGGCGACGCGGCGCGCGCGGCGCGGCGGGGTGCGGGCCGGGGCGATGGGGGCGGATGCTGTCGGTGCCGCGTGGGCAGGTGCCGCGTGGGCGGGTGCCGCGTAGGCGGGTGCGGCGTGGGCGGTGCGGAAGCCGGAGACGCGGCCGGCGAGGCGGCTGATTTCCTCGCGCAGGGAGTGGGTGGCGGCGGAGGTCTGCTCGACCATGGCGGCGTTCTGCTGGACGGCCTGGTTCATCTGGCCGGTGGCGGCGTTGATTTCGGCGAGGCTGCCGGCCTGTTCGGCGGCGGCGGTGGCGATTTCGCCGACGAGGCCGTGCAGGTCGGTGACGTGGCCGAGGATGGTATCCAGTGCCGTGCCGGTTTCGCCGACGAGGCGGACGCCGTTGCCGACCTGTTCGGAGGAGCGGGCGATGAGCAGCTTGATGGATTTGGCGGCATCGGCGGAGCGGTGCGCGAGGGCGCGGACCTCGGAGGCGACGACGGCGAAGCCGCGCCCGGCATCGCCGGCGCGGGCGGCCTCGACCCCGGCGTTGAGGGCGAGGAGGTTGGTCTGGAAGGCCATTTCATCGATCAGGCCGATGATCTGGTCGATTTCGCGGGCGGATGTTTCGATGCGGTTCATGGCGACCACGGCCTCGCCGACGATGGCGTGGGACTTGCGGGCGGCGTTGTTGGTGGCGTCGACGGCGCTGGCGGCCTTGGAGGCGTTGTCGGCGGTGCGGCGGATGCCGGTGGTGACGCTGTCGAGCACGGATGAGGTTTCCTCCAGGGTGGAGGCCTGCTGTTCGGTGCGGCGGGCGAGATCCTCGGCGGCTTCGGCGATTTCGGCGACGCCGAGATTGATTTCGTCGGTGCTCTGGCGGACGCCGTTGACGCTTTCGGCGAGGCGGCTGGCGGCGGTGTTGAAGTCGATGCGGAGCTTGTCGAGCGAGGGGATCAGCTGGCGGTCGACGGAGGCGGTGAGATCACCTTCGGAGACGCGTTCGAGGGCGTCGCCGACGAGGCCGACCTCGGCCATGCGTTCGGTGAGGTCGACCGCGAACTTGACGACCTTCGTGACCTTGCCCTCGGCGTCGTAGACCGGGTTGTAGGTGGCCTGGAGCCAGACGTGGCGGCCGCCCTTGCCCACGCGCTCGAAATCACCAGCAATGAATTCGCCCTGGCGCAGGCGTTCCCAGAAGGCCTGGTATTCGCGGCTGGCGGCGTATGCTGGTGTAGCGAACATGCTGTGCTTGCGGCCCACGATCTCGTCGCGCGCGTAACCCATCACGCGAAGGAAGTTGTCGTTGGCTTCGAGGATGGTGCCGTCGAGCGCGAACTTGATGACGGCCTAGGAGCGCTCGATGGCGTTGAGGATGCTTTCGTTTTCGGCGGCGGCCCGTTTCTCGGCGGTGATGTCGAGGGCGACCTTGACCACCTTCGCGACCTTGCCGGCGCGGTTGCGGACGGGGACGTAGGAGGCGCGGAGCCAGACATCGTGGCCGGACTTGGCGATGCGGCGGAACTCGCCGGAGCAGAAGGCGCCGCCGCGCAGGCGCTGCCAGAACTCGCCGTAGGCGGCGCTGTCGCGCTCGGTTACGGTTACAAAAATACGGTGATGGCGCCCGATGATGTCGGCGGCGCCGTAGCCCATCAAACGGAGAAAACTGTCGTTGGCGTCGATGATCGTGCCGTCGGGTTTGAAACCGATGATGCCGAAGGAGTTTCCAATGGCATCAAACATCCTGCTTTTGTCAGAGATTTGACGTAGCTTCCCAATAACCACGAAACAATTCCCATTTTTATTGATTGATCTATTTTATTAAATAAAACTTCTATCCGGGTCTCCTTAACAATGTATTACCGGAATCTGATATTTTCATGCTGCACGCTGACTATCATGTCATTCGGCCAAAGATGCCGCGACTATCAAATAGACAAGGCGCTACATGCGATGGGATCGGAGGCGTTCCAGATCGAGGTTGTCAGCGCAGCCGTTCCGGCGCACTGGCGAGATGTTCCGAACGGTTTCTTTGGTCTCGGACCGTCGCGAAGCCGCAAACATCAGCGTTGTGGATCGGCCACCGAACCCCTTTAGCTTCGAGATGGGTGAGCGCGTACGCCGCGGTTCAGCGCGACGAGGCCGGCGGATAGCTGCGAAATCATGATTGAAGCCAGAAACGTTCAAATTTCGAGTCAACATTCTCGATCAGGCTTTACTCATTTTGATAAAAAAGATATTAAATTAGACAGCTAATGTTTTGGTCTTAAAATATCGTCTTGTGGGAATAATCTGTGATCAGTTTGAGATTACGCGACGAACGCGTCAACTGCACACAATCTCCAACCCAGCCTCCCCGCTCCTTCCGGCCCAAATGCCTCTACGGTGCCATACTGGCCATGGTTGGCCTCATGCCCAATCTGGTTTGTGGTATCGCAGATGCCAACACAATACGGGATCTCGGATTTCCCCAGGGCATTACCCTGAGGAGTGACCACCTCCATGCCAGCGTGTTCATGCCGGTCACTCAGGGGGCCATCGGGGGCGACCTGACCCTGCGTTTCATGGCTGCGAGTACACTTGGTGCCGGTGCGGCGCTGACCGTCGAGGCCAATGGCACGCCGGTGGATACCGTTCCCGCCAGCGACGCCGGTTCGCCCATCCGCATCACGATTCCGGCCTCGCTTGTGACAGGGCAATCCTCCTTTCTGCGCCTGACCTTTATCGAGACACTGCCGCCGGTCCGGCGCGGTCACTGCGGCGGCCGCTCTCCGGCAAGCACATGGATCCGCATCGCCGCAAATACCGGCTTCACGCCATCCGGCGGCAAGGCAGGCGTCGGAACCGCTTGGCGCGGACTTTCGACACCCGTGACGATCGCGCTGCCGTCACAGCCGAGCCTCGCCGACATCGATAGTGCGCTCATTCTGTCCACCGCGCTTGTCGAGCGCGGAATCACGCCGTTCGTCTCCGATCAGCCCGACGCATCGATCCGGATCGACCCATCCAATGACCCGAAACACGATGTGGCAAACGTCGAGACCGGCACCGATGGTCAATCCCAGATCGTCGTCGGCTCGCCCGCCGCGGCGCGCGGTCTCGTGGTGGCCGATCAACTGACCGCCGGCATTCGCTCGGCAGGCGTCACGGCGACGCTGGCGAGCGCCGCCACCAAACGTCAGGGGGCCGATGCTGTCACACTCGGAGCGCTTGGCATCGCCTCGAAAACGGTGACGGTATCCGGCACCAGAACCTTGCCAATTCCTCTCGTTCCGGCGTCCCTGCCGGTCAACAGGCACGTCACTGCCGTAATTCTGGAGGGGAGAGGCGCCGCCCTTCCACCAGGCGACGCCGAGGCCGTTACCTTGCTGGTGGGCGGCAACGTCGTCTGGAGCCGAGCCTTTCGGGGCGCCGTGAGGCTTGACCATGTGCGGATCGATCTGCCCCAGCGACTTCTGTCGGCAGGGGCGCCCGTCACCTTGCAACTGAGCCGGCTTGGCCACACCGAAGTGTGCTCGCAGCCTGCAGGGGTGGACTTCACCCTCATGAACAATACCGAACTGGTTCTGGGGAATGGCCCGCGCCGGCCGACAAGGTTTAACGGGTTTTCCCCTGCGGGCGGCGGCTCGGTTCCCGTGCTGACCGACCTGCCGGCGGCGGCACTCGGCCCGACCCTGCCGCTCGTCGCGCAGTTGCTGGGCAACCATGAGGTCAATCCGATCGCCATCAATGTCATCGCCGCGAACGGACCACCGACCCGTCCGTTCCTGCTGATCGCTGACAAGCCCGATGATGTGGTGGCACAGGCGCCGCTGCCGCAACCTCGGGCGCCGCACGCCGCCCGAAAGCTTTCGCTTCCCGGCCGGTCGGCAGCGATAGAGCTGCCGCATATTCCTAAATTGACCGTTCTCCAGCTGGTCGCGACCAAGACGGGCGTTCCGGGACTGTGGTTGACTCCCGGCCCACGATCCAGCCTGGCTCAGGCTGTGTTGCCCGGCGATGGTAACATCGCCTTCTATGATGGATCGGGACCGCCAGCGACCTTCGAGACGGCCACATACCGGGCGGACTTCCACGGTTCTGCCGTCGCCAGCGTGGCGGGCATCGTCGCGGCCTGGCGTCGGGAGCTCTTTGCGGTCATCTGGTTGCTCATCGCTGTCGCTCTCGTCGTGATTCTCGCGCGGCGGAGACACCGTCGATGAGGAGAATAATGCCGGCATGGCGGCTGGCGGCGCTTGTCATCGCCGGCACCGCCGCAACAACATCCGCCGCCAGAGCGGGTGCCTGGCCCGAGCCCGTCGGGCACTGGCTCGCGATCGAGACGTTCAGCGACTATCACGCGGCGACCCAGGGCTATGGCCAGTTCGGCCAGCCGGCCGGGCGAGGCCGCTATGTGCAATATGAGTTGTCTCCCTACATCGAATATGGGCTCACTCCACGATTGACTCTGGGTTTCCAACCCAGGGCTCAGGAAGTGATACAGTCGAACCTGCCGGGCACCCGTGGGGCCACCGGCTTCGTGCAATTCAACCTCTGGGCACGCTATGCGGTGTGGCGCGACGCATGGAACGTGATCTCGGTACAGGGGCAACTGGGCATCCCCGGCGTGCAAAGTCCGGCCTCCCCCGTTCTTGCCCAGCCAGGCGCCGAATATGAAGGCCGCGTGCTGTTTGGCCATGCCTTTCGCCTGCCCGGTGGCTGGTCCGGCTATACCGATCTCGAAGCAGGCTATCGGATGGAAGTCGATGGCTGGGCCGATCAGATCCGTGCCGACGGGACGATCGGTATTCGCCCTCGGCGAGGCTGGTTATTGCTCGCGCAAGGCTTCAACACGATCAGCGTCGGCACGGCCGCGCCCGGCGGATCGGATTACAATCTCTACCGCGTCGCGTTTTCCGTGGTGCATGACCTTACTCATCATGTCGCTGTGCAGGCAGGCCTATGGCATGACGCCGGTGGGCGAAACGTCGCTCTCGGCAATGCTGGCTTTCTTGCCGTTTGGCTGAGGTTCTGACGCATGCCCGCTTCGGGCCGGCCACCATGGCGGCCGCCTTCCGCTCGCGATCTGGCAGCACTCGACCGCCTGGTGCAAGCGGGCAGCGTCACCCCCTTGCAACGGGACGAGGCGATCCATACCGCCTATGCCTGGCGCGTCAGTCTGCCAGACGTGTTGAGCGCGATGTATCGCGTCACCAGCTTGCGATGGGCACGAGAACTATCCGCCGCATCGGGTTTGCCGCTTGTCGATCTCCGGGCCAGTCCGTGCGATCACACGCTGCTTGCCGAAGCCGAGCATGACCTTTACCTGCGTCACCTGTTTATTCCCTGGCGGCGCCAGCCGGACGGCGTTGTGGTGATCGCAACCCTGAATCCCGAGGATCCTGCGATCCGCGCCCTCATGCGCGAACGCATGCCGGGCTGTCACGTCGAGTTCGTGATCACGTCGAAATTCGATTTGATCTGGGCCGTTCAACGGATATTTGATCCAGAATTGAGCGAAGCGGCGCGCGAGGCGCTGTTCAACCGGAATCCGGAACTCTCGGCAAAAGTCACGCTTTCGGCGGGCCAGAAGACCGTCGCGGTGGGGATTGGTCTTGCGCTCCTGCTCGCCCTGGGCCTGGCCCCCCGCCTGACGCTGCTCGGCATCATGGCGACGGTTTCCGCACTGTATGCGTCCCTGTTCGCGTTCCGCGGTGTCCTCACGATCGTCGGAAGCGGGAGGCGGACCGATATATCCGTCAATGCGAGCGAACTCGCCGCACTCAAGGACGGGGATCTCCCGGTCTTCACCGTTCTTGTTCCGATGTATCGCGAGGCTGAAGTATTGCCGATCCTGGTCGATTCGATCCGACGCCTCGATTATCCGCGGGCGAAGCTCGATGTGAAACTGGTGCTCGAAGCCGGCGACACCGAGACGATCGAGGCAGCAAAGGCCCTCGGTGCTGAGGATCTTTTCGAGATCATCCGGGTTCCGGACAGCCAGCCGAAAACCAAGCCAAAGGCGTGCAACTATGCGCTTCGCTTCGCGCGCGGCGAATACACCGTGATTTTCGACGCCGAGGACAGCCCTGAACCCGACCAGCTGCGCAAGGTTGTCGCGCTGTTCAATGCCTCCGGCCCCGAGGTCGCCTGCGTTCAGGCACGGCTCAACTATTTCAACCGTGATGACAATTTCCTGACCCGGATGTTCACACTCGAGTATAGCCAATGGTTTGACTATCTGCTGCCCGGCCTGTACCGGCTGAACATACCTATCCCCCTCGGCGGCACGTCGAACCACTTCCGAACCGAGGTGCTGCACGAACTCGGCGCCTGGGATCCCTACAACGTCACCGAGGATGCCGATCTTGGCATCCGCCTCACGCAGGCTGGCTATCGGGTGGCCGTGGTCAATTCCACAACATTCGAGGAAGCAAACGGCGTCCTGCACAGCTGGATCAACCAGCGCAGCCGATGGATCAAGGGCTATATGCAGACATGGCTCGTGCATATGCGCCGGCCGGTCGAGCTTTACCGGCGGCTGGGGCCGGTCGGATTTCTCGGCTTCCATATGTTCATCGGCTTCCCCCCGATGACCGCGCTGATCAATCCGTTGCTCTGGATCATGTTTCTCGTCTCGGTCATCGTTGGGCGATCGGCCGTGGCCGGCTTCTTCCCGGGGCCCGTTCTGGTGCTTGCGCTGTTCGATCTGATGGTGGGCAACGCGATGTACGTGTATTTCAATATCGTCGCTGTCGCGAAGCGTCGCTGGTACGGGTTGGTTCCATGGGGACTGCTTGCCCCTGCCTATTGGGTATTGCACTCCGTGGCGGCCTACAAGGCACTCCTGCAACTCATCACCAACCCTCATTATTGGGAAAAGACAACCCACGGAACGTCCTCGCGCACTCAGGAAACCATTGCCAGCCTCAAGGCGGGTTCCGCCACGGGAAGTGAGGCACAGTGAGTAGCGGCGCAAACCACATCCAGGTCCGCGCTTCCGGCCCCCTGGTCACGCGTGCGTGGCGAGTGGCGCTGGTCGTCGGCGGGGCGTCGTTCTTGTTGTTCGCCGCGGCCGCCCACAAGCTCCTGCTTGCCGGCGCGATCGAGCCCGCCCTGCGCGAGTCCTGGAATCACGCCAACTCGC
Source organism: Acidiphilium multivorum AIU301 (assembly GCF_000202835.1). Classification (NCBI taxonomy): domain Bacteria; kingdom Pseudomonadati; phylum Pseudomonadota; class Alphaproteobacteria; order Acetobacterales; family Acidocellaceae; genus Acidiphilium; species Acidiphilium multivorum. The sequence goes on from NC_015186.1 coordinate 1,514,589, forward strand.
AGATGTTGCTATCCGGGCAATGGCCGATGTTTGTGATGATCAATCTTCTGCACCTGATACCGGGATGCGGCCCATCCTCGATGGTCGTCATCACAATAACGGCCACCGCTCTGGCGCAGGGGCTTCTGGCGCGTGATCTCATACAACGCGGTTGGTCACCAGGTTTGGCGGCATCGGGTATTCTTGTCACCAGCGCGAACCCGGTGATCGTCATCATCGCGACCAGCGGAGCACCAATGATCTTTTACACGATCGTGGTGGGACTCCTGATTCTGGCGATCGATCGCGTCGAAGCGATCGCCGATACGCGGGCACTTATACTGCTCGGAGTTGGCGTCGCCGCGATGTTCGTCCTCTGGCCAAATGCGATCTACTGGGTAGCGCCCACATTAATCGTGCTGCCCCTCGCCTTTCGCGAAATGAACAGCATTTCCGCCGCGGTCGCGCTATTCACCATTGCACTTCTGCCAGGCTTCATTGTCGTATCGTCGATGATATTAAGCGGTGCAATGTTCGGGCGCCCGCCTGCCGAAGCGATCGCTGTATGGAACGCGATCCTGCACGGGGCGGCTCCACAGGAAGTCCTTCACAGCGCCTGGTTGGCCTCTTTTGGCGGCCAGTTCACGGCAGCGTTTGTCGCGCTGGCGCTGATGTGCGCAACTATCGCGCCAAGAAGCTGGCTGATCATCTGGCGCCTCGGGCTCAACCGGCGGGAGCAAACCCAACCGGCCACGGCCCTTGCGGCCTTATTGCTGCCGCCGATTTCAGGCGCCCTGGCGACATATTTCTGGCACCTCGACGCACCAATCGTCGTCGTTGCCTGCAGCCTGGCTGCGGTCGCCAGCTGGACCGCCACAGCGAGCCTGCGCCACGGCGAGCGAGCGGCCTGGGTATTGCTGTCACTGGCCGGAACATCCTTCGGATGGGCGGCGCCACTTTTGTGGCAGGACTCCGGACTTGCTCACTTGCGCCACATATTGCTGACATAAGGGGCCATTGATCGTGTGTTGATGATCGTCTGCTGATCCTTCCAGCCATTCGCCCCTTCCTATATCAAAAAAGCCCGTTACGATTGAGATTTCCATCATCATTTATAACCTTAACAACACAAGAAAATTATCAAATAGGTTGTCGTCTCGTTTGATTAATTGCACAATTTTTCAATCAATTGCCGCCACTCGCATACACGGCGTGACCAATCGTACTCTTCGGCAAAATGAGCCTGCTGGGCGAGCGATCGCTCTGGCTGACCGTTCCACGGATTATCAAATTCCTCGCGCAATTTTGCGGCAAAGGTCGCTGCATGTGCGTTGGCGTCAACCGTCCAAGGATAGACGTGCGCAAATCCGCTTGTGGTTTCTGGCAGTGCGCCGAGCGACGGGCAAATCACCCGGCAGCCCGCAGCCATCGCTTCAATCACCGCAAGGCATGAGGTCTCCGCGAATGTGCTGGGGTAGGTGAGAAAATGCATGTCCCGAAGCGCCATGCGTAGTTCGGCATTAGGGACGATACCATGATAAAACACACCTGATAACGCTTGCGCTCGTTCATAGAGATGGCTGTAAGGGCCGTCGTCGCCAAGATAAAGTTTCATGGACGACCAGACGTGCAGTTCGGCATTGACTGGGTTGATGTGTTCCCAGGCGTCGAGAAGTACGGAAAGACCGCGGAACGGCGTGCTAGCATAAGCACAACGCCAAACAGGAGCTGCTTCCCATCGCCGCGGCGATGCGTTGACGTCAGTCGCATTGCGCAGCACCACACAACGTTCCGGCGGTAGCCCGAATGTCTTGAGATATTGTTCACGCTGCCAGTGGGAGACAAAAACAAAACAGTCGACCAAATCGACAGTCGCCTTGTCTGAACACCATTGAACCCATTCCTGGTTGACGTCATGGTGTATCCAGACCACACGCGGCCTGGAGTCCTTTTCGCTGCCGGGGTGGTTGATTTGAAGGTTGATGCGATCGAGTTCCTGAGCCATCCGTTGCTTCAGGCCACCAACCATCAACTCAGTCCCAGCCATTGGCGTCTGCGGGACCCATGTAGACTTTTTCGAATCAGCAGCTGAGGTGACAGGATGAAATTGCCGCACGGCGTCGGCTTAATCTGTGGGCGAAAGCCGCGATCTACCCACGTCACGATGTATGTCGATTTTATTTCCGTCGCCTATGGTCGCGGCGCGCTGCGATCCGTCCGCTGCCACCTCGTCCGCTGCCTTTGGATAAAATTGCAGATTGTATTGGGCTAGGGAACGCACATGTTCAGGAACGTCGGCGCTTTGTGCAAGCCAGTTGCACGCCGCAGCACCGCGCGCCTTACGCGCTGGACCGGGCGAATAATTCGCCGCAATCGACAGTTCCTCGCGCAGCCCCCAATCGAAAATGTAATCCTCGATAAACAGCGTGTCGCGGTCAGGATATCCTAGCGCAATCCCTTGTTCTGCAAACAGCGCCGCCGCTTCGGTTCGGCTGCGCTCCCGGTGGTAACGCGCGAGATCGTACAGCGGTTCTGCACGGTGTGGGCGTTGGCTGAAGGCGGCCAGCGATTGGCGCACGAATCCGCCGTCGTCACCGAGACGGAGAAGACAACGGGCCTCCTGCAACCGCGCATACCACGCTTCCTCATCCCCACCGCCCATCGTTGCCCGCTTGGCGTAGGCCTCGACGGCCTCAGTCAACCGTCCGGCATCTCGGTAGCTCTGGGCGAGATAGAACACATAACGGGCGTTCTCAGGATCATCGGCCAACGCCTCGGTCAGCAGCCGGATATCGCGTTCAAATTTGTCGACGCGGTTGGCGCCGCTTGCATGGTCTTTGAACCACACGCCATCAAGCCGCTGGCGATCGCCATCGACGGCGAGATACTCATGCGTGACACCATGATACAGCGCTCCGGCATTCCGGCGAACAAGTCGGGCATTCCAATAGCTGATGCCCGCATGCTGCAGCAAATCGTAACATGGGGCTTGGAGTTTTTGCTGGAAGTCGGGGTCGTCGACGACGAGTTCCTTATCGGCATCATTCAGCAATAGATAATCGTACTCGATGGGTGTCGCATAAGCATGTGCCAGCGCCTCGTTGCGAGCCTGCGCGAAATTCTCGAACGGAAAACTATGCAACTCACCAGGAATGCCGCGCTCGGCAAAGAACGAACGGATAAAATCCTGCGTCCCATCAGTCGAGCCGGTATCGCCGATAACCCAAGCCGAAATCCACGGTGCAACAGCGCCAAGACAACGCGCGAGATTGGCCATCTCGTTTTTCACGATCATGTTCAGGCAGATCGTCTTCCTATCAGCCATCAAAATCCCCTTATGATCAATACGCATATCGATAATAGGCGCGCCTCTCGGAGGAGAGGGTGTCGTTAGTTATTCACTAATTCACTTGAACTAACTATCTGTTATCGATATCGCAATGCTTGTCGTCCTCCGTGATCGGATAGGCGGCGACACCACTCACCCAACCAGGACCGTGGCACCATCGAGCACACCCGCCGGGATGATCGCAGCCACACCGGTCCAGCGACCATGGGTCTCCAGTTCCCAAGAGCCGGACCAAAAAAGATAGTTGAGCGATTTTATCGGGTTGTGATTCAGTTCGCTTTCGAAGACATGACCGGCCCCCACTGAGTGGTCGGGGTTGAAAGTTGGTGCAATTTCACCTCCGGCCTTGGCGGCGGCGCAGTGTCTGGCGCTGGGGGCCGGTCAGTCATGAGACAGGCGATGCACAACGACGATCCGGCGTTCCGGAAAGCCTATCTAAAGCCTATCTGCGGATGTTCGTCAGCGAAATCATGGTGGAGACCGGCACCGTGAGCATCGACGGTCGGCGTTCAGCCCTGGCAGCAGCCATCGGGTGGGATCATGAACCCAGTGCGATTGACGGTGCCCAGATCCATCGCAAGTGGCGTCCCGTAGGGGATTCGAACCCCTGTTATCGCCGTGAGAGGGCGACGTCCTAGGCCTCTAGACGAACGGGACTTTCTGAAAGTGTGGGTAGCCGAGTGGTGGGGGCAGGTCAAGCGGGAGCGGCGTCGATCAGGATCAGGCTGACCGAGGTTCTGCCATTCCATTGTTCCGCGCGGATGTGACCTGCAAGATTGAGCGGTGCGCCGCCCGGACGGGCCAGCGCGGCCGCAAGGTCGCCGTCTCCGGCGCGGAACAGGATCGTCTTCAGCCGGCCACCGGCCTCGCCCTCGACGAAGGCGCGGATCGTCGCCTCGTTCCGGCCGATGCGGTCCGCCCGCAGGACCCGCGCCCGCGGCACCACGAACACCGGCTCCTCGTTGCCGGCGCCGAACGGCCCGACGCGGCCGATCGCCGCGGCGAGCGCCTCGTCGATCCCGCCGACAGCCGCCATGCCCTCGATCGGCAGATCGGCCGCGTCCGGCAGCGTCGCGGCCACCGCCAACCGCTCTGCGAGGAAGCCGCGCAGCGCCTCGATCCGACCGGCTTCCACCGTGAAACCCGCGGCCATGGCGTGGCCGCCGCCCTTGATCAGCAGCCCCGCCTCGCGCGCGGCGATGATCGCGCTGCCGAGATCGACCCCCGGCACCGAGCGGCCAGAACCCACCGCCCTGCCCTCCGCGATTCCCGCGACCAGGGCCGGACGGTTGAAGGTTTCCTTGATCCGGCCGGCGACAATGCCGACCACGCCCGGATGCCATTGCTCGCCGGCAACCAGCGCGACCGGCGCGCCGGCGGCGAACTGGGCCTCGGCGTCGGTCATCGCCTCGTCCAGCAGCCCGGCCTCCACCGCCTGGCGCTCGCGGTTGATCTCGTCGAGGCGGCGCGCCAGCACCATCGCCGTCGCCGGCTCGGCGGCGAGCAGCGTGCGCAGCCCGAGATCCGCCTCGGCGATGCGGCCGGCGGCGTTGATCCGCGGGCCGATCGCGAAGCCGCAGGTCATCGTGCCCGGCGCCTCCCTCACCTGCGCGACGTCGAGCAATGCCGCGATTCCCGGCCGTTCCCGCCGCGCCATCACCTTCAGCCCCTGGGTCACCAGCGCGCGGTTGAGGCCGGTGAGCGGCATCACGTCGCAGACCGTCGCAAGCGCGACGAGGTCGAGCATCGACAGCAGGTCGATCTCGCGCCGCGTCGCGAAGAAGCCCCGCCGGCGAAGTTCGCGCTGCACGGCGACGAGGGTGAGGAAGCTGATCGTCGCCGCGCAAACGTTGCCGAGGCCCGACGCATCGTCAGCGCGGTTCGGGTTCACCGTCGCCACGATGGCGGGCGGAGCCCCCTCGCTCTTGTGATGGTCGAGAACGATGGCATCCGCCCGGCCGTCGAGCGCCGCGAGCGCCTCATGCGCCGCCGTTCCGCAATCGACGCAGACGACCAGTTCCGCCCCCTGCCCGGCAAGCGCCCGCAGCGCCGGCGCGTTCGGCCCGTAGCCCTCGCGGAGCCGATCCGGCACGTAATTGATGGTCGTCGCGCCAAGTTCCCCAAGGCCCAGCGCCATGAGCGCGCCCGAACAGGCGCCGTCGACATCGTAATCGCCAAAGATCGCGATGGTCGCGCCGCGCTGCACTGAATCGGCGATCCGCGCCGCCGCGGCATCCATGTCGGTCAGCGCCGAGGGATCGGGCAGATAGGCGCGCAGCGTCGGCTCGAGGAAATCCGCGGCATGATCGGGCATCACGCCGCGCCCGGCGAGCAGCCGGCCGATCACGTCCGGCACGCCGCAGCGCTGGGCGATGGCCTGCGCCGTGCGGTCCGCGGCCGGGCGCCAGAGCCAGCGCCGGCCGGTCAGGCTGCGTTCGACCCCGAAAGCCGGCGCCGCCCCGTTCAGGCCGGCGTCCACGGCTTGGTCTGGAAGTTGTGATGCGCCTCGATATAGCGGACGGTGCCGGATTTCGACCGCATCACGATCGAGTGCGTCACCGCGCCGGTCGCATACCGCCGCACGCCGCGCAGCATCGGGCCGGTGGTCACGCCGGTCGCCGCGAACATCACGTTGCCCGCCGCCATTTCGTGAACCTGGTAGAGCCGCGACGGATCGGCGATGCCCATGCCCTTCGCCCGGTCGATCTGCGAGCTGTCCTCGAACAGCAGCCGTCCCTGCATCTGCCCGCCGGTGCAGCGCAGCGCGGCCGCGGCGAGAACGCCCTCCGGCGCGCCGCCCGAGCCCATGTAGATGTCGATCCCGGCCTCGGGTTGCGCCACCGCGATCACGCCCGAAACGTCGCCATCCCCGATCAGGGTGATCCGCGCGCCGGCCTCGCGGCACCGCGCGATCAGCTCGGCATGGCGCTCGCGCTCCAGCGTGCAGACCATCAGGTCGGAAATGTCGCACCGCTTGGCGCGGGCGAGGTTGCGGAGATTTTCCTCAACCGGCGCATCCAGCGCCACCACCCCCTCGGGCAGATCGGGACCAACCGCGATCTTGTCCATGTAGATATCCGGCGCGTGCAGGAAGTTGCCGCGCTCCGCCAGCGCGATCACCGCGATCGCGTTCGGCGCGCCCTTGGCGGCGATGGTCGTGCCCTCGAGCGGATCGACGGCGATGTCCATCTCCGGTCCGCCGGCGCCGACGCGTTCGCCGATATAGAGCATCGGCGCCTCGTCCATCTCGCCCTCGCCGATCACGACGACACCGTCGATCGCGACCGCGTTGAACGCCTGGCGCATCGCGCCGACGGCAGCCCCATCCGCGCTGTTCTTGTCGCCCCGGCCGATCCAGGCCGAGGCCGCGAGCGCGGCGGCTTCCGTGACGCGCACGAGTTCGAGGGCGAGGTTACGGTCCGACTGGGCCGGGGTCTTGGCGTTGTCCATCTTCGCGGTCTCCTGCGGGTCGAGCGTCGATCAGGCCTGTTCGATGCGGATGAGCGCCGGCGGCTCCTGCACCGCCGGCAGTGCGGCGATCTGCACCAGCGCCGCCGCCATCGCGGCCTCGTCAGTCTCATGGGTGATGATCACAACCGGCACCACATCGCCCGGGCTGCGGCCGCGCTGGAGCATCGTTTCCAGCGAGATGCCGTGATCGCGCAGCACCGCGGTGACATCGGCGATCACGCCGGGCTGATCCAGCACCATCAGCCGCAGGCAATAGGCCCCGCGATGCGCCGCCATCGGCACCGAGGCCTCGCTGCGCAGCGCATCGGGCGCCATGCCGAGCATGGGCGTCTGCCGGCCGCGGGCAAGGTCGATCAGGTCGGCCACCACGGCCGAGGCGGTCGGCCCCGCCCCGGCGCCGCGCCCCTGGATCACGATATCGCCCACCGGCTCGCCGCTGATCACGACCGCGTTGTTCACGCCATCCACCTTCGCCAGCGCCGAGTTCTCCGGCACCATCGCCGGATGCACGCGGGTCTCGATTCCGGCCTCGCTCGCGCGGGCGATGCCGAGCAGCTTGATCCGGTAGCCGAGCTCGTCGGCGAAGGCGATATCCACCGCGCTGATCCGGCGGATGCCCTCGACATGCACCGCCCCGAAATCCACCTGGCGGCCGAAGGCGATGGCCGCGAGGATCGCCAGCTTGTGGGCGGTATCCACCCCGTCGATATCGGCCGAGGGGTCGGCCTCGGCATAGCCGAGCGCCTGGGCCTCGGCGAGCACGTCGGCGAACTCCATCTTCTCGTCGCGCATCCGCGTGAGCATGTAGTTGCAGGTGCCGTTGAAGATGCCGGACACGCTGGCGATCCGGTTGGCGCCGAGCCCCTCGCGCAGCGCCTTGATGACGGGAATGCCGCCCGCCACCGCCGCCTCGAAGCGGATGCCCGGCCCGCCGCGGATCAACCCCGCGAGGTCGCCGCCCGCCTGCGCGATCAGCGCCTTGTTCGCCGTCACCACCGGCTTGCCCGCGGCCAGGGCCGCCTCGACCAGGTCCCGCGCGGCACCTGAAGCACCGCCGATCAGCTCGACGACGACATCCACGGCCGGATCGGTGGCGAGCACCAGCGGGTCCTCGACCCAGCGGATACCCTCGAGCGACACCCCGCGATCCCGCGTCCGGTCCCGCGCGGACACCGCCACCACGCGCACCGGCCGACCGGCCCGCGCGGCGATGATCGCCGCATTCTCCTGCAACAGCCGCACGACCCCGGCGCCGACCGTCCCCAGCCCGGCGATCCCGACCGACAGTTCACCATTCATGCCGAGACGCTCTCCTGCTGGTTGGGCGCATTGCCCGGTGCCATGAAGGCGCGGATGTTCCGCACCGCCTGCCGGAGCCGATGGGTATTTTCGACGAGCGCGATGCGGACATGGCCATCGCCATACTCGCCGAAGCCGATCCCCGGCGCGACCGCGACCTTGGCGCGCTCCAGCAGCAGCTTCGCGAAATCGACCGAGCCGAGATGCGCGAAGCGCTCCGGAATCGGCGCCCAGGCGAACATCGACCCCGCCGGGCTCGGCACGTCCCAGCCTGCCTGCGCGAGTCCCTTGATCAGCACGTCGCGCCGTTCGCGGTAGAGCGTGCGCATCTGCTCGACGCAGTCCTGCGGCCCGTTCAGCGCCGCCGTCGCCGCGACCTGGATCGGCGTGAAGGCGCCGTAGTCGAGATAGGACTTCATGCGCGCGAGCGCCGCGACCAGCCGCGGATTGCCGGCGGCGAAGCCCATGCGCCAGCCCGGCATCGAATAGGTCTTCGACATCGAGGTGAATTCCACCGTGATGTCCTTCGCCCCCTCGACCTGCAGCACCGAGGGCGGCGGCTCGCCCTCGAAATAGATCTCGGCATAGGCGAGATCGGACAGGATGAAGATCTCGTGCTTGCGGGCGAACGCGACGATTTCCTTGTAGAAATCCAGCGTCGCGAGATACGCCGTTGGATTTGAAGGAAAATTCACGATCAGCGCGGTCGGCTTCGGCACCGAGTGCCGCACCGCGCGGTCGAGCGCGCGCAGCATCTCGTCATCCGGCGTGGCCGGCACCGAGCGCACCGAGGCCCCGGCGATGATGAAGCCGAACTGGTGGATCGGGTAGGACGGGTTGGGCACCAGGATCGTGTCGCCCGGCGAGGTGATCGCGTTGGCGAGGTTGGCCAGCCCCTCCTTCGAGCCGAGTGTGGCGATCACCTCGGTCTCCGGGTTCAGCTTCACGCCGAAGCGGCGGTCGTAATACGCGGCAAGCGCGCGCCGCAGGCCGGGAATGCCCTTGCTGGTGGAATAGCGGTGGCTGCGCGGGTCGGCCACGGTCTCGACCAGCTTGGCCACGATATGCGGCGGCGTCGCGCTGTCGGGATTGCCCATGCCGAGGTCGATGATGTCCTCGCGCCGGTTGCGCGCGGCCGCCTTCGCCTGGTTCACCTCCGCGAAGACATAGGGTGGAAGGCGGCGGATGCGGTGAAATTCCTCGGTCATGATCGGTCCTGAGCGTCCGGTGTGGTGGGTTTGTGGCGGGGGTATAACATCTGTGCCGCACCGCCGCGACCGCTGGCGAGCGCTTCGAGGCGAATGTCTGCCGCCGGCACGCCGGCGACCTCGAGCGCGTTGGCGATCGCCGTCGCGCGCAGAAGGGCGAGCCGCAAGCCGGCCGGATCACGCCCTGGCGCAAACCCGATTGCGGCAATGGGGCGCCCGGCGCGCCGCGCCGCGAACGCGCCCAGCAGCGCGATCTGCGCCGGCGACAGCACGGCTTCGCGCGGCCGGAAGCCGAGACGCAGCGGCGGCACGGAAGGCGGCGGCGGCGCCGCGGCGGGGGCTGGCGGCTCATGGCCAGCCATGAGGTTCTGGCCGCGATTCGCCGCCTCCAGCCGCCCGCGCAGCGCCGCCTGATCGGCGGGGGAAATCGATGTCGGCCGCGGCGGCACCGAAGCCAGGTTCGGCCAGGGCGAATCGAGCCCCGGCGCGGGCGGCGGCCCCGAGCTGATCACCCCGCCCTCGTAGCGGTGCAGCAGCGCCGCCGGGCTGTAGGCCGCGCAGCCCGACAGCGCGATCACCGCGAGCGCGGCCATTACGGCGACGATTCGACTCGGGGTTTCAGGGGTGGGCGGAATCTGGCTATAGGTCACTTCGGCTCCTCGCTTGCGCCACCAACCTTAGCGCCTGCATCCCGGAGCCGGAAGGAGCGTCGATGGCCGAACAGCAAAATCCGCGGACGGAAGCCCCAAACCTTCCCGATCCCGCCGCTTTTTCCCGCACCATGGCCGATATCGCGGCCCGATCGCAGCGCATTGTGGCCGAATGGCTGCAACGCCAGCACGAGGCCGATGTCGCGATCGATCCGCTCAACATCGGCAGCGCGTTCATGGAGATGATGGCCCGGCTGATGGCCAATCCCGCGTCGCTGATCGAGGCGCAGATCGGCTTCTGGCAGGATTACGTCACGCTCTGGCAGCACTCGACCCGCCGCATCATGGGAATCGAGACCCAGCCGGTGGTGCCGCCGGACCCGCGCGACAAGCGCTTCCAGCACGAGGAATGGAAGGAAAACGAGATCTTCGACTTCATCCGCCAGAGCTACCTGCTCTCGGCCCGCTTCGTGCAGGATGTGGTCCGCCGCGTCGACGGGCTCGATCCGAAGACGGCGCAGAAGGTCGATTTCTACGCGCGCCAGTTCGTCGACGCGATGAGCCCGTCGAACTTCGCCCTGACCAACCCCCAGGTCCTGCGCAAGACCGCCGAGACCGGCGGCGAAAACCTGCTGCGCGGCCTGTCGAACCTGCTGCGCGATCTCGAGGCCGGGCGCGGCCAGCTGCACATCCGCATGACCGACGCCGAGGCCTTCAGCGTCGGCGGCAACATCGCGGTCACGCCGGGCAAGGTCGTCTACCGCAACGAGCTGATGGAGCTGATCCAGTACGCCCCGGCGACCACGACGGCGCACAAGACCCCGCTGGTCATCTTCCCGCCCTGGATCAACAAGTTCTACATCCTCGACCTGCGCCCCAAGAACAGCTTCATCCGCTGGGCCGTCGAGCAGGGGCACACCGTCTTCGTCGCGAGCTGGGTGAACCCGGACGAGCGCCTCGCCGAGAAGGATTTCGCCGACTACATGAAACTCGGCGTGTTCGCCGCCCTCGACGCGATCGAGCAGGCCACCGGCGAGCGCCAGGTGAACGCGATCGGCTACTGCCTCGGCGGCACGCTGCTCGCCGCCACCCTCGCGGTGATGGCCCGCCGGCGCGACAGCCGGATCAAGTCCGCGACCTTCCTCGTCACGCTGACGGATTTCGCCGATGTCGGCGAACTCGGCGTCTTCATCGACGAGGAACAGCTCGCCGCGCTGGAAGACCGGATGAACCGGCGCGGCTATCTCGAAGGCTCGGCGATGGCCACCACCTTCAACATGCTCCGCTCGAACGACCTGATCTGGAGCTTCGTGGTCAACAACTACCTGCTCGGCAACGAGACCTTCCCCTTCGACCTGCTCTACTGGAATTCCGATTCCACCCGCATGCCGGCGGCGATGCACTCGTTCTATCTTCGCAACATGTACCAGAGGAACCTGCTGAGCCAGGCGGACGCCATCACCCTCGACGGCACGCCGGTCGATCTCCGGCGGATCAAGGTGCCGGTCTACTTCCTCTCCTGCCGCGAGGACCACATCGCCCCCTGGGCCAGCACCTACCGCGCGACGCAGCTGATGGCCGGGCCGAAGCGCTTCGTGCTCGCCGCCTCCGGCCATATCGCCGGCGTGATCAACCCGCCGGGCAGCGGCAAATACAACCATTTCGTCAACGCCACCCTGCCGGCGAACGCCGAGGACTGGTTCGCCGGCGCGACCGAGGTGGCCGGCTCCTGGTGGCCGGACTGGCAGCGCTGGATCGCCGCACAGGGCCGCGGCGAGGTTCCCGCCCGCACACCCGGCGACGGCGCCCTCCCCGCCCTCGCCGATGCCCCCGGCGATTACGTGAAAGTCCGATCGGCTTGAACCAGCCGGATGCGGCCGGCGGCATCGCGATGGTGCTGCCCGCCAGCGAAGCCTTTGTCCCCGGCCGGGCCGGCGCGATCGCCCTGGTCGTCCGGCGGCTCGCGGCCGCCACCGGTGCCTCGGTCATCGGCGCCGCCTGCGCGGAGCCGGGCTTTCCCGGCATTGCCTGCGATCCGGTCCGCTTCCGCGCGCCGCTCGCCTACAATGCCGGCGTGCTGCGCCGGCTGCGGCGGCTCCGCCCGGCGAGCATCGACATCCACCAGCAGCCGCGCCTCGCCCGGCTTGCCGCGCGCCTGCTGCCCGGTAGCCGGGTGATGCTGTTCCTGCACAACGAACCGACGACGATGCGCGGCCTCACCAGCCCGGCGGCGCGGGCGGGCACGCTGCGCCGCCTGCACGCCGTGGTCTGCGTCTCCGATCATCTGCGCGCCCGCTACGCGACCGGCCTTGCCGACACCGCCCGCCTCGTCACGCTGCACAACCCGCTCACCCTCGCCGAACTGCCGGCACCTCCCGATGCGCGGCGGCGCGAAATCCTGTTCGCCGGCCGCATCGTCGAGGGCAAGGGCATCGCCGATTTCATCGCCGCCAGCGCCGCTGCCCTGCCGCGCCTGCCCGGCTGGTCCGCCCGCATCATCGGCGGCGACCGCTTCGGGCCGGACAGTCCGGAAACCCCGTTCGTGCGCGAGATGCGGGCCCGCGCCGGCGCCGCCGGCATCGCCTGGGACGGCTACCGGCCGCACGACGAGGTTCTGGCGGCGATGGCCGGCGCCGCGATCGTCGCGGTCCCGAGCCGCTGGCCCGAACCCTTCGGCCTGACCGCGCTGGAGGCGATGGCGGCCGGCGCCACCCTGGTCGCGACACGGGCGGGCGGCCTGCCGGAAGTGGTGGGCGAGGCCGGGCTGCTGGTGCCGCCCGGCGACGCCGCCGCGCTGGAAGCCGCCTTCCTGCGTCTGGCGGGCGACGACGCGGCCCGCGACCGCCTCGCCGCCGCCGGCCGCGCCCGCGCGCAATTGTTCGACACGCCCGTCATCGCCGCCCGCCTGCAGCGGTTGCGCGACGCCGAAACGCCGGTATGAGCGGGGCATGACCATGCAACGCGCCGCCCTCATCGCCGCCCTGATCCTGCCGTTTGGCCTGCTTTACGCCCGCGCCGGCGCCGAATTGGCGATGGGCGCGGTCGATATCCTGTTCCTCGTCCACGCCGCCCGCACCGGCGACTGGCGCTGGGCGCGGCAGCCCTGGTTCGTGTTCGGCTGCCTCTGGTGGATCGCGGTGATGATCTGCTCGACGCCGATCCCCGCCCTCGGCCTCGGGCCGGGCGGCTGGAAATCCTTCACCCAGGCGCTGGTGCTGATCCGCCTGCTGGTGCTCGCCGCCGCCCTCGGCCACTGGGTGCTCGATACACCGGCCGCGCGCACCCGGTTCTGGCTCGCCCTTGCCGCCTGCGAAGCCTGGATCCTGCTGCAAAGCTGGCAGCAGGAGATTTTCGGCGTGAACATCTTCGGCGACCACCGCTGGGGCGACGGCGCGCTCACCGGCCCGTTCTGGGCGCCGCGCGCCGGCCCGCCGTTCAGCCACCTGCTGTTTCTCACCGCCCTGCCCGTCATCGCGGCGCTGATCGCGCGGCGGGGCACCGCGCCGAAACTCGCGGCCGCCGCCGTCGGCGGGCTCGGCTTCGCGACAACGCTGGTGATCGGCCAGCGCATGCCCTTCGCGCTGGCGCTGCTGGGCCTCGCCGTCACCGCCCTCGCCTTCCGGCCGATCCGCCTGCCGGCGATCGGCCTCGGCGTGCTGATCGTGCTCGCGATCCCGGCGCTGAAACTGGTCTCGCCGCCCAGTTTCGACAAGCTGGTGCTGGAGACCGGCCGCCAGGTCAGCCATTTCGCGAAAAGCCCCTATGGCGAACTCTACACGCGGGCAACGGTGATGATCGAGCACGCCCCCTTGCGCGGCTATGGCTTCAACGGCTTCCGCGATTTCTGCCCCGAGCCGCGGTTCGATCGCGGCCTCCCCGCGCTCGGCATCGGGCCGACCAGCCTGAAGCGCGGCGCCTGCAACATCCATCCGCACAATTTCTATCTCCAGGCCGCCCTCGATGGCGGGCTGATCGGCCTCGTGCTGTTCGCCGCGATGAACGCGGCCTGGCTGCTGGCACTCGGCCGCGGAATCATGCGCCGGCCGATGGCGCTCGGCGCCTTCATCGGCGTGCTGACCTATGCCTGGCCGCTCGCCTCGACCGACAATTTCGCCGTGCTGCCGATGGCGGGCTGGCTCTTCGTCATGCTCGGCCTCGGCCTCGCCCTGCCGCGCTCTGGTCCGCCCGAGCCCGCCTGCCTATATCCCGAAGCAACGATACGCCCCACCACGACAGGATCTCCCGCATGAGCGATCTCGTTCCCGTCACCGTCCTCACCGGCTTTCTCGGTGCCGGCAAGACCACCCTGCTCAACCGCATCCTCACCGAGGATCACGGCCGCAAATACGCCGTCGTGATCAACGAGTTCGGCGAGCGCGGCGTCGACAACGACCTCGTCGTCGATACCGACGAGGAAGTCTTCGAGATGAACAACGGCTGCATCTGCTGCACCGTGCGCGGCGATCTGATCCGCATCATCGGCGGGCTGATGAAGCGCCGCAACCGCTTCGACGGCATCATCGTCGAGACCACCGGCCTCGCCAACCCCGCCCCCGTCGCGCAGACCTTCTTCGTCGACGAGGACGTGAAGGCGAAGACGAGGCTCGACGCGATCGTCACGGTGGTCGACGCGAAGAACCTGCCCGCCCGCCTCGCCGACGCGCCGGAAGCCGAGGACCAGATCGCCTTCGCCGACGTCATCGTGCTCAACAAGCTCGACCTCGTCACCCCGGAGGAACTCGCCGATGTCGAGGCGCGAATCCGCACGATCAACCGCTTCGCGCAGATCCACCACACGACCCGCGCCGACGTGCCGGCCGACCGCCTGCTCGGCATCAACGCCTTCAGCCTCGACCGCGTGCTGCAATCCGTGCCGGATTTCCTCGAGGAGGATTCCCACACCCATGACGAGCACATGAGCAGCATCAGCCTCTCGGTGAAGAAGCCGCTCGACCCCGAGCTGTTCAACGCCTGGATCGGCGGCATCCTCGCCACCCAGGGCCAGGACATTCTGCGCACCAAGGGCATCCTCGCCTTCGCCGGCGAGGATCGCCGCTTCGCCTTCCAGGCCGTGCACATGATGGCGGATGGCGATTTCATCCGCCCGTGGAAGGATGGCGAGGAACGCGAAAGCCGCATCGTCTTCATCGGCCGCGATCTCAACCGGCCGATGCTGCGCCGCGGCTTCGAAAGCTGCATCGCCGAATGAGCGGCATGGTCACCGACGCGGACGAGATGCTCCGTGTGCGCGGCGTCTCTCACGATTGCGCCGAGTTCGTCACCGCCCTCGCCTTCGACCGCGCCGGCGGCACCCTCGCCGCCGGACTCGGTGACGGGCGGATCGTGCTGCGCGGCCTCGCCGGCGGCGACTTCGCCGAACACGCCTGCCACGACGGCGCGGTGCTCGCCCTCGCGCCGGATATCGACCAAAGCGGCTTCTGCTCCGGCGGCGATGACGGCGCGCTGAAACGCCTCGATTCCGCAACGGGCGAAAGCACCGAACTCGCCAGCTTCGGCATGAAATGGGTCGAGCACGTTCTCACCGTGCCGGACCGCAAGGCGCCGCTGCGGGCGGCCGCGGTCGGCAAGACGATCCACCTGCTCGATGCCGCCGGCGCCACACTCCGCACCCTCGCGCATCCCTCGACCGTCGCCGGCATGGCGCTCGATCCGAAGCACCGCCGCCTCGCCGCCGCGCATTACAACGGCGCCTCGCTCTGGTTCGTGCGCTCCGAGAACGCGAAGCCGCAGGTCTTCGAATGGAAGGGCAGCCATCTCGCCATCGCCCTGCATCCCGATATCGAGGCGATGGTCACCACCATGCAGGAAAACGAGCTGCATGGCTGGAAACTGCCCGACGGCCAGCACATGCGGATGAGCGGCTACCCGACAAAGCCCGAATCGCTCGACTTCACCCGCTCGGGCAAGTGGCTCGCCACCGCCGGCGCCGAGGCCATCGTGATCTGGCCGTTCTTCGGCGGCGGGCCGATGGGCAAGGCGCCGCTCGAACTCGCCGCCGGCGAAACGGTGGTCCGCCGCGTCGCCTGCCATCCGCAGCACGAGGTCGTCGCCGCCGGCTTCGCCGACGGCTCGGTCGTCGTGGCCGACATCGCGCGCGAACGCATCCTGCCCGTCGCCGCCGCCGGGCGCGGCGCGGTCTCCGCCCTCGGCTGGAGTCCGAACGGCGCCCATCTCGCCTTCGGCACGGAGTCCGGCTTTCTTGCCCTGATCGATTTCTCGCGAAAGGACTGACATGACCAGCATGCCCATCACCGGCGGCGCGCTCGCCATGCCCAAGCTCGGTCTCGGCACCTGGCGGATGAGCGGGCGCGACTGCACCGCCGCCGTCACCCGCGCGCTAGCGCTCGGTTATCGCCATATCGACACCGCCGAGATGTACGGCAACGAGGAGGCCGTCGGCGCCGCCCTCGCCGAAAGCGGCATCCCGCGCGACGAGATCTTCCTCACCACCAAGGTCTGGTACGAAAACCTCACGCCGGACGGCGTGCGCCGCGCCATCGAGGCCAGCCTCGCCAAGCTGCGCACCGACCATGTGAACCTCTTCCTGATCCACTGGCCCTCGCCCTCGATGAATCTCGCCGCGGTCCTCGCCACCATGGCGCATCTCAAACATGAAGGCCTGGTGCGGCATATCGGCGTGTCGAACTTCACCGTCGCGCTGATGCGCCAGGCGGTGGAGGCGATCGGCGCCGAGATCGCCTGCAACCAGGTGGAATATCACGTCCTGCTCGGGCAGGACGCGGTGCTCGACTACGCGCGGGCCCACGGCATCACCGTCACCGCCTATTGCCCGCTCGCCCAGGGCCGGCTCGGCGACCATCCGGCGCTCGCGGAGGTGGCCGCGAAACATGGCGCAACGCCGGCGCAGGTCGCCCTCAAATACCTGCTCGACCAGGACGGTGTCGCGGCAATCCCCAAGGCCGCGCGCGAGGAAACCCAGCGCGCCAACCTCGCCGCCCTCGCCATCACCCTCGATGACGAGGACCGCGCCGCCCTCGCCGCCCTGCCGAAAAACCAGCGCTTCGTCGATCCGGCCTTCGCGCCGGACTGGGACTGAAAAAAAACCGGCCGGCGTTGTCGCGCCGGCCGGCCTCACCCCGTTCTGAAGGCTACCGCCGCCGGATCAGGCGGCGTCGGACGCCCGCTCGGCCTTCTTGCGCGCGTGCGGATCGAGATGCCGCTTGCGCAGCCGCACCGCGCCCGGCGTCACCTCCACCAGCTCGTCATCCTCGATATAGGCGATCGCCTGCTCCAGGCTCATCCGGCGCGGCGGCGTCAGCAGCAGCGCGTCGTCCTTGCCCGCGGCGCGGATATTGGTGAGCTTCTTCTCCTTGATCGGGTTCACGTCGAGGTCGTTCTCCCGGCTGTGCTCGCCGATGATCATGCCCTCGTAAACCTTCTCGCCGCCGCCGATGAACAGCGTGCCGCGTTCCTGCAGGTAGAACAGCGCGTATTGCACGCTCTCGCCATCGGCATTGGCGATCAGTGCACCGTTGCGCCGCCCCTCGATCGTCCCCTTCCACGGGCCGTAACCGATGAAATGCCGGTTCATCACGCCGGAGCCGCGCGTATCAGTCAGGAACTCGCCGTGATAGCCGATCAGCCCGCGGCTCGGGATGTGGAAGGTCAGCCGCTGCTTGTCGCCGCCCGAGGGGCGGATATCCTGCAACTCGCCCTTGCGCCGGCTCATCTTCTCGACGACGACGCCGGAATACGGCTCGTCCACGTCGATCAGCACCTCTTCCATCGGCTCCTCGCGCGCGCCCGTCTCCGGGTTGTCACGGGTCAGCACGCGCGGCCGGCCGATCGTCAGCTCGAAGCCCTCGCGGCGCATCGTCTCGATCAGCACGCCGAGCTGCAACTCGCCGCGCCCGGCCACCTCGAACGCCTCGGTCTCGGTGGAGTCGGTCACGCGGATCGCGACATTGCCCTCCGCCTCGCGGAACAGCCGGTCGCGGATCTGCCGCGACGTCACCTTCTTGCCCTCGCGCCCCGCGAGCGGGCCGTCATTGATGCGGAAGGTCATCGACAGCGTCGGCGGGTCGATCGGGATCGCCGGCAGCGCGGCGCCGATCTCCATGGCACCGATCGTATCCGGCACGGTCGCCTCCTTGAGGCCGGCCACGGCGATGATGTCCCCGGCCGAAACCTCGTCCACCGGCACGCGCTCCAGGCCGCGGAAGGCGAGCAGCTTGGTCAGCCGCCCGGTCTCCACCGCGCGCCCGTCGAAGCTGATGACGCGCACCGGCATGTTCACGGTCGCCCGCCCCTGCTCGACGCGGCCGGTCAGCACGCGGCCGAGGAAGTTGTCGCTCTCCAGGATGGTCGCGACCATGGCGAACGGCGCGTCGGCGTCGAGGCCGGGCTCGGGCACATGGCTCACGATCAGGTCGAACAGCGGCGAGAGGTTCTCGCGCGGCCCGTCCAGCGTCGGCGTCGCCCAGCCCTGGCGGCCGGAGGCATAGAGCATCGGGAAATCGAGCTGCTCGTCATTGGCGCCGAGGGCGGCGAACAGGTCGAACACCTCGTTGTGCACCTCGTCGGCGCGGGCATCCGGGCGGTCGATCTTGTTGACGACGACGATCGGCTTCAGCCCGCGCGCCAGCGCCTTGCCGACGACGAACTTGGTCTGCGGCAGCACGCCCTCGGCGGCATCGACGAGGACGACCACGCCGTCCACCATGTTCAGGATGCGCTCGACCTCGCCGCCGAAATCGGCATGGCCCGGCGTGTCGACGATATTGATCCGCACGTCGCCCCACTGCACGGCGGTGCACTTCGCGAGGATGGTGATGCCGCGCTCGCGCTCGAGGTCGTTGCGGTCGAGCGCGCGCTCGGCCACCTGCTGATGCGCGCCGAACGAGCCGGACTGCTTGAGAAGATTGTCCACGAGCGTGGTCTTGCCATGGTCGACATGGGCGATGATCGCCACGTTGCGCAGCTTGGTCTCGGTCATGATTCGGGTCTTTCGGGGTTCAACGCGGCTCCTCTACACGTTTTGCAGTGCAAAAGCGAGCTTCGTGACGCAGACGGGATATGAAGAGATGAAAAAGGGACGGCCGAAGCCGTCCCCCTGCCCGGCCAGCGCGGCCCCGGCGCCTATCGTGCCGAGGGTGCCGGCGCCGGCATCATCGGCTCGCCGCCATGCGCGGGCATTCCGCTGCCGCCCGGCGCCGGCATCGCCGAACCGCCGCCCGGCGCGGGCATCGGCATGCCGGCGCCGGCCGGGTGGTCGATCATCGTCATCGCCCGATGGATCAGCATGCGCGCCTGCTCGTAGTCGCCGCTCTCGACGGCGCTGCGGGCCCGCCGCACCGCATCGATCGCCGGTGTGCGGATCGCTCCGTTCACACTGCCCTGCACATAGGAGTTGGTCAGCAGGTCCGTCTCCGCCCGGCCGAGCGCGACCCGCGCCCGCGTCGCCTGATGCGCCGCGACCGCCTGCCCGGCGATGCCGAGATAGGTCCCGGCCGAGGCGTCATAGGGCACGGATCCGCCCATGCGGGTCGGGGCCGGCGCCTGCGCGAGCGCCATGCCCCCCGTCAGGGCCAGCGCAAAACCAGTCAGCAGAACGGTCTTCATGATGGTCTCCTTCCTCGAAATGCCGCCCCTGCGGCACCGCGCCGCCGCGCAGGCGCGCGACAGCGGTCCCGGCGTGCAACTTTGGGTCCGGCACGGCGCGGGGCAACCATGCCCGCGTCACCGCACGATTAAACCGTTGTCACGAATTCCCGCCCCCGGCTTGACGGCAGCCGGTGCAGCGCTGGCAATTGGCGTCATGAACCGGATTCGCGCCATCGCCCTGATCGGCCTGCTCGGCTTTTCCTCCGGCCTGCCGCTCGCCCTGTCCGGCTTCACGCTGCGGCTCTGGCTCGCCCGCGCCAACCTGCCGCTGGAGGCGATCGGCTTCACCGCCAATCTCGGCATCGCCTATTCGCTCAAGTTCCTCTGGGCGCCGGCGCTCGACCAGTTCCGCCCGCCGCGCCCCTTCCGCGCGCTCGGCCGCAGGCGCGGCTGGCTGCTGCCGATCCAGCTCTGCCTCGCCGCCGCCGTCCTCGCCCTCGCCCTCACCCGCCCGGCGCACGCCCTGGCCGCCACCCTGCTGGCCGGCGGCCTCGTCGCCTTCCTCTCGGCCAGCCAGGACATCATGATCGACACCTGGCGGATCGAGTTCTTCCCCCAGCACCTGCAGGGCGCCGCCACCGCCGGCTATGTCTGGGGCTATCGCGCGGCGATGCTGATCTCCGGCTCCGGCGTCATCGCCCTGTCCACCGTCACCGGCTGGCATGTCGCGATCCTCGCGATGGTGCCGCTCCAGCTCGTCGGCGCCGCCGCAACGCTGGCCTGCGCCGAACCCGCCCCGCCGCCGGCGCGCGGGCCGGTCTCGATCGGCGCCCGCTTCCGCGAGGCGGTCATCGCCCCGCTCGCCGATTTCCTCAGCCGCGAGGGCGCCTGGATCATCCTCGTCTTCGTCATCCTGTTCCGCCTCGGCGAGGCGCTGGCCGGGGTGATGCTCGCGCCCTACTACACCCATCTCGGCTTCGACCGCGCGACCATCGCCATCGCCAACGGCCCGCCCTCGCTGGTGGCCGTCCTCGCCGGCACGGCGCTCGGCGGCGTCGCCGTGGCCCGGCTCGGCGTCGGCCGCGCCCTGCTCACCGCCGGCGCCTTCCAGACCCTCACGCTGATTCTGTACCCGCTGCTCGGCCTCTACCCGCATCTGCCGCACATCCTGCTGGCGACCAGCGTCGCCGAGAGCTTCGCCGAAGGCATCGCCGATGCCGCCTTCATCACCTATCTCTCCGGCCTCTGCACCAAGGCCTACACCGCGACGCAATACGCCCTGCTCTCCTCGGTCGCAGCCCTCGCCCTGCGCACGATCGGCGGCTTCTCCGGCGTCCTCGCCCATGCGATGGGCTGGCTGCCCTTCTACGAATTCACCGTGATCTCGGCGCTGCCGGCGATGGCGGTGATGCTCTACATCCTGCGCCGCTATCCGCCCGCGCCGGCCGCCCTCGCCGCGGAATGAGCCGCGGCGGTCAGCCCGCCGCCGCCTCCAGCGCCGCCTCGGCCTCCAGCCAGGCCGCCTCCTTGACCTCGATCTCGCCGGCGATGGCGGCGAGGCGGATATTGATCGCCGAAATCTCCTCCGGCTTCGCCCGCGCATAGAAACCGGCATCGGCCAGCTTCGCCATCAGCGTCCGCTTCTCCGCCTCGAGCCGGCCGATCGCCGCCTCGGCGTCGCGCGCGGCCTTGCGCAGCGGCGCGGTCGCCTCGCGGGCGACGGCGCGGGCCCGCCGGTCGTCCTTCGCCGCCGGCGCCGCCTTGCGCTCGGCGGTGCCGGACGGCTTCTGGGTGATCAGCCGGCGATAGGAGTCGAGATCGTCGTCATAGGCCGCAACCCGCCCGTCCGCGACGAGCAGCAGCCGGTCGGCCACGAGGTCGAGCAGATGCGTGTCATGGGTCACCAGCACCACCGCGCCGGCGAAATCGGTGATCGCGCGCACCAGCGCCTCGCGGGCATCGATGTCGAGATGGTTGGTCGGCTCGTCGAGGATCAGCACCTGCGGCGCGTCGCGCGTGGCGAGGGCGAGCAGCAGCCGCGCCTTCTCGCCGCCGGAAAGCTGGCCGACCACCGTCTCCACCCGGTCGGCGTCGAGGCCGAACCGCGCGGCCTGGGCGCGCAGTTCCGTCACCGTCGCCTTCGGCAGCGCGCGGGCGAGATGGCCGAGCGGCGTGTCCACGAGGTCGAGATCGTCCTCCTGGTGCTGCGCGAAATAGCCGACGGTGATGCCCCTCGTGCGGAACGACGTCCCCGCCATCGGCTCCAGCCGCCCGGCCAGCGCCTTGGCCAGGGTCGACTTGCCGTTGCCATTGGCGCCGAGCAGGGCGATCCGGTCCTCCATGTCGATCCGCAGCGACACCTCGCGCAGCACCGGCTTGCCGTCATAGCCCAGCGTCGCGCGGTCGAGGGCGAGCAGCGGCGGCGAGAGCGGCCGCGGTTCCGGGAAACTGAACCGCGTCGGCGCGTCCTCGACGATCGTGTCGATCACCGGCATCCGCGCCAGCGCCTTGAGGCGGGACTGCGCCTGCCGCGCCTTGGTCGCCTGGGCGCGGAAGCGGTCGACGAAGGCCTGCATGTGGGCGCGCTGGGCGGCGATCCGCGCCGCCTCGCGGTTCTGCTGCTCGGCCCGCTCGGTGCGGATGCGGACGAATTCGGCAAAGCCGCCCGGCGTCAGCGTGATCCTGCCGCGGTCGAGATGGGCGATGGAGTCCACCGCGCGGTCGAGCAGGTCGCGGTCGTGCGAGACCATCAGCACCGCGCCGGGGAAGCGGGCGAGCCAGGTCTCCAGCCACAGCGTCGCCTCGAGATCGAGATGGTTGGTCGGCTCGTCGAGCAGCAGCAGGTCGGGGGCGGCGAACAGCGCGGCGGCGAGCGCGACGCGCATCCGCCACCCGCCCGAAAAGCTCGACATCGGCCGGTTCTGCGCCGCCTCGTCGAACCCGAGCCCGGCGAGAATCGCCCCGGCCCGCGCGGGCGCCGATTCAGCATCGATCGCGATCAGCCGCTCATGGATCGCCGCCAGCCGCTCGGGTTCGGCGCTGGCGGCCTCGGCGAGCAGCGCGCCGCGCTCGGTATCGGCGGCGAGCACGACGGCGGCGGGCGTGACCGAACCGGCCGGCGCCTCCTGCGCCACCGTGCCGAGCCGCGCGCGGCTGGCCAGGCGGATGCTGCCGCCATCCGGCGCATGGGTGCCGGCGATCAGCTTCAGAAGTGTGGATTTTCCAGCGCCGTTGCGCCCGATCAGGCCGACCTTGCGGCCGGGATCGACGACCAGCCCCGCCCCTTCCAGCAGGGCGCGGCCGGCGATGGAAAAGGACAGGTCTTCGATCCGCAACAGGCTCATGGCCGCTTGCTATCGCACAAGCCGGGACTTGCCCACCCCGGCCCGGCCCTGTAAGGGCGCGCGCGACGGCTCAACTCCAGACACGAGGCTCCCCATGGCAACCGAACGCACCCTCTCGATCATCAAGCCCGACGCCACGCGCCGCAACCTCACCGGCCGCATCAATGCGAAGTTCGAGGAAGCGGGTCTGCGCATCGTCGCCCAGAAGCGCATCCGCCTGACCAAGGACCAGGCCGAGGCGTTCTATGGCGTCCACAAGGAGCGTCCGTTCTTCGCCGGGCTGGTCAGCTTCATGACCTCGGGTCCGGTCGTCGTCCAGGTTCTGGAAGGCGACGACGCCGTGGCCCGCAACCGCGCGATCATGGGCGCGACCGACCCCAGGAAGGCCGAGGCCGGCACCATCCGCGCCGAATTCGCCGAGGACATCGAGGCGAACTCCGTCCACGGCTCCGACGCGGCGGACACCGCGGCGCAGGAAATCGCCTTCTTCTTCGCCGGCGTCGAGATCGTCGGCTGATCTGACCGGCACATGCAAAAAAGGGGGCCTCGGGCCCCCTTTTTCATGCCGCGGTCACGCGGGTCTCAGGGCGCGCGGCCGAGATTGACCTGGTTCGGATTGGTCACCGCGCCGCCGATCGCGCCCACGGCGCCGCCGATCAGCGCGCCCGTCGCCGCCGAGCCGCCCGTCGCAGCCCCCAGGATCGCACCGGTGCCCGCGCCGATCGCGCCGCCAGAGAGAGCCCGCTGGCCGGGCGTATAGCCGCAACCCGCCAGCCCCAGCGCCACCACCGAGAGCAGCACGGGAACGATTAGCACCTGTTTCGATCTCACAGTCATTTCGGGATCTCCTTGTTTTGTTTCAAGCGATATAGGGTTTCGCGTTGCGACTGCATGGCCCCCGCATGTCGGCATTGTAACGGCGACAATCGGGCGACTTCGTGGCATCGCCGCTCCGCAGCCTTGTGAACCGCGTTTACAGCCTGTAATCCGGCCCCTGCATCGACACTCCCGGAAGGGTGCGTTACCAGACCACGTTGTTGAACCATTGCTTGACTGGGAACCAGTGCCCGGGATCACACCCGAACCCGGCCTGGCCGCGCGGAAAGGATTTCATGCTCTCCAGGCTTCTCGGGCTCATGTCCGCCGACATGGCCATCGACTTGGGCACCGCCAACACGCTCGTCTACGTGAAGGGGCGCGGCATCGTTCTTGATGAACCCTCTGTGGTCGCGATCGCCGAGGTGAAGGGGCGCAAGCAGGTGCTTGCCGTCGGCGAGGAGGCCAAGCACATGCTCGGCCGCACGCCGGGCAACATCTCCGCCATCCGCCCGCTGCGCGACGGCGTGATCGCCGATTTCGAGGTGGCGGAGGAGATGATCAAGCACTTCATCCGCAAGGTGCACAACCGGCGCGGCTTCGCCTCGCCGCTGATCATCGTCTGCGTCCCCTCCGGCTCCACCGCGGTCGAGCGCCGCGCCATCCAGGAAAGTGCCGAGAGCGCCGGC
Organism: Acidiphilium multivorum AIU301; assembly: GCF_000202835.1. Lineage (NCBI taxonomy): Bacteria > Pseudomonadati > Pseudomonadota > Alphaproteobacteria > Acetobacterales > Acidocellaceae > Acidiphilium > Acidiphilium multivorum. The sequence continues at coordinate 1,538,979 of NC_015186.1, forward strand.
GCGCGCAAGGTGCTGCTGATCGAGGAGCCGATGGCCGCGGCGATCGGCGCCGGCCTGCCGGTCACCGAGCCCTCGGGCTCGATGGTGGTCGACATCGGCGGCGGCACCACCGAGGTCGCGGTGATCTCGCTCGGCGGCATCGTCTATGCCCGCTCGGTCCGCGTCGGCGGCGACAAGATGGACGAGGCGATCATTTCCTACCTCCGCCGCGGCCACAACCTGCTGATCGGCGAATCCTCGGCCGAGAAGATCAAGCTCGACATCGGCGCCGCCTGGGCCGACCCGCTGACCGACAATGACTGGCACGAGGTGAAGGGCCGCGATCTCATCAACGGCGTCCCGCGCGAGGTCAGGGTCACCCGCGCGCAGATCGCCGAGAGCCTCGCCGAGCCGGTCGGCCAGATCGTCGAGACCGTGAAGGTCGCCCTCGAGAACACGCCGCCCGAACTCGCCGGCGACATTGTCGACAAGGGAATCGTGCTGACCGGCGGCGGCGCGCTGCTCCGCGGCCTCGACGACGTGCTGCGCGATGCCTCCGGCCTGCCGGTCGTCGTCGCCGACGAGGCCCTGCAATGCGTCGCCAAGGGAACCGGCCGCGCGCTCGAGGAACTCAAGCGTCTGCGCTCCGTGCTGTCGACGATGTATTGATCGCCGGCGCCGGGGTGTGCATCGTAGCGGTCTGGAGGAACTGAACATGGCGATCCGCAAGATCCTGCTGCCCCTCGCGGGCGTCGCTTCCGCCCGTGCCGCGCTCGGCACGGCGCTGATGCTCGGGGCGCGCTGGCGGGCCCATGTCCACGCCCTTCACGTCCGCACCGACACGCGCGATGTGGCCCCCCTCGCGGGCGAAGGGCTCTCCGGCGCCATGATCGAGGAGATGATGGCGACCACCGAGAAGGAGGGCAACACCGAGGCCAGGGCGCTGTCGGCGCTGTTCGACGCCGAAACCGCGGCCCACGGCATCGCCGTCGGCGCGCCGGTGCGCGACGCCAGCGGCGCCGTCGGCCAGGCCAGTGCCTGGTTCAGCTCGATCGTCGGCCGCGAGGAGGAACTCGTCGCCAGCGAGGCGCGCCTGTCCGATCTCATCGTCGTCCCGCATCCGAAATCGGCCGAGGAAGTCGCCTCCGCCGACGCGCTGCACGCCGTGCTGTTCGATTCCGGCCGCCCGGCGCTGATCGCCCCGGTCGAGCCGGCCGAGATGATCGGCTCCCGGATCGCGATCGCCTGGAACGGCACCGCGGAAAGCGCCTCGGCCGTCGCCTCCGTGCTGCCCTGGCTCTCCGGCGCGCAGCAGGTCCGCATCTTCCACTCGAACGACTATCAGCGCCAGGGTCCCGCCGCCGACCAGCTCGCCAGCTATCTCGAACTGCACGGCATCGCCGCGGACATCACCGAGTTCCGCGCCATCGACCGCAGCGCCGGCGCCGGCCTGCTCGCCGCCGTCACCGAATTCGGCGCCGACCTGCTCGCCATGGGGGCCTATTCGCATTCCCGCCTCCGCCAGCTCATCCTCGGCGGCGTGACGCGGCATGTCCTCGAGCACGCGCGGCTGGCGGTGCTGATGAACCGGTAGACAGGCGCGCGGATGTTCGGCGTCGAGGACGAGGCCACGGAAGCGGCGGTCCGGGCCTATGTGAAGCTGATGCGGGCCAGCCACGCCGTTCTCGCCCGCACGCAGGCGCGGCTGGCCGCCGCCGGCCTGACCCATGTCCAGCTCGGCGTGCTCGAGGCGCTGCTGCATCTCGGCCCCCTCACCCAGCGCGACCTTACCCGCAAGCTCCTCACCAGCCCCGGCAACCTGACCGACGTGATCGACAAGCTGGCCCGCCGCGGCCTTGTCGAGCGCGTCCAGTGCCCGGAAGACCGCCGCAGCGTCCGGGTCGTCCTCACCGCCGATGGCCGGCGCTTCATCGAGGAGTTGTTCCCCCGCCACGCCGGCGACATCGCCGCCGCGATGGGCGGGCTCGACGGCAAGGATCTCGCGGCGCTCGATGCGCTGCTGCGCCGGCTCGGCCTGGCGGCGGCCGGGGATTGAACGCCGGTCGAGGCGGCCTATATCGTTCGATATCGAATAATATCACGCCTCACCGCGGTGGGTCGTGCAGGAGAAAGACGATGATCGACATCCGCCCCTTCGACTCGATCGGCCGTTTCCGCAACGAATGGCTGAACGCGCATCACCACTTCAGCTTCGGCAGCTATCGCGATCCCGCCCGCATGGGCTGGGGCGCGCTGCGCGTCTGGAACGACGACGAGGTCGCGCCGCAGACGGGCTTCGACCCGCATCCGCATCGCGACATGGAAATCGTCACCTTCATCCGCCAGGGCGCCATCACCCATCAGGACAATCTCGGCAATCGCGGCGTCACCCGCGCCGGCGACGTGCAGGTGATGCATGCGGGCACCGGCATCGTCCACGCCGAATACAATCTCGAGGACGAACCCACCCGCCTGTTCCAGATCTGGATCATGCCGGACCGCCGCGGCGTCGAACCCGGCTGGGCCACGCGCGCCTTTCCGCGCGCGGCCGGCTCGGGCCTGCTCGTGCTGGCCGGCGGCCGGGCCGGCGATGCCGAGGCCGGCGCGCTCCCCCTGCATGCGGACGCCGCCGTGCTCACCGCGCGTCTTGCGCCCGGCGAACGCGTGACCCACGAGATCGCGCCGGGCCGCGCGGCCTATCTCGTCCCCGCCACCGGCGCGGTTACCGTCAACGGGCGGGCCGCCGCCGCGCGCGACGGTGTCGCGGTGAGCGGGGAACGCGCGATCGTGATCGAGGCCGGCACGGAAGAAACGGAACTCGTCCTTGTCGATGTTCGAGAATGAAACGAGTTTCATGGGGCCGGGATAGTGCTGTTTAGGAACCGCGCTATATCCGCATACGGGCGATCGATCCATTTCGGGAACTGTCCCGCCTGCGGAATGGATACTGTATCGGATCGGCGCCCTGCCTGCTGCGACGCTCCCGGCGGCGCATCTCGCGCCCCCTTGCGGGGCGGCCCATCTCCCGCCGGCGCCGCCGGCCGAACAAGAAGGATAGACTGAATGAAACTGTTCCTCGCCCGCCGCCGGCCCGGGCAGCTCGCTGCCCTCACCGCCGTCATGCTGGCCGGCGGCACGCTTGCCGCGATTTCGCTCGACAGCGCCTTCGCCAACGACAAGGCGTTCGACGCCACGTCGAAAGTCCAGAAGGACTTCAAGCCGATCCCGAGCTTCGCCCCCCTGGTCAAGGACGTCAGCCCCGCGGTCGTCTCGGTGACCGTGCATCTCAAGGTCCAGCAGGCCGACAACACGCAGGCGCAGAACGGCATGCCGCCCGGCATGCCCTTCGCCTTCCCCTTCCCCTTTCCGCAGCCGCAGCAGCCCCAGGCCGTGGAAGCCAAGGGCTCGGGCTTCTTCATCTCGTCCGACGGCTACATCGTGACCAACAATCACGTGGTGAAGAACGCGAAGTCGGTGTTCGTCACGCTGTCCGACGGATCGAAGCTGCCGGCCAAGATCGTCGGCACCGACCCGAGCACCGATCTCGCGGTGCTCAAGGTCAAGCGCGACAAGCCCTTCCCCTACCTGCAGCTCGGCGACTCGGCGAAGGTCGTGCCCGGCCAGTGGGTGATCGCGATCGGCAACCCGTTCGGCCTCGCCGAAACGGTGACGACCGGCGTCGTCTCCGCCCTCGGCCGCGACATCGGCGACGGCCAGTACGACAGCTTCATCCAGATCGACGCGCCGATCAACGAGGGCAATTCCGGCGGCCCGCTGCTCAACCAGCGCGGCGAGGTCATCGGCGTGAACACCGCGATCCTCACGCCGTCCGGCGGCTCGGTCGGGATCGGCTTCTCGATCCCCTCCGACATGGTCAGGCGGATCGCCGACGAGCTGATCAAGTCCGGCCACGTCACCCGCGGCTTCATCGGCGTGCAGGTGCAGACGATCACGCCGGAAATGGCCCAGGCCATGGGCGTTCCCGTGCATGACGGCCGCGCCGACGGCGCGCTGATCGCCGAGACCATGCCGAACGGGCCGGCGGCCAAGGCCGGCCTGAAGCCCGGCGACATCATCACCAAGGTCGATGGCAAGATGGTGCGCGACCCGCGCGAACTCGCCCTCGCCATCTCCGGCATCAAGCCGGACGGCAAGGCCAGCATCACCTATCTGCGCGGCGGCGCGTCGCACGAGCTGAACCTGCGCGTCGAGAAGATGCCGGCCAATGCCGAGGCGGCGTTCGCGCCGGGCGGCAGCCAGAGCGGCCCGGCCATGCACAAGCCGGAACTCGGCCTCTCCCTCGCCCCGCTGAGCGATGCCGCCCGTCAGCAGCTCAACCTGCCGGACAATGTCTCGGGCGCGCTGATCGCCCATGTCGCGCCGAACTCCCCGGCCGACGAGGCCGGGCTGCGCTCGGGTGACGTCATCGTCGGCGTCGGCAGCATGACGGTGAACAACCCCGACCAGGCGGTCGCCGCGATCCGCAAGGCAGAAGCCGCGAAGGCGAAGGCGATCGCGCTGCGGGTGATGCGCGGCAACCAGGCCCTGTTCGTCGCGGTGCCGCTGCCCAAGGAAAAGGCCGGCAAGTAAGGGCGAACCGTTTTTCCGCCCGGCCGGGCAAGCGGGGCACAGCATACTCTCCGCGGCCCGGCCGGGAACCGGTTTCTGCTCAATTCGCCTCCGGCTCTTGCGGGCCGGAGGCGTTTCTGTTTTCGAAAGGATATTCCTTACGGAAACGGGGCCGTCATGACCATGACCGACATTGCAACCGGCGCGCTCGATGCCGATCTCGCGGCGCTCGAGGCGGAAAGCATCGAGATCATCCGCGAAACCGCTTCGGGGTTCCGCAACCCGGTGATGCTCTATTCGATCGGCAAGGACAGCTCGGTGATGCTGCATCTGGCGATGAAGGCGTTCTACCCGGCGAAGCCGCCCTTCCCGCTGATGCATGTCGATACCGGCTGGAAATTCCGCGAGATGATCCGTTTCCGTGACGAAACGGTGCGGCGCCTCGGCCTCCGCCTCATCGTCCGCCACAACGCCGAGGCCGCCGCCCGCGGCGTCAACCCGTTCGACTACGGCGCCTCGACCTACACGCAGGTGATGAAGACCGAAACGCTGAAGGCCGGGCTCGACGAGCTGCAGTTCGACGCGGCCTTCGGCGGCGCCCGGCGCGACGAGGAAAAATCCCGCGCCAAGGAGCGCATCTTCTCGGTCCGCACCGCCGGCCACGGGTGGGACCCGAAGGCGCAGCGGCCGGAAATCTGGAACCTGTTCAACACCCGCCTCGCCCCCGGCCAGACCATGCGCGTCTTCCCGCTCTCCAACTGGACCGAGGCGGATATCTGGAACTACATCGCCCGCGAGAACATCCCCGTCGTGCCGCTGTATTTCGCGAAGGAGCGCCCGGTGGTCGAGCGCGGCGGCCAGCTCCTGATGGTCGATGACGACCGCCTCCCCCTCCGCCCCGGCGAGGTGCCGCAGCTGCGCAGGGTCCGCTTCCGCACGCTCGGCTGCTACCCGCTCACCGCCGCGATCGAGTCCGATGCCGAAACGCTCGAGGCGGTGCTCGCCGAAATGCGCGAATCCCGCGTCTCCGAGCGCCAGGGAAGGCTGATCGACCACGACGATGCGGCGGCGATGGAAAAGAAGAAGCGCGAGGGATATTTCTGATGAACGAGATGAGCACGACCGCCTCCCGCTCGCTGCTGCGCCTGCTGACCTGCGGCTCGGTCGATGACGGCAAGTCCACCCTGATCGGCCGGCTGCTGTTCGACACCGACAACATCCCCGACGACCAGCGCGCCGCCCTCGAACGCGATTCGCGCAAATACGGCACCGACGGCGCCAATATCGACTACGCCCTCCTCGTCGACGGGCTCGAGGCCGAGCGCGAGCAGGGCATCACGATCGACGTCGCCTACCGTTTCATGGCGACGAGGCGGCGCAAGTTCATCATCGCCGACACGCCCGGCCACGAACAGTATACCCGCAACATGGCCACCGGCGCCTCCACCGCGCAGCTCGCCATCCTGCTCGTCGACGCGAGCCAGGGCCTGCTGACCCAGACCCGCCGGCACGCCTTCATCGCCGACCTGCTCGGCATCCGCCACGTCGTCCTCGCGGTGAACAAGATCGACCTGATCGGCTTCGACCAGGCGCGCTTCGACGCCATCGCCGAGGAATTCCGCGCCCTCGCCGCGCGGTTCCATTTCGAGACGATCACCCCGATCCCGCTCTCCGCCCGCCATGGCGACAACGTCGTCCATCGCAGCGCGCGCATGCCCTGGCATGACGGCCCCACCCTGCTCGAGCATCTGGAGACCATCGAGCCCGGCGGCACCGGCGCCGGGCCGTTCCGCTTCCCCGTGCAATGGGTCAACCGGCCGGACGCCGATTTCCGCGGCTATGCCGGCACGCTCGCCGGCGGCGAGGTGAAGCCGGGCGACGAGGTGGTGGTCGCCGCCTCCGGCCAGCTCACCCGCATCGCCCGCATCGTCACCGCCGATGGCGACCGCCCCGCCGCCCGCGCCGGCGATGCCGTCACCCTCACCCTCGCCGACGAGGTCGATCTCTCCCGCGGCGACGTGCTCGCCAGTCCCGGCGCCCGGCCGGACGTCGCCGACCAGTTCGCCGCCGACCTCGTCTGGATGGCCGAGGCGCCGCTCTTCGCCGGCCGGCCCTATATCGTCAAGCTCGGCACCGCGACGGTCTCCGGCGTCGTCTCGCGCATCAAGCACAAGGTCAACGTCAACAATTTCGACGAACTCGCCGCCGATTCGCTCACGCTGAACGAGGTCGGCTCGGTCAATGTCGCCCTCGCCACCCCGGTCGCCTTCGATCCCTACACGCTGAACCCGCGCACCGGCGCCTTCATCCTGATCGACCGGATGACCAACGCCACCGTCGCCGCCGGCATGATCCGCCATCCGCTGCGCCGCGCGAGCAACATCCACCGCCAGGCGCTGACCATCGACCGCGCCGCCCGCGAGGCGCTGAACGGCCACCGCCCGGCGATCCTCTGGTTCACCGGCCTGTCCGGCTCCGGCAAGTCGACCATCGCCAACGCGCTGGAGACGAAGCTGCACCTGCTCGGCGCGCACACCTACCTGCTCGATGGCGACAATGTCCGCCACGGCCTCAACCGCGACCTCGGCTTCACCGATACCGACCGGGTGGAGAACATCCGCCGCGTCGCCGAGGTGGCGAAGCTCTTCGCCGATGCCGGCATGATCGTGCTGGTCAGCTTCATCTCGCCCTTCCGCGCCGAGCGCAACATGGCGCGCGAACTCGTCGAGCCCGGCCTGTTCCACGAGGTCTTCGTCGACACGCCGATCGAGGTCTGCCGCCAGCGCGACCCGAAAGGCCTCTACCGCAAGGCCGATGCCGGCGAGATCCGCAACTTCACCGGCATCGACAGCCCCTACGAACCGCCGGAAGCGCCCGAATTCCACCTGCGCACCACAACGGCGGACCCCGACGCGCTGGCCGAAGCGCTCCTCGCCGCGCTGCGCCCGCAACTCGGCCTCGGCCTCTGACGGCCCCGTCTCCGGCCGCCCCGCGCGGCCGGAGAACACTAGCCGAGAGCCGCCGCCGGCGCCTATAAGCCGGCATGTCGTACAACAGTTTCGGCCATCTCTTCCGCGTCACCACCTGGGGCGAAAGCCACGGCCCCGCGATCGGCTGCGTCGTCGACGGCGTGCCGCCGCGCATCCCGCTCTCGGAAGCGGACATCCAGCCCTTCCTCGACCGCCGACGGCCCGGCCAGTCCCGCTTCACCACCCAGCGCCGCGAGCCGGACATCGTCCGCATCCTCTCCGGCGTCCATGGCGGTGTCACCACCGGCACGCCGGTCGCCCTGCAGATCGAGAACACCGACCAGCGCTCGCAGGACTACGCCAACATCGCCGACCGTTTCCGCCCCGGCCATGCCGACATCGCCTATCACTGGAAATACGGGGTCCGCGATCCGCGCGGCGGCGGCCGCTCCTCGGCGCGGGAGACGGCGACGCGCGTCGCCGCCGGCGCGATCGCCCGCAAGATCCTCGGCGAGCGCGTGCGCATCCGCGGCGCGCTGGTGCAGATGGGCCGGCACGCGATCGACCGCGCCCGCTTCGACTGGGACGAGGTGGACCGCAACGCCTTCTTCTGCCCCGACCCCGAGGCCGCGAAGGCCTGGGCCGAGGAGCTCGACGCCGTGCGCAAGGCCGGCTCCTCGCTCGGCGCCGTGGTGGAAGTCGTCGCCGAGGGCCTCTCCCCCGGCCTCGGCGCGCCGGTCTACGCCAAGCTGGACGCCGATCTCGCCGCGGCGATGATGAGCATCAACGCGGTCAAGGGTGTCGAGATCGGCGACGGTTTCGCCGCCGCCGCCCTGCGCGGCGAGGAGAACGCCGACGAGATGCGGATGAACGAGGACGGCACGGTGCGCTTCCTCGCCAACCATGCCGGCGGCGTGCTCGGCGGCATCTCGACCGGCCAGCCCGTCATCGTCCGCTTCGCGGTGAAGCCAACCAGCTCGATTCTAACCCCGGTCCACAGCGTCGATTCCGATGGCGACGAGGTCGATATCCAGACCAAGGGCCGGCACGATCCCTGCGTCGGCATCCGCGCGGTGCCGGTCGGCGAGGCGATGATGGCCTGCGTTCTGGCCGACCAGCTGCTGCTGCACCGCGCCCAGTGCGGCGAAACCGGCGCCGGGCGCCTGCCGCTGGCAAAAAAGTGATAGCGGCCGGGCGTGACGTGAGGTAGACGATTTGTCCATGAACAATTCACGCGCGCCCGCCGGCATCCGGACCCAGGTCAACGCCCTGATCGAGCGTGCCGGCCGAAAATCCTGGGCGGCGCGCATCGAGCGCCTGCATGACGAGGCGGCGTCGAGCCCCCGTTACGGCCGGCTGGTCGCCCTGCGCCACGCCGCCGAATTCGCCGCGGAGAAAGTCGCGCGCGACCTGCCCCTCGCGCCGGTGGACCATGTTCTCGCCGCCCGTGTCGCGGCGCTCGAACCCCTCGCCGCCGGGCTCGACGATGCCGGGCGCGTCCGCTTCGAGGCCGCGCTCGCCGCGGCGCTGGAGGATGACGGCACGCTGATCCCGCTGCTCCACCTGCACGATACCGCCGAGCGCCACCGCGCGATGGGGTTCGAGGTCGCCTTCGCCGGGCTCGAGGACGGCGCGAGCTTCGACCTGCTGGCCACGCGCGAGGGCGCGGCGGTGGAAATCGCCTGCGACACGCTCTCCGCCGAGGCCGGCCGCCTCGTGCATCGCGCCGCCTGGATGCGGCTGATGGACCGGATCGACCCCGACCTGCAGACCTGGCTCTCCGCGCATCCCGGCCGCTACCTGCTGAAAATGACCCTCCCCCGCGGCCTGCGCGAGGCGGGGACCGACGGCACCGAGGCCCTCGCCGAACTGCACCGGCGGATCAACTTCATGCTCGCCTCGGCCAGGCGTTCGGATCACGACGAGGCCGCCGTCCTCCGGCTCGACCCGCTGATGCTCGCCGCCGCCCAGGCCAGCGAGAACGGGCTGATGAACCGCCTGCGCCACGAATTCGGCCCCGAGGCCAATCTCGCCGTCACCGGCGACGGCCAGGGCGTCTTCGTCCTCGCCGCCCGCGCCGGCAGCGAGAACGAGGTGGCGGTGGCCATGCGCAACCGCCTCGCCGCCCTGGCGCCGTCGCGGCTGACCGGCACCCGCCCCGGCATCCTCGCGATGTTCATCGAGGATACCGACCGGCTGGAATGGCGCCTCCTGCGCGAGCAGCTCGCGCTGGAGGGCGAGGCAAGGCAGTTCCTCACCTTCCCCGAGGCGAGGCCGGTCGTCGCCGTCACCTGCACCTCGCGGATCGAACTCTGCGCCGTGGACGGTGCCGATGCGCTGCGCTTCCGCAACCCGACGCATCCCGCCGGCAAGCTGCCGGCCCTCGCCCCCGCCGTGCTCTCGGTTTGCTGAACGCGCCCGGCGGGTCCGATCCTCGCCAAGGGTTGTCAAAGGGTCACCTTCGGCCCAGTCTCCCCGTGCCGGTCACCGCACCGGCCACCATAATGGGGAGAGAAACATGAGTTCTGGAACCGTGCGCCGGGTGCGGCGCAACTCCGTGGGCATCCTTGCCGTCGCCGCGCTGACGGCACTCCCGTTGCTGGCCCACGCCAAGCCGAAGCCCATCGTGGTCGGCATCACCGCCTGGCTCGGATCGATTCCCGGCCGTTCCATCGCCGATGGCGCCACCCTCGCCGCCGAGGAAATCAACGCCAAGGGCGGCGTGAACGGGCGGCCGATCAAGCTCGTCATCGAGGACAACCACAATTCCACGACGGACGCGATCCGCTCGTTCCAGCGCATGGTCAGGGAGGACCACGCGGTCGCCATCGTCGGCGACTTCACCAGCGAGGTGGGCCTGGCGCTCGAACCCTGGGCGGCGCGCATGCACGAGCCGTTCCTCATCACCGGCGCCGCGTCGAACAAGCTCACGGAATTCGTGCACGCCAACTACGCCCAGCACAAATACATCTTCGAGCCCAACCTGAATTCCGGCGAACTCGCGCAGAACATCTGCGATGCGGCGAAATCCGTCCTCGTCGGCAAGCTCCACATGAAGACCGCGGTCGTCATGAGCGAGGACGCCGCCTGGACCCTGCCGCTCGACGCCGGCTTCAACAAATGCCTGCCGAAAGCCGGGCTCAAGGTGCTGAAGGATATCCGCTTCGCGCCCAACACCTCGGACTTCACCCCGATCTACCAGCAGATCGAGGCGATGCACCCGGACGTGATCATCACCGGCTGGGCCCATGTCGGCGTGAAGCCGACCACCCAGTGGGCCGAGCAGAACGTGCCGATCCCGCTGATGGGCATCAGCTCGCAGGCAACCTCGACCACCTTCTGGAAAGCGACCAACGGGGCAACCCAGGGGGTCATCACCATCGCGCCGGCCGCCGCCGGGGTGGCGATCACGCCGAAGACGCAGCCGTTCATGAAGGCCTACCAGGCGAAATTCCACACCTCGCCGGCCTATACCGGCTTCACCACGTATGACGCGATGTACGCCCTCGCCGCCGCGATCGAACGGGCGAAATCGACCAAGGCGGGGCCGCTGGTCGCCGCCCTGGCCAAGACCGACCGCGTCGGCACCGAGGGGCCGATGCAGTTCAACGGGCCGAAGGCGCGCTTCGCCAACGGCATCGTCTATGGCAAGGGCCACGTCCGGTGGATCGACGTCCAGTGGCAGGACGGCACGCAGAAGGTCATCTGGCCGGCGGATCTCGCCAACGCGAAGCCGAAATTCCCGAGCTTCGTGAAGCTGCCGGGCTCGAAATAGCCCGTCCCGCCGGCCAGACCCGAACGGCCCGCGGCCGGAGGCCATCCTCCGGCCGCGGGTTTTTCCTGCCGCCCGGTCTGGACTTCGCGGCGCGGGGCCGCGAAACATCCGCCATCACCCAGTCCAACGGAGTATGTCGATGTCCCGTCTCACGCTCGAAGCCGCCAACCGCATCATCGAGGGCGCCCGCGCCAGGGGCCGCGAACTCGGCCTCGCGCCGCTCACCGTCGTCGTGCTCGATGCCGGCGGCCACATGATCGCCCTCGCCCGCGAGGACGGCTCGGGCATCGCCCGCGTCGAGATCGCCACCGGCAAGGCCTGGGGCGGCCTCGGCGTCGGCGCCGGCTCGCGCATGCTGTTCGACCGCTGGAACGCCGGCGGCGCCGGTTTCGTCACCGCCCTTGCCGCGGCGACCGGCGGGCGCATGGTGCCGGTGCCGGGCGGCGTGCTGGTCACCGCCGACGGCGCCGTGCTCGGCGCGGTCGGCATTTCCGGCGACACCTCGGACAATGACGAGGCCTGCGCCATCGCCGGCATCGAGGCCGCCGGCCTCACCCCCCGCGCGAACTGACGGCCCGGCGCGCCGGAAGGCCGTTCAATCGTCTGGTCGCAAGCCGCCGTCCCCGGCCGGGCACGCCGCCCGGCCGGGGCACGCTTTCAGCCGGCCCCGTCGCCCAGCGGCACGACGATCCAGCTCGTTCCCGTCGGCCCGCCCACCAGCAGCGGCACGACGTGCCGGCTCGCCTTCACGCCGTCCTGCAAGGCCGCCGCGGTCGTGACGAAATGCGGCCCGACGGCCTCGATCAGCGTATCCGGGAGCAGCCCGGCCCGCGCCGCCGGGCCATCCTTGGCGACCGTGATCACGATCACGCCCGCCCCGCCCGGATGCGCGGCCACACCGATGCCGAGCGCCGGAATTTCCGTCGGAACCAGCGCGGGCTTCGCCGCCGGCTTGCCGGTCTTTCCCTTGGCGGCCGGCGCCGGCTCGATCGTGATCGCCGCCTCCTCCGTCCTGCCGCCGCGTTCATAGGTCATCCGCGCCTCGTGCCCGACCGGGATCTCCGCCAGCGCGACCTTGAAGTCATGCACCGTGGCCACCTTCCGGCCGTTCACCGCCGTCACCACGTCGCCCGGGCCGAGCTTGCCGGCGGAAGGCCCGTCCGCGACCACGCCGCCGACCACCACCCCATCGGTCGAGGCCAGATGCCAGGCCGCCTTCATGTCCTCCGACACATGCTCGATCCGCAGCCCCGCCCAGCCGCGCTTCATCGCGCCATCGGCGATGATCGCCGCCGCCACCGGCCGCACCATGCTCGACGGAATCGCGAACCCGATCCCGACCGACCCGCCCGAAGGCGAGTAGATCGCCGAATCGACGCCGATGACCTCCCCCTTCGCGTCCAGCAGCGGCCCGCCCGAATTGCCGCGGTTGATAGCGGCGTCGGTCTGGATGAAATCGTCATACGGTCCCGAGCCGATGTCGCGGTGCAGCGCGCTCACCACCCCCGCCGACACGCTGAAGCCGAGGCCGAACGGATTGCCGATCGCCACCACCCAGTCGCCGAGCACCAGCTGCGAGCTGTCGCCGAAATGCAGGAAGGGCACCGGATGATGCGCGTCGATCTTCAGCACCGCGAGATCGGCCTTCTTGTCCGAGCCGACCAGCTTCGCGGTGAAGATCGAGCCGTCATGCATCGTCACCTTGATCTCGCTCGCCCCGGCGATGACGTGATGATTGGTGACGATATAGCCGGTCGGGCTGATGAAGAACCCGGTGCCGAGCGCCTGCTCGGCCTTCGGCGGCACGATCAGCGTGCTCGTGTCCGCCGGCTCCGATTTCGAAGGCGCCGCCGCCCCCTGGTCGGGCGGCGGCATCTCGCCGGACTTGTCGCCCTTTCCCTTGGAGGGATCGATGCTCTCGATATCCACCACGGCGGGCAGCGCCGCGCGCGCCACCTGCGCGACCGCGGGCGGCGCCGGCACGGCATGGGCCGGGGACGAGGACAGCAGCAGGCCGAGCGCGAGGGCCGCGCCGGCGGTCGGAACCAAAATCGCGAAACGCATCATCCTGTCAGAGTGAGGCGAGATCGCCGATCCGGCAAGAGACCATCTCGCGGATTTGCGCGGGCGTGGCCCCGGCGTCCCGCAGATCGCGCAGCGTCGCCGCCCGGTCGCGCTTGGCCAGCCGCCGCCCCGCCGCGTCGCGGATCAGCGGATGATGGGCATAGGCCGGATGCGGCCAGCCCAGCAGCGCCTGCAGCAGCACGTGAACATCCGTCGCCGCCCGCAGGTCCTCGCCCCGCGTCACATGCGTCACCTCCTGCGCCGCATCGTCATGGCAGACGCAGAGATGATAGCTCGCCGGCACGTCCTTGCGCGCCAGCACCACATCGCCATGCGGCCGCGGATCGGCCTCCACCCAGCCTTCCGCCGCCTCGTGATAGCGCAGCCGCCCGGCCATCGCCGCGGCCCGGTCCATCCGCAGCCGCAGCGCATAGGGCTCGCCTTGCGCCGCCCGCGCGTCCGCCAGCGCCGGATCGAGCCCGCGGCAGGTGCCGGGATAGGCCGCCTCGGCCCCGTGCGGCGCGCCGAGGGCCGCGGCAATCGCCGCCCGCGTGCAGAAGCACCGGTAGAGCAATCCCATCGCCTCCAGCCGCGCCAGCACCGCCCGGTACTCGTCGAAATGCGCCGACTGCACCCGCACCGCGCCATCCCAGGCCAGGCCGAGCCAGGCCAGGTCCTCCAGGATCGCCTCGGCGAATCCGGGCCGGCAGCGCCCGGCATCGATATCCTCGAGCCGCAGCAGGAACCGCCCGCCCGCCCCGCGCGCCAGGTCGTGCCCGGCCATGGCCGAGGCCGCGTGGCCGAGATGCAGGTAGCCGGTCGGGCTCGGCGCGAAACGGGTGACGATGGACATCGGCCTCCACGATGATACGCTCCCCCGCAAATGCAAGGAGCAGGACTTCATGGCTGAACTGGACGGACCGCGCTGGGGCCCGGCGAACGGCGGCAAGGCGCGGCAACTGGTGGTGCTGTGCCACGGCGTCGGCGCCGATGGCAACGACCTGATCGACCTCGCGCCCTACTGGGCCCGCGCGATCCCCGATGCCGCCTTCGTCGCCCCGCACGCGCCCGACCCGTTCGACCTCGCCCCCTTCGGCCGCCAGTGGTTCCCGATCGGCACGCTCGACCCGCACGCGCTCGGCGGCGGCGTGCGCCGGGCCCGCGCGGCGCTCGACCCGTTCATCGACGCCGAACTCGCCCGCCTCAGCCTGCCGGCCGATGCCTATGCGCTGATGGGCTTCAGCCAGGGGGCGATGACCGTGCTGTTCACCGGCCTGCGCCGGGCGGTGCCGCCGCGGGCGATTCTCGCCTATTCCGGCGCGCTGCTCGCCCCCGAGTCGCTGCCCGCCGAACTCGCCGGCCGCCCGCCGGTCCTGCTCGTCCATGGCGAGGCCGACGAGATCGTCCCGCCCTCCCGCTCGCGCGATGCCGAGGCCGCCCTGCGCGCCGCCGGCGTGCCGGTCGAGAGCCTCCTTGTCCCGAAACTCGCCCACGGAATCGACGATTCCGGGCTGTCCCTCGGCGCCCTCACGCTCCAGCGCGCCTTCGCCGCCCCGGCCTCGCCCGCGTGACAAGCTGTTGACATTGCGAAACCCGCCTTGCGGCCCCGGGTCGTTGGCGCCATATTTCACTCATGGAATCGGTGCAGAACATTGCAGGGCGTTTCCAGTCCGAGGCCGGCCCGGTGATCTGGTCGCCCTTCTGGGAGCGGTTCAGTAATGCCTGACGGCGGGCAGAACTTTCCCGCCCTCGTGTTGAACGCGGATTTCCGTCCGCTCTCCTATTTTCCGTTGTCGCTCTGGTCCTGGCAGGACGCCGTCAAGGCCGTCTTCCTCGACCGCGTTTCCGTCCTGTCGGAATACGAGCACGAGGTGCATTCCGTGTCCTCGGCGATGCGCCTGCCCTCGGTCATCGCGCTGAAGGATTTCGTCCCCGGCCTGCGCCAGCCCGCCTTCACCCGCTTCAACGTCTTTCTCCGCGACGGCTTCACCTGCCAGTACTGCCACAGCCGCCTGCCCGCCCCGGAACTGACCTTCGACCACGTCATCCCGCGCGCCCGCGGCGGCCGCACCACCTGGGAGAACGTCGTCACCGCCTGCGGCGCGTGCAACCTGCGCAAGGGCTCGAAACTCCCGCGCGAATGCCACATGTTCCCCTATGAAACGCCGCGCCGGCCGAACAGCTGGGAGCTGCAGGACCGCGGCCGCGCCTTCCCGCCCAACTACCTGCACGAAAGCTGGCGCGACTTTCTCTACTGGGATACCGAATTGGAGACCTGATCCGGTTTCATCCGCCTGCCATATCGGCTATCCGTGCGGAACGGAGAGCCAGAATGAACAAGCCGATACCCAATTCCCTGCGCACCCTGCCCGACGACCGCGGCCGCTTCGGCGAGTTCGGCGGCAGGTTCGTCGCCGAAACCCTGATGCCGCTGATCCTCGAGCTCGAGGCGGCCTACGAGGCGGCGAAGGACGATCCCGATTTCATGCGGGAATTCCAGTATTACCTGCAACATTATGTCGGCCGCCCCAGCCCGCTCTGGTTCGCCGAGCGGCTGACGAAGGAACTCGGCGGCGCCAAGGTCTATTTCAAGCGCGACGAGCTGAACCACACCGGCGCGCACAAGATCAACAACTGCATCGGCCAGATCCTGCTCGCCAAGCGCATGGGCAAGACGCGCATCATCGCCGAGACCGGCGCCGGCCAGCACGGCGTCGCCACCGCGACAGTGGCCGCCCTCTTCGGCCTGCCCTGCATCGTCTACATGGGCGCCACCGATGTCGAGCGGCAGCAGCCCAACGTCTTCCGCATGAAGCTGCTCGGCGCCGAGGTCCGCCCCGTGACCTCCGGCGCGTCGACGCTGAAGGACGCGATGAACGAGGCGCTGCGCGACTGGGTCGCGAATGTGCGCGACACCTTCTACATCATCGGCACCGCCGCCGGCCCGCACCCCTATCCCGCCATGGTGCGGGACTTCCAGTCGGTCATCGGGGTCGAGGCCCGCGCCCAGATGATGGAGGCCGAGGGCCGCCTGCCGGATGTCGCGATCGCGGCGATCGGCGGCGGCTCCAACGCCATCGGCCTGTTCCACGCCTTCCTCGACGAGCAGGTGAAGCTGATCGGCGTCGAGGCCGCCGGCCGCGGCCTCGATTCGGGCGAGCACGCCGCCTCCCTCTCGCGCGGCCGCCCCGGCGTGCTGCACGGCAACCGCACCTACCTGCTGCAGGACGATGACGGCCAGATCCTCGAGGCCCACTCGATCTCCGCCGGGCTCGACTATCCGGGCATCGGCCCCGAGCATTCCTACCTGCACGATATCGGCCGCGTGGAATACGTGTCCGCGACCGACGACGAGGCCCTCGCCGCCTTCCAGCTCTGCTGCCGCACCGAGGGGATCATCCCCGCCCTCGAGCCCTCGCACGCCCTCGCCCATGTCGCGAAGATCGCCCCCGGCATGGACAAGGAGAGCATCATCCTGATGAATCTCTGCGGCCGCGGCGACAAGGACATCTTCACCGTCGCCCGCCATCTCGGAGAACAGATTTGAGCCGCATCGCCGCCACCTTCGCCCGCCTCCGCGATGAGGGCCGGGCGGGCCTGATCCCCTTCGTCGAGGCGTTCGACCCCGATCGCGAAACCTCCGCCACCCTGCTCGCCGGCATGGCCGCCCGCGGCGCCGACCTGATCGAGATCGGCATGCCCTTCACCGACCCGATGGCGGACGGCCCGACCATCCAGCAGGCCGGCCGCCGGGCGCTGCGCGCCGGTGCGACCCTCGCCGGCACGCTCGGCCTGGTGCGCGACTTCCGCGCTGTCAACGACACCGTGCCGCTGATCCTGATGGGCTATCTCAACCCCATCCTCTCCTACGGCGTCGAGCGCTTCACCGCCGATGCCGCCGCCGCCGGCGTCGATGGCGTCATCGTCGTCGACCTGCCGACCGAGGAGGCCGACCTGCTGCTGCCGCATCTGCGCCAGCACCGCATCGACCTCATCCGCCTCGTCGCCCCCACCACGACGGACGAGCGCCTGCCCGTCGTGCTCAACGACTCCTCCGGCTTCGTCTATTACGTCTCGATCACCGGCATCACCGGCACCCGCACCGCCTCCGCCGAGGATCTCGCGCGCGACATCCCCCGCGTCCGCAAGGCGACGGACATGCCGATCGCCGTCGGCTTCGGCGTCCGCACCCCCGCCCAGGCCGCAACGGTGGCGCGGTTCGCCGATGCCGCCGTGGTCGCCTCGGCGCTGATCGACAAGCTCGCCGCCGGCCTCGATGCCGACGGCAAGGCCCCGCCCGCCATCGTCGAGGCGGTGCTGGACGATGTCGCCGCCCTGGCCGCGGCGGTGCGCGGCGAGCGCCGCGCCGCCTGAGGCGGTCAGAGCACTTTCCGATCCTTCCGGATCGGATGTAGTGCTCTATCGTATTGATAAAAAACAATAGTTTGGTGGCCTGCCTGTCCCTGAAATTCACCCACGAATTTCAGGGGCAGGACACTACACCGCCTTGGCGCCGATATCCCGGCGGCAGAATCCGCCGGGAAAGCCGATCCGCCGCACCGCGACATAGGCGCGGTCGATCGCCTCGCGCAGGTCATCGCCCGTCGCCGTCACCGCCAGCACCCGCCCGCCGGCACTCACCAGCGCGCCGTCGCGCCGCGCCGTGCCGGCCTGGAACACCGTCGTCTCCGGCAGCCCGGCCACCCCGGCGAGGTCGATCGGATGGCCCTTCTCATAGGCGCCCGGATAGCCCTTCGCCGCCATCACCACCGTCGCCGCCGCGCCGTCCCGCCAGTCGAGCCGGGTTTCCGGATCGAGCCGCCCCCGCGCCGCATCGGCGAGCACCGGCAACAGGTCGGTCCTCAGCAGCGGCAGCAGCGTCTCGCATTCCGGATCGCCGAACCGCACGTTGAACTCGATCAGCCGGGGGCCGGAGGCGGTGAGCATCAGCCCGGCGAACAGGAAGCCGCGGAACGGCGTCCCGCGCCGCGCCATCGTCCGCAGCGCCGGGCGGACGATCCGCTCCATCGCCGCCCCGATCACCGCCCCCGAGGCCGCCGGCGGCGGCGCGATCGCGCCCATCCCGCCGGTATTCGGCCCGGTATCGCCATCGCCCACCCGCTTGTGGTCCGAGGCGGTGCCGCAGAACACCGCGGCCTCGCCGTCGCAGATCGCGAACAGCGAGATCTCGGTGCCGATCAGGCATTCCTCGATCACGATCTCCGCACCCGAGGCGCCGTGCAGCCCGCCCTCCAGCATCGCCGCCACGGCCTCGCGCGCCTCCTCATCGGTCGCGGCGACGACCACGCCCTTGCCCGCCGCCAGCCCGTCCGCCTTGATCACGATCGGCGCCGGATGCTCGTCGAGATAGGCGCGCGCCGCGCCGGCATCGGTGAAGCTGGCCCAGCCGGCCGTCGGAATCCCCGCCTCGTCGCAGATCTCCTTGGTGAACCGCTTCGAGGATTCGAGCCGCGCCGCCGCCTCGGTCGGGCCGAAACAGGCGATTCCCGCCGCCGCCAGCCGGTCCGCGAGGCCGAGCGCCAGCGGCGCCTCCGGCCCCGGCACCACGAGGTCGATCCGCTCCGCCCGCGCGAACTCCACGAGCGCGTCGATCTCCTCGGCGCCGATCCCGACGCATTTCGCCAGCGATTCCATGCCCGGATTCCCCGGCGCGACGAAGAGTGTCTCCAGCACCGGGCTCTGCGCGAGCTTCCACGCCAGCGCATGCTCGCGCCCGCCGCCGCCGACAACCAGAACCCGCATGATCGACCCCCTTGCGCTTGTGCAACCGGCGCGCGCTTAGCATAGTCCGCCGCCATGAGCGAAACCACGGACACCGCCACCGGCAACCTGCCCGAACTCACCGTTTCCGAACTCGCCGGCGCGGTCAAACGCACGGTCGAGACCGCCTTCGGCCGCGTGCGCGTGCGCGGCGAGATCACCGAGATGAAGACCTACGCCTCCGGCCACACCTACATGGCGCTGAAGGACGAGGGGGCGAAGATCCGGGCGATCATCTGGCGCGGCAACGCCGCGCGACTCGGGCTGAAGCCGGAGAACGGCGTCGAGGTCATCGCCACCGGCCGCATCACCACCTATCCCGAGCGCTCGGAATACCAGCTCATCATCGAGCGGCTGGACTATGCCGGCGAGGGCGCGCTGCTCGCCCGCATCGAGAAGCTGCGCCTGCGCCTCACCGAGGAAGGCCTGTTCGACGCCGCCCGCAAGCGCGCCCTGCCATTGCTGCCGCGCATCGTCGGCGTCGTCAGCTCGCCCCAGGGTGCCGTGATCCAGGACATCCGCACCACCATCGCCCGCCGTTTCCCCCGCCGCATCATCCTCTGGCCGGTCGCCGTCCAGGGCGAGGCCGCCGCCGCCCAGATCGCCGCCGCCATCCGCGGCTTCGGCGCGCTGCCGGAGGCGGGCGAGGTGCCGCGGCCGGACGTGCTGATCGTTGCCCGCGGCGGCGGCTCGCTCGAGGACCTGATGGCCTTCAACGACGAGGAGGTGGTCCGCGCCGCCGCGTCCTGCCCCATCCCGCTGATCTCCGCCGTCGGCCACGAGACCGACACGACGCTGATCGACTTCGCCTCCGACCGCCGCGCCCCCACCCCCACCGCCGCCGCCGAACTCGCCGTGCCCGACCGCATGGCGCTGGCCGCCGATCTCGCCCAGAGCGGCGCGCGGCTGACCGGCGCGCTCACCCGCGTCACCCAGTCGGTCCGCCTGCGGCTCGACCGCGCCGCCGCCGCCCTGCCCGACCTGCCCTCGATGATCGGCACCGCCCGCCAGCGGCTGGATGATCGCGGCGAGCGCCTCGCCCTCGCCCTGCCCCGCCTCGTCGCCGCGAAGCGCGCCCAGGCGCGGGAAGTCGCCGCCCGCCTCGTGCATCCGCGCGAGATCATCGCCGCCCGCCGCCACAGCCTCGCCCTGCTCGGCCAGCGCCTCGCCGCCCCGGCCCCCGGCCTGCTGCGGGAGAACCGGCTCCGCCTCGGCGCGCTCGCCGCCCGCCTCGAAGCCCTGTCCTATCACGCGACACTGGCGCGCGGCTTCGTGATGGTGGCGACCCCGTCCGGCGATCCCGTCACCACGCGGCGCGACGCCGGATCGAAACGCCACCTCGTGCTGCATTTCGGCGACGGCACGCTCGGCGTCCGTCCCGAAGCCGACCGCGCGCCGCCGGCGCAGACCAGCCTCGATCTCTGATCCGGCCGGATATCAGGAGGCTGTCGGCGCCACCGGCAGCAGCGGCCCGGCGAAGACGATCGGCATGTCCGGCTTGCCGGTGGGCGAGCCGCCGGGCGGCTCCACCGTCACCGCGATCAGCGTATGCGCCCGGCGCAGCCGCGCCGGCACGTCGTTGGCCGGCAGCCTTGTCGCCCCCGCCTGCACGAAGCCGATCGGCACCGGCGCCTCGCCCTGGCCGACCGCCCAGAGCTGCCAGACCTTGCCCGCCGGCGGCGCCGCATGCCCCACCGGCGCGATGTTCAGCGCGCCGTTCGTCTTCATCGCCACGGTGAACACCGGGCCCGACTTCGCCGACAGCACCGCGACCATCGCCGGCCCCGGCGCCCCGCGCGGCAGCACGAGCAGCAGCGCCGCCGCCACCGCGCCGGCCAGGGCGATGCCCCGCCAGACGAACAGATTGTCCCAGATCTCCCGCAGCCGGTTGCGCCGCGCCGGCGCGGCCGCGCGCGGGCTCGTCGCGCGCTCGATCGCCGCCCACACAGCCGGCCCCGGCGCCACCGGCGGCACCGCGAGCGCCAGCGGCAGCAGCCGCTCCTCCCACGCCGCCACCTCGGCGGCCAGCGCCGGATCGCGCGCGCACGCGGCCTCGAACTCCCGCCGCTCCGCGCCGCGCAGCAGGCCCAGCACGTAAAGCCCCGCCCGGTCCGGCCCGTCGTCCGCCATCGACCCGCTCATCGCTCAAGACACCTTTTCAGCGCGCCGAGGGCCCGGGAAATCCAGCTCTTCACCGTGCCGAGCGGCGTGTCCGTGCGTTCGGCGATCTCGCTGTGCGAATACCCGTCGACAAACGACAGCACGACCGCGCGCCGCCAGTGTTCCGGCAGTTCGCCGAGGCAGGCGGCCAGCGCCCGCCCGTCCTCCACCGCCACCGGCATCTCCGCCGCGATATCGGGAATCTCGCCGCCATTCGCCGGCTGCCGCCGCTCGCTGTCGATCCGGTCGAGGGCGCGGTAGCGCACGATCCCGATCATCCAGGCCTTCGCCGATCCGCGCGCCCGGTCGAACCTGGCCGCATTCCGCCACACTTGCAGGAACGCCTCCTGCAAGACCTCCTCGGCCTGCGGCCGGTCGCGCAGCAACCGCAGCGCCACCCCCATCAGCATCGGCGACATGCGCCGGTAAAGCTCGCGCAGCGCGGCCGCGTCCTGCGCCTGGCAGGCCTCGACCAACCGGCCAAGCTCCTCATCCGCCGCAACCGCCCCACCGGGCGACGACGTCACCGTTCCGTATCCTGCGCCATCGAACATTGCTTATGGCATTACCGCCGCCGAGACAATCTGGATGCAGCCGCCGCGCCCGGCGCGGCGCCGCCGCCATCGGAACACAACTTTCGCGTGCATGACCGCCCTAGAAATGATAACATGACGCGCAATCCGCAGGGAGACGACGATTCCGCCCCGGCCCCGCCGCTACTGGCTCGAAACATTCTGCGGCGCCCTCGCCCTGGCCGCCGCCCGGGTTCTGCGCGCCCCCCATCCGAAGGCCACGCGGGATGCCGCCGGCTATGTCCCGCATCCCTTCCGCAACGGCGCGCGCTGCGCGACCTGCGCCAATTTCCGCGCCGCCGGCGCCGCCTGCCGGCGGGTGCGCGGCGCGGTGGCGCCGGCCGGCTTCTGCAATTTCTACACCCCGCGCCGCCGCCTGTCCTAGCGCCCCCGCCCTCGGGCGCGGATTGGGGTGGACCGCGCCGCCGAGATGGTCCACAAGGCAGCGGATGGAGACCCGCATCGAGCGTCTGTGCGTGGCAAACGGGCTCAGGATGACCGGCCCGCGGCGCGTCATCGCGCGCGTGCTGTCCGAGGTGAACGGCCACCCCGATGTCGACGAACTGCACCGCCTCGCCCACCGCCTCGACCCGCGGATCTCGCTTGCCACCGTCTACCGCACGGTGCGCCTGTTCGAGCAGCACGGCATCCTCGAGCGCCGCAGCCTCGGCAGCCGCCGCGCGCGCTACGAGATGTCGGGCGAGCACGACCATTTTCACCTGGTCGACCAGGACAGCGGCCAGGTGATCGAATTCGACGAGCCGGAGACCGAACTTCTCATGCGCAAGGTGGCCGCCCGCCACGGGTTCGAACTCGTTTCCCTCAAGATCGAGCTGTTCGGCCGCCGCCTCGGCACCGCCGCGCGCGCGCCGGAGCCCGCCGGCGAGGCGGCCGGACCATGACGGCCGAACGCCCGATGGACAGCCTGCTGGCCTTTCCGGAAATCCGGGTCGGCAATCTCGGCGTCCGCCTCGCCGCGACCGCGGCCGAGCTCGACGCCGCCCAGGCCCTTCGCTTCCGCATCTTCTACGACGAGCTCGGCGCCCATCCTGACGCCGCGACCCTCGCCTCCGGCCGCGACCAGGACGCCTTCGATGCGATCGCCGATCATCTCCTCGTGATCGATCACGACATCGCCGACGATGCCCGCGGCGTCGTCGGCACCTACCGGCTGATCCGGCAGGACGCCCTGCCCCAAGGCAGCCATTTCTATTCGGCCGACGAATACGACATCGCGCCGCTCGAACGCTTCTCCAGCCGCCTGCTCGAGCTCGGCCGCTCCTGCGTCGACCAGGCGCACCGCTCCCGCGCCGTCATGCAGCTGCTCTGGCGCGGCATCGCCGCCTATGTGTTCCAGCACGGGATCGAGCTGATGTTCGGCTGCGCCAGCCTGCACGGCACCGATCTCGACGATCTGGCGCCGGCGCTCTCCTACCTGCACGCCCACCACCTCGCCCCGGCGCACATCCGCCCGCGCGCGCTGGAGGCGCGCTATGTCGAGATGTGCCGCCTCGGCGCCGACGAATACGACGCCCGCCAGGTCCTCGCCGAGCTGCCGCCGCTGATCAAGGGCTATCTCCGCCTCGGCGGCTTCGTCGGCGACGGCGCGGTGATCGACTGGCAGTTCAACACGACGGACATAGCCGTCGTCGTGCAGACGGATCTTGTGACCGAAAAATATTACCGCCATTACGAGCGACAGTCCCGCTGACAAGCCGCCGGCGCCGCTGCCGGCCCGCACGCATGACGACTGCAAGGTGAATTCGACGACATGGCCGAAGACGACGACACGCCGATCCCCGAAAGCCTCCTGCCCTACGACGAATGGACCGAGGACGCGCTCCGCCTCGTGGTGCTGCGCGCGCTCGACCATGCGTCGCGCGAGGGCATGCCGGGCGAGCATCACTTCTACATCACCTTCGCCACCGCCCATCCCGGCGTGATCATGCCCGACCGGCTGCGCGCCCAGTATCCGGACGAGATGACCATCGTCCTGCAGCACCAGTACCGCGACCTGTCGGTAGATGCCGAGGCGCAGCGCTTCTCGGTCCGCCTCTCCTTCGGCGGCGTGCCGGCGACGCTCGACATCCCGCTCGACGCCATCACCGCCTTCGCCGACCCGGCGGTGCGCTTCGGCCTGCAATTCGCCGCCCGCGTCCCCGAAGCGCCGGAAGAAGCGCCCGCGGCCGCGCCCGAACCCGCGCCGCCGCCACCGGAGCAGGGCCCCGCCGAGGTCGTCAGCCTCGACGCCTTCCGCCGCCGCCCGCCCGCCAAAGACTGAGCCCGGAGAGCCGCCATGAACGCGATCACCAAGAAGACGCCCGATTTCGCCTTCAGCACCATGTTCCCCCTGGGCCATGACGACACGCCCTGGCGCAGGCTCGATCTCGGCGGCGTCGCCACCATCGAGGCGGCGGGCAGGACCATCCTGCGGATCGCCCCGGAAACCCTCTCCGCCCTCGCCTTCCAGGCGTTCCACGACGTCTCCCACCTGCTGCGCCCCGGCCATCTGCGCCAGCTCCGCGCGATCCTCGACGATCCCGAGGCCTCGGAGAACGACCGCTACGTGGCGATGGAATTCCTCAAGAACGCCAACATCGCCGCCGGCGGCATCCTGCCGATGTGCCAGGACACCGGCACCGCCATCGTCTTCGGCAAGAAGGGCCAGCGCGTCTGGGTCGAGGGCGACGAGGAGGAGGCCTTCTCCCACGGCGTCTACCGCACCTACACCGAGACCAACCTGCGCTACTCGCAGATGGCGCCGCTCTCGATGTACGAGGAGCGGAACACCGGCACCAACCTGCCGGTCCAGTGCGACATCATGGCCGCCCCCGGCGAGGCCCATGCCGAGGAATTCGAACTGATGTTCGTCGCCAAGGGCGGCGGCTCCGCCAACAAGAGCTTCCTGTATCAGGAAACGCGGGCGATCCTGAATCCGAAGAAACTTCTCGAATTCATTGAAACCAAAGTAAAAACCCTCGGAACAGCCGCCTGCCCGCCCTATCACCTCGCCATCGTCATCGGCGGCACCTCGGCCGAGACCACGATGAAGACGGTCAAGCTCGCCTCCACCCGCTGGCTCGACTCGCTGCCCACCCAGGGCTCGCCCACCGGCCACGCCTTCCGCGACCTCGAGCTTGAGCGGCAGATCCTGGAAATGACCCGCCGGCTCGGCATCGGCGCGCAGTTCGGCGGCAAGTATTTCTGCCACGACGTCCGGGTGGTCCGCCTGCCCCGCCATGGCGCCTCGCTGCCCGTCGGCATCGGCGTCTCCTGCTCGGCGGACCGGCAGATCCGCGCCAAGATCACCAAGGAAGGCGTCTTCCTCGAACAGCTCGAAACCGATCCGGCGAAATACCTCCCCGAGGTCACCGACACCCATCTCGGCGGCGACGTGGTGCAGATCGACCTCAACCGCCCGATGGCGGACATCCTCGCCGAGCTTTCGAAACACCCGGTCAAGACCCGCGTCGCCCTCACCGGCCCGATCGTCGTGGCGCGCGACATCGCCCACGCCAAGCTGAAGGAACGGCTCGACCGCGGCGAGGGCCTGCCCGACTACATCAAGAACCACCCGGTCTACTACGCCGGCCCCGCGAAAACGCCCGAGGGCATGGCCACCGGCAGCTTCGGCCCCACCACCGCCGGGCGGATGGACAGCTATGTCGAAGAGTTCCAGGCCGCCGGCGGCTCGCTGGTGATGCTGGCCAAGGGCAACCGCTCGCGCGCCGTGCGCGACGCCTGCAAGGCGCATGGCGGCTTCTATCTCGGCTCCATCGGCGGCCCCGCCGCCGTGCTCGCCCGCGACAACATCCGCAAGGTCGAGGTGCTGGAATACCCCGAACTCGGCATGGAAGCGGTCTGGCGCATCGAGGTCGAGAACTTCCCC
This sequence comes from Acidiphilium multivorum AIU301, assembly GCF_000202835.1. Classification (NCBI taxonomy): domain Bacteria; kingdom Pseudomonadati; phylum Pseudomonadota; class Alphaproteobacteria; order Acetobacterales; family Acidocellaceae; genus Acidiphilium; species Acidiphilium multivorum. The sequence goes on from NC_015186.1 coordinate 1,564,737, forward strand.
GCCTTCATTGTGGTCGACGACAAGGGCAACGACTTCTTCGCCGACCTCGCCTGAGCCGGCCATGAAGTTCACCGTCGACCGGATCGACCATGTCGTGCTGACCTGCTCCGACGTCGACAGGACGGCCGACTGGTACGAGCGCGTCCTCGGCATGGAGCGCGAGGAATTCGGCGCCGAGCGCCGGATCGCCCTGCGCTTCGGCGCGCAGAAGCTGAACCTGCACCAGGCCGGGCGCGAGTCCGGCCCGCAGGCGGCGAAACCCGCCCCCAGCGCGCTCGACATCTGCTTCGTCACCGCCCTCGGCACCGACTTCGTGGTGAACCACCTCCAGGCCCAGGGGGTGGACATCGTCGAGGGACCGGCGCCGAAAATCGGCGCGCTCGGCGCCATGCGCTCGGTCTACTGCCGCGATCCGGACGGCAACCTGGTCGAGATTTCGAGCTACCTCGAAGAATGAACCTCGCTGATTTCGACTATCACCTGCCGCCCGAGCGCATCGCGGCCGAACCGGCGCGGCCGCGCCACGCCGCGCGCCTGCTGCATGTCCGCGGCGACGGGCTCGACGACCGCACCATCCTCGACCTGCCCGCCCTGCTCGCCCCCGGCGACCTGCTGGTGGTCAACGACACCCGCGTCATCCCCGCCCAGCTCACCGGGCGGCGCGGCGACGCGCGGATCGGCATCACCCTCGACCGCCCGCTGGCCGACGGCACCTGGCGCGTCCTGCTGCGCAACGCCCGCCGCGCCCGCCCCGGCGAGACCATCGCGATCGACGGCGCCGGCGGCATCGCCGCCGAGGTGATCGACCGCGCGCCCGACGGCTCGGCGACCCTGCGCTTCGACTGCGACGCCGAGACCTTCCGCGCCATGCTCGACCGCGCGGCGAGCCTCGCCCTGCCGCCCTACATCCCCCGCCCCGCCGGCATCTCCGAACAGGACCGGCAGGACTACCAGACCATGTTCGCCGCCGAGGAGGGCGCCGTCGCCGCCCCCACCGCCGGGCTGCATTTCACCGAAACCGTCCTCGCCGCCCTCGCCGCGCGCGGCGTCGGCCTCGCCACCGTCACGCTGCATGTCGGCGCCGGCACCTTCCTGCCGGTGCGCGAGGACCAGCTCGAACGCCACAAGCTCCACGCCGAGCGCGGCCTGATCGGCCCGGAGACCGCCGCCCTGGTCAACGCCACCCGCGCGCGGGGCGGGCGCATCGTCGCCGTCGGCACCACCAGCCTGCGCGTGCTGGAGACCGCGGCCGGCGATGACGGCACGCTCGCCCCCTGGCACGGCGAGACCGAGCTCTTCATCACCCCCGGCTACCGCTTCAAGCTGGTCGACCGGCTGATGACCAATTTCCACCTGCCGAAATCCACCCTGCTGATGCTGGTCGCCGCCTTCGCCGGGGTGGAGCGCATGCGCGCCGCCTATGCCCACGCCATAGCACGGGGCTACCGGTTCTATTCCTACGGCGACGCCTCGCTGCTGGAGCGCGCATGACCGGCTTCGCCTTCCACAATCTCGGGCAGGACGGCGCCGCCCGCCGCGGCCGCCTGGTCACCGCCCACGGCACCGCCGAAACCCCCGCCTTCATGGCGGTCGGCACCGCCGGCACGGTGAAGGCGATGACGGCGGACGCCGTCCGCGCCACCGGCACCGAGATCGTCCTCGGCAACACCTATCACCTGATGCTCCGCCCCGGCGCCGAGCGCGTCCGCGCCCTTGGCGGGCTGCACCGGATGATGGACTGGCCCGGCATCATCCTCACCGATTCCGGCGGCTTCCAGGTCATGTCGCTGGCCAAGCTCCGCAAGATCGACGAGGTCGGCGTCACCTTCCGCTCGCATCTCGACGGCTCCGCCCACCACCTCACCCCCGAATCCTCGACCGCGATCCAGAACGCGCTCGACGCGACCATCACCATGGCCTTCGACGAGTGCACGCCCTTCCCCGCCACGCACGAGCAGGCCGCCGCCTCGATGCGCCTGTCGATGCGCTGGGCGGAACGCTCCCGCGCGGCCTTCGAACCGCGCCCCGGCTATGGCCAGTTCGGCATCGTCCAGGGCAGCGTCTTCGCCGATCTCCGCGCCGAATCCGCCGCCGCCCTCACCGGCCTCGGCTTCGAGGGCTACGCGATCGGCGGCCTCGCGGTCGGCGAGGGCCAGCAGGCGATGTTCGACACGCTGGACGTCACCACCCCCCTGCTGCCCACCGACCGCCCGCGCTACCTCATGGGCGTCGGCACGCCGGACGACCTGCTCGGCAGCATCGCCCGCGGCGTCGACATGTTCGACTGCGTGATGCCCACCCGCGCCGGCCGCACCGGCCGCGCCTTCACCTCGCGCGGCATCCTCAACCTGCGCAACGCCCGCTTCGCCGCCGAGGACCGCCCGCTCGACCCGGCCTGTCCCTGCCTCGCCTGCGCGCGCCACAGCCGCGCCTACCTGCACCATCTCTTCCGCTGCGACGAAATGCTCGGCCCGATGCTGCTGACCACCCACAATCTGAGCTATTACCAGACGGTGATGCGCGGCGCGCGCGAGGCGATCGAGGCCGGACGCTTCGCCGCCTACGCCGCCGCCACCCGCGACGCATGGAGCCAGGGCGATGACCGACACACGCTATGACGCGCTGCAACAGCTCGGCCGCGAGAGCCGCATGCCGGACTCGCCCGAGGCCGCGGTGCTCGAACGCGTCGCCGCCCCGTCCCGGGGGAAGAACTACGTGGTGCGCTTCACCTGCCCCGAATTCACCTCGCTCTGCCCGATCACCGGCCAGCCCGATTTCGCCCATGTCGTGATCGACTACATCCCCGATTCGTGGATCGTGGAGAGCAAGTCGCTCAAGCTCTATCTCGGCAGCTTCCGCAACCACGGCGCCTTTCACGAGGCCTGCACGCTGATGATCGCAGAGCGCCTGGTCGACCTGCTCGCCCCGCGCTGGCTGCGCATCGGCGCCTACTGGTATCCGCGCGGCGGCATCCCGATCGACGTGTTCTGGCAGACCGGCGCCCCGCCCGAGGGCGCCTACCTGCCCGACCAGGGCGTGCCGCCCTATCGCGGCCGTGGCTGAGGCGGATCTCCGCGCCGCCATCGCCGCCCGCGCCGCCGCTCTCGGCTTCGATGCGATCGGCATCGCCCGCGCCCGCCTGCCCGAGAGCGTCCGCGACAATCTCCGCGCCCATCTCGCCGCCGGCCATCACGGCACGATGGGCTGGATGGAGGATCGCGCCGCCCAGCGGGCCGACCCCGCTTCGCTCTGGCCGGAGGCGGTCAGCGTCATCTCCCTCGGCCTGTCCTACGCCCCCGATGGCGACCCGCTCGCGACCCTCTCCCGCCCCGATCGCGGCAACATCTCGGTCTATGCCCGCAACCGCGACTATCACGACATCATCAAGGGCCGGCTGAAGCACCTCGCCCAGTTCATCGCCGCGCGCGGCGAAGGAGTGAAGGTCTTCGTCGACACCGCGCCGGTGATGGAAAAGCCGCTGGCCGCCGCCGCCGGGCTCGGCTGGCAGGGCAAGCACACCAACCTCGTCTCCCGCCGCCACGGCTCGTGGCTCCTGCTCGGCGAGATCATGACGACGCTGGCCCTGCCGCCCGATCCGCCGCACCCCGACCGCTGCGGCACCTGCACCGCCTGCCAGGCCGCCTGCCCGACCGATGCCTTCCCCGCCCCCTACCGGCTCGATGCCAGGCGCTGCATTTCCTACCTCACCATCGAGCACAAGGGCCCGATCCCGGAGGAGTTCCGTCCCGCCATCGGCAACCGCATCTATGGCTGCGACGACTGTCTCGCCGCCTGTCCCTGGAACAAGTTCGCCGCCGCCGGGCGCGAGCAGAAACTCGCCGCGCGCGACGACCTCCTCGCCCCCCGCCTCGCCGATCTCGCCGCCCTCGACGATGCTGGCTTCCGCGCCCTGTTCGCCGGCAGCCCGATCAAGCGCATCGGCCGCGCCCGCCTCGCCCGCAACGTCGCCATCGCCATCGGCAATTCGGCCGATCCCGCACTCGCCCCCGCCGCCGCGCGCCTCGCCGCCGATGACGATCCCGTCGTCGCCGAAGCCGGGCGCTGGGCGGCGCGCCGGCTCGCAATCGGGCTGGCCCCGGCGCGCAAACCCGGCTAGCCTCCGCGCACGCCAGCGTGACCGGCCAACGGTCATGCCAGGCCACTCGCCCCAAAACGGGCGTTTTTCACGACGGGAGCATTCGATGTCAGAGTCGTTCAAGCCAAAACGGCCCGCCTGGGTCGATGACTTCAAGGCCTTCCTGATGCGCGGCAACGTGGTCGATCTGGCCGTCGCCGTGGTCATCGGCGCCGCGTTTTCCAATATCGTCAAGAGTTTCGTCGCCGACATCATCAACCCGGTCATCGGCCTGCTGACCGGCGGGGTCGATTTCTCGAACCATTTCATCACGCTCAAGGGCGCGGCCGAGCCCACCCTCGCCGCGGCGAAGAAGGCCGGCGCCGTCACGCTGAACTACGGCGCCTTCGTCAACACGCTGTTCAACTTCCTGATCGTCGGCTTCGCGATCTTCTGGATGGTCCGCCTGATCAGCAAGCTGCACAAGGCGCCGGAACCGGCCCCTTCCGCCCCCCCGGCGCCGACGCCGACCGAACTTCTCCTCACCGAAATCCGCGACCTGCTGAAGGATCGCGGCGCGAGCTGATCCGCCCCGCGGGGCCCGAGGCCACCGCCTCCGGCCCTCATGGCGCCGCGCCCCGCCCCTCCAACGCCGGACACGCCGTGGCCTACCTGCGATCCAGCCCATAACTTTCTGATTGCGAGAGATTTTTTGATCAACCGGATCGGCGGGCTTCGACGCGCCTGACCGTGGCGCTGGAGCCGCGGATCAAATTCTTAATGAAATATTGCCAAACAGCAAGAATCGCGATAAGCGATATTTGGGCAGTTTTTATAGTTTTTTTACGGCATTTTGGAATTTCGTGTATGAAAATTTGGAATCGCCTCCAATGCAGATGGGTGCCCTGGCACGGTTCGCGGGCCGCATGGCTGGCACTCCCTCATGCGGTCGTCGGCACCGCCTGCGTTCTGGGAGCGGCATTCACGCTGGCCGGTCACGCGGATCCGCGCCCGCCGCATCCGGTCGGGGCGCCGCCCGTCATCGCCGGTGCCCCGGGTCCGGTCGCCATGCCGATGACACCGGTCGGCGGCGTGAGCAACCCGAGTCCGTATATCGCCCCTCAGGGCGTGACCGATCAGATCCCGAATCCGGGCATTCTCTCCCAACCCATGCCGTCCTTCATACCCGCGGTGGATACCGGCCTGCCGCCCGTCCCCGGGGCCCCCAACCCGCCGCCCGTGAACGGCCATACCGGCGGCGTGCCGAGCCCCGGCCCCGGTCCCGGTCCCACCCCGGTCAACGTGCCCGAGCCGTCTTCCCTTCTCCTGCTCGGCACCGCGATCATCGGATTCCTGGGCGCCCGCTCGGCGCCGGCAATCCGCGGCGGGCTGCGGGGACTGCGTTCAGGCGGAAGGCCGGCCCGGCCCGCGTGACGCTGATCGTCCGGGACGGCATCGCCGCCCGGCCCGAACCCGCAGATCGCCACCGGCAAGCCCGGCGCGGCCCACCGCCGCCCCGGGCCGCGGCGCTGGCCGCGGGGTCCGGTCCGCCCCGCGATGCCCTCCGCGCCGGTCAGACCACCCCGAGCGCCGCCAGCGCCGGCACGACCAGCGCGGTCGCCACCGCCGTCAGCCCGACGCCGAGCGCCGCGTAGGCGCCCGCCTCCGCATCGCGCGCCACCGCTTCCGCGGCGCCGATCCCGCTGCCCGCCACCCCGGCCGCGAGGCCGAAGGCCCGATGATCCTCGATCCCGAGCCAGCCCAGCAACGGCCGCGCCGCGATCGCCACGATCACCCCGCCGGCGATCGCGAACACCGCGGCGAGCGGTGGCGCGGCGCCGATCTCCCGCGCCACCGCCATCGCGATCGGCGTCGTCGCCGCCTTCGGCGCCATCGCCAGCCCCAGCGCGCCGCTGCCGCCGCACGCCGCCAGCACCAGCGGCCCGGCGATCGCCGCGGTCAGCGCGCCGGCGGCGAGCGAGACCAGAACCGCCAGGCTGTCCCGCGCGATCGCGCCGAGATTGCGCGCCAGCGGCACGCCCAGCGCCACCGTCGCCGGCCCGAGCAGCCAGGAAACCGGCGCCGCCCCGCGCGCATAGGCCGCGTAGGGCACGTGCCCCGCCACCAGCCCCGCCATCACCGCGAGAATCGCCACGAGAGTGGGGTTCAGCGCCGGATGCCGCACAAGCCGCGCCAGCCGCAGCGCCGCCTCGAAGGCCAGCACCGTGCCGGCGGCGAACCCGATTCCCGGCAGCGCGCCGCTCCACATCTCACTCATGGCCGCCCGCCGCCGGCAACGCCGCCCGCGGCGCCGAAGCCCGCGACCCGAGCAGCAGCCGCATCGTCAGCCCCGTCACCGCCAGCGCCAGCAGCGAGGAGACGACCAGCGCCGCCGCCACCGCCGGCCAGGCCGCCCGCAGCGCGCCGGCACCGGTCATCACCCCCACGCCCGCCGGCACGAAGAACAGCGCATAGCGCCGCAGCAGCAGCGCCCCCGCCTCGCCGGCCGCGACGGCCGCCCGCCCGCGATGCGCGGCAAGCAGCGCCGCCAGCATCACCATGCCCACCAGCGCCCCCGGCAGCTTCACCGGCAGCAGCGGCGCCACGGCGCCGCCTGCCGCAAGGCAGCCGAGCACCACCGCGAACCCCGCCGCAAGCCGCACCGCCGTCGCCACCCCTGTCGTCCGAAATTCCGAAATCCGGCGCATGTCCCTCTCTCCTCATCGCCCGATCCCATTTGCGCCCACCGCCGCCCGTGCTGTAGAAGCAGAAATCGCAATTCATTTTTGTCCCGCCAGCACAAGCCCGCCCGATGGATGAACTCGCCCGCCTCCGCGCCTTCGTCCGCGCCGCCGAGCTCGGCAGCTTCTCCGGCGCCGCGCGCGAGGCCCGGCTGCCGCCCTCCTCGGTCTCGCGCGCCATCGCCGCCCTCGAGGCCGAGCTCGGCGCCGCGCTGTTCAACCGCTCGACCCGCAAGCTGCATCTCACCGAGGTCGGCTTCGCCTTTCTCGAACGCGCCCGCCGCGTGCTCGCCGAGCTCGACGAGGCCCGCGCCGTCGCCGCCGATCTCAACGCCCGGCCGCAGGGCCTGCTGCGCCTCAACGTCCCCTCCGCCTTCGGCCGGCTGCACGTCATGCCCTTCCTGCCCGGCTTCGCCGCCGCCTGGCCGGACATCCGCATCGACCTCACCCTGAGCGATTCGGTGGTCGACATCATCGATTCCGGCACCGATCTCGCCATCCGCATCGGCGCGCTGGAGGAAAGCCGGCTGATCGCCCGCAAGCTCGCGCCGCACCGCCGGGTCCTCTGCGCCGCCCCCGCCCTGCTCGCCCGGCACGGCCCGGTCGCCACGCCGGACGATCTCGCCCGCCTGCCGCACCTCCTTTTCGCGCTGCAGCCGCACGACCGTTGGCTGCTGACCGATCCGGGCGGACACCGGCACGACATGCCCCTCACCGGCCGCCTCCGCCTGAACGACAGCGAGGCCCTGCTCGCCGCCGCCCGCGCCGGGCTCGGCGCGGCGCTGCTGCCCTTCTGGGTCGCCGGCGCCGCGCTGCGCGCCGGCGAGCTGGTCCGCCTACTGCCCGACCACCAGGCGATGTTCTGGCCCGGCGAGCGCTTCATCTGGGCGGTCTACCCGCCCAAGCGCGTGGTCCCGCCCAAGGTCCGCGCCTTCATCGACGGCTTCGCCGCCCATCTCGGCGCCCCGCCCTACTGGGAGCGCGACGCGACGCCACCCTGATCCCCGCGCGGGCGCCTATTGCCTCGCGCCCGCATGATTGCCAGAACATCCCCGAGGCGAGTTAGAGGAGCTGAACGTGTTGAAGATCGCGATCATCGGCGGCGGCTATGTCGGCCTGGTGTCGGCGGCGTGCTTCGCCGAATTCGGCGTCAGCGTGATGGTCGCGGAAACCGACCCCGCGCGGCTCGACCGCCTGCGCCGCGGCGAGATCCCGATCTACGAGCCGGGGCTCGATCCGCTGGTCGAGCGCAACCGCGCCGCCGGCCGTCTCGGCTTCACCGGCCGCATCGAGGAGGCGATCGCCGGGGCCGAGGCGGTGTTCATCGCCGTCGGAACCCCCTCGCGGCGCGGCGGCGGCCATGCCGACCTGTCCTATGTCTTCGCCGCCGCCGAGCAGGTGCTGGCGGCACTCGACCACCCGACGGTGCTGGTCACCAAATCCACCGTCCCGGTCGGCACCGGCCGCCGCCTCGCCGCCCTCGCCGCCGCCCGCCGCCCCGACCTTGCGATCGACGTCGCCTCGAATCCGGAATTCCTGCGCGAGGGCAGCGCGATCGGCGACTTCATGCGGCCGGACCGCGTCGTCGTCGGCGCCGAGACCGAGCGCGCCCGCGAGGTGCTGCGCGCCCTCTACCGCCCGCTCAACCTGATCGAGACGCCGATCCTGATCACCGGGCTCGAGACCGCCGAACTCATCAAATACGCCGCCAACGCCTTCCTCGCGATGAAGGTCACCTTCATCAACGAGATGGCCGATCTCTGCGAGGCGGTGGGGGCGGACGTGCACGGCGTCGCCCGCGGCATGGGGCTCGACCGGCGGATCGGCGCCAAGTTCCTCCACCCCGGCCCCGGCTTCGGCGGCTCCTGCTTCCCCAAGGACACGCTCGCCCTCGCCCGCATCGCCCAGGACGCCCGCGCCCCCTCCCGCCTGACCGAGGCGGTGGTCGCGGTGAACGACGCGCGCAAGGCCGGGCTCGGCCGCCGCGTGCTCGATGCCGCCGGCGGCTCGGTGCGCGGCATGCGCGTCGCCGTGCTCGGCCTCGCCTTCAAGCCCGAGACCGACGACATGCGCGATTCCCCGGCGATCCCGCTGATCGAGGCGCTCGCGGATGACGGCGCCGACATCATCGCCTATGATCCGGCGGCGATGGCGGCGGCGAAACCCCTGCTGCCCGCCGCGGTGCGCTATGCCGAAACCGCCGAGGCGGCGATCGAGGGGGCGGCGGTGCTGGTCGCCGTCACCGAATGGAACGAGTTCCGCGCCCTGGCCCCGGCCTGGCTCGCGGCGCGGATGCAGGGCCGGCTGATCGTCGACCTGCGCAACATTTTCGACCCGGCGGCGATTCGCGCCGCCGGTTTCGTGTATCATGGCGTGGGTCGCGGCAGCGTTTCGCAATTGGCCGCGAACCCTGAATTTGAGCAGGATTTTGAGCAGGACAGGGAGTTTTCCGATGGATGAATTGACCGCCGGCGCCACGGCCGGCGACGCGCCGCCCGAACTCGCCATGGCCGGCGCCTACCCCGACTTCGCCAATCCCGAGCTGCTCGCCGCCATTCCGCTGGACGCGCGGACGGTGATCGACATCGGCTGCAGCGGCGGCGCGCTCGGCGCCGCCTATCTCCGCCTCAACCCCGCCGCCCGCGTGCTCGGCATCGATACCGACGAGGCGGCGCTCGCCATCGCCCGCACCCGCCTCACCGAGGTCGCCCGCTGCGACATCCAGGCCGAGGACCTGCCCTTCGACCTCTCCGGCGGCGTCGACGTCCTGGTCTATGGCGACGTGCTGGAACACCTGGCCGATCCCTGGGCCGTGCTCGCCCGCCATGTCCGCCACCTCAACCCCGGCGGCGCGGTGGTCGTCTGCTTCCCCAATGTCGAGCACTGGAGCATCGCCTACCGGCTGTTCGCCGGCCGGTTCGACTATGACGAGCGCGGCCTGCTCGACCGCACGCATCTGCGCTTCTTCACCCCGCGCACCATGCGCGCCCTGCTCGAACGCGCCGGCCTCACCCCGTGCGACGTCCGCTCCCGCCCGAGCGATGCCGCCGCCGCCGCCCGCTTCGTCGAGGCGATGCGCCCCGGCCTCGCCGCGATCGGCGTCGATCCGGCGGAATATCTCGGCCGCGCCACCCCCGTGCAGTTCGTCTGGCGCGCCAGCCTCGCCCCGCGCGAGCGCCTGGTCGTCGCCTCCACCATGCTGCCGCCGCAGGGCGGCGTCTCCGATGTCCGCGTCATCGAGCCGGCGGCGGCGCTGGCGAGCGACCCCACCGTCTTCAGCGTCGTCCGCCAGGAAGCCGAGATCGCCCCGATGATCGAGGGCGCGCCGCACATCGCCGTGCTGCACCGCCCGCTGCTGGTCGGCGACTCCGGCCGCGCCCGCCTGCGCGCGCTGATCGATCGCGGCTTCCTCGTCGTCACCGAGTTCGACGACCACCCCGATTTCCTCGCCGCCCGCGGCATCGATGTCGCCGAGCTGCTCTCCTTCACCGGCGTCCACGCGATCCAGACCAGCACCGAGCCGCTCGCCGCCACCCTCGCCGCCTGGAATCCCGAGGTCGCGGTCTTCCCCAACGCGATCCGCGCGCTCGACCCGCCGGCCAACTTCGCCAACCCCGACCGCCTGACCCTGTTCTTCGGCGCCCTCAACCGCGAGGAGGACTGGGCGCCCTTCATGCCCGTGCTGAACGAGGTGCTGCGCGCCGTCGGCCCGCGCCTGCACCTGCTCGTCATGCACGACCGCGCCTTCTTCGACGCGCTGGAGACGCCGAACAAGGAATTCGTGCCGATCTCCGACTACGCGACCTATCGCAGCCGCCTCGCCGGCTGCGAGATCAGCTTCATGCCGCTGGCCGACACGCCCTTCAACCGCGCCAAGTCCGACCTGAAATACATCGAGGCCGGCGCCGCCCGCGTCGTTCCCCTGGCGAGCCCGGTGGTCTATGGCGACTCGCTGCGCGACGGCGAGACCGGCCTGATCTTCACCTCGCCCGACCATCTGCGCATGCAGCTCCTCCGCCTGCTCGCCTATCCCGAGGCCGCCCGCCGCCTCGCCGATTCCGCCCGCGCCGAGGTCGCCGCGAACCGGATGCTCGCCTACCAGGTCCGCGCCCGGACCGACTGGTACCGCGCCCTCTGGGCCCGCCGCGCGGAGCTGGACGCCGCCCTCCGCGCCCGCGTCCCGGCCCTGTTCGCGTAACCGGCGCGCGCCCATCTGCCGGAGATGACGACCAGCCCCCCCCAGCCCGCCACCGCCCCGGCGATCCGCGTCCACTGGCCGGACGCGCCGGCGGCGCCGCAGGATCTCGTCTGCCCGAACTGCGGCGCCGAAGGCCCCAAGCCCCGCCTGCTCGACGTCGCCTGGACCGCGCCCAAGCTGCCCCGCGGCGACCGCAAGCCGGTGCTCGCCTGCCCCGCCTGCACCGCCCGCTTCTACCCGCCGCTGCGCGTCCCCAACTATGGCGACCCCGACGTGATGGACTGGGGCTGGCACCAGTTCCACATCCAGCACGGCGCCGGCCTCGTCGCCATCACCCGCCTGCTCGGCCGCATCGCCCGCAAGCCCGGCACGCGCTGCCTCGAAATCGGCTGCGGCTACGGGTTCGGCCTCGATTTCGCCCGCCACGCGATGGGCTGGACCTGCCTCGGCATCGACCCCTCGCCGATGGCCCGCGTCGGCGCCGCCGATCTCGGCCTCGACATCATCGACGGCTATTTCCCCGACGCCCTGCCCGATGCCGCGCCATGGGACGTCATCGCCGCGACCGAGGTGATCGAGCACGTCCAGCGCCCCGCCGCCCTGCTCGCCGAGCTGCGCGCCCGCCTGGCGCCGGACGGCATCCTCCTGCTCACCACGCCGGACGGCGCGGCGATCGACCGCGCCACCCCGGAAACCGACCTCGCCCAGCTCCTCGCCCCCGGCATCCACATGGTCTTCCAGACCGAGGCGAGCCTGCGCCGCCTGCTCGAATCCGCCGGCTTCGCCAATGTCCGCGTCGGCCGCGAGGGCTTCACCCTGGTCGCCTATGCCGGCGCCACCCGCGGCGCGCTGGCCGAGGACGATGCCGCCCAGCGCCCGCGCTTCCGCGCCTGGCTGGCCGATCGCGCCCGCGCCCTCGATCCGGTCTCCGATCCCGGCCTCGGCTTCGCCGCCCGCGCCCTGTTCGAGGCGGCGGTCGATCTCGACTGGCCGGCCGCCGCCGCCGCCCGCTCCCACCTCTGGCCGGCCATCCGCGCCCGCTACGGCTTCGAGCCCGACGCGCTGGAGGCGATCCCGGCGGACTGGATGAGCCTGCCCCTCGCCCGGCTGAACGAGGTGATGCCGCTCAATCTCGGCATGATCCTGCACGCCGAGGCCAGCCGCCTGCGCGCCGCCCCGGCCACGCGGCCGCGCGCCGGCGCCGTCTTCGCCCTCGCCGGCGATGCCGCCGCCGCCCTGCACGCGGCCCTCGCCCGCCTCACCCTGAACGACGCGCTGGCCACCCAGCTCGCCTTCCGCGCCGCCGCCGAGGCCGCGCTCGAGGCCGCCCGCGTCGCCGCCCCCGAAACCCCGCTCCGCTTCGCCGCCCTCGCCAGCCGCGCCGCGCCGGAGGCCGAACGGCGCGACGTGCTCTGGCGCGGCGTGATCGAACTGGTGAATGCCGGCGCGCCGGAGCGCGCCCGCGCGCTGATGCAGGCGGAAGGCCTCGCCGAACCCGGCCCCGACCTGCCGCACGTCACGCGGCGGGACGCGCTGATCGTGCTCGGCCAGCTCGCCCTTGGCCCGGGCGGCGACCCGCGCCGCGCCATCGCCCTCGCCGAGCGCCTCGGCGCCGACGCCCCCTCCAGCCCCGGCGCGCCCCTCCTGCTCGGCGCCGTCGTCCGCCTGTCGAACGACGGCGAGGAAGCCGCCCTCGTCCCGCTGCTGCACCGCGCCGCCCCGCTCTGCGCCGGCCGCACCGACGCGCTCGGCACCGACGCCTCGAACGCCCTCGCCGGCGCCATCGCCCGCCATGCCGACCCGGCCGAGATCCCGCTCCTGCTCCGCCCGCTGCGGATCGACGCGCGGCGCCGGGTCGAGGCGGTGCTCACCGCCTTCACCCGCCTCGTCGCCGCCGGCCGCCACGACGAGGCGGTGGCGATGGCCGATGCCGAGAACATCGTCAGCCACGCCGTCGCCCGCGACGACGCGATCGGCCGCGACACCCGCCTCGCCCTCGCCCTGCTCGACCTCGCGACCGGCGACCCGGCGGACGTTCCCGCCCGCATCGCCGGCCTCGCCCTCGGTCCGGCGGCGCAGCGGGACATGCTGATCGACGGGTTCTGCCGCCTCGTGAACGCCGGCCGCTACGCCGACGCCGCGACCTATGCCGAGGCCGCCGGGATCGAGGCGCTGGCCGCGAGCGGCGGCGGGAACGATCCCGCCGCGGCCGACGCGCTGACCGCGCTCGCCATCCTCGACCTCGTCACCGGCGATCCCGCCCGCGCGCCCGCCCGCATCGCCGCGGTGCCGCTCGCGCCCGAGCGCCGCCGGCAGATCACGCTCGGCGCCTTCGTCACCCTGGTCAACCGCGCCCGCTACGACGAGGCCATCGCCCTCGCCGAGTCCGCCCCGATCGCCGACTGGGCCGCCGCCGGCGATGCCGACGGGCACGACGCCGCGATCGCCCTGATCGCCCTCGCCCTCGTCGCCGGCGACCCCGCGATCCTGCCCGCCCTGCTCGACGGCCTGCCGCATCTCGACACCGCCGCGCGCGGCGACGCGCTGGTCCAGGCCGCGCTCCGCCTGCTGCATCTCGGCCGGCCGGACGAGGCCGCCCGCCTGCTCGCCCCGGTCGACGAAGCCGCCCTCGCCCCGGCGGCGCGGATCGAGCTGCTCGCGGCACGGGCCGGCTGCGCCGCCGCCGCCGGCGACACCGCCGCCCTCGCCGACCTGCTCGACCGGCTGGATGCCGAGGGCGCCGATCCCGGCCGGCTCGCCGGCCTCGCCGTCGGCCGCTTCGTCAGCGCCGTCCATGAAGGCGATTTCGCGGCGGCGGACCGGCTGCGCCGCCGCGTCGAGCCCGCCTTCGACGGGTTCGCTCCGGCGGCGAGCCCGGCGCTGCGCGGCGCCGGCTTCGCCCTCGGCCTGCTCGAATTGCAGGAACCCGCCCGCCCGCACCGCGCCGAACGCGCCTTCGCCGCCGTCCGCCGCGGCTTCGCCGCCGACCTCGCCGAGGGCGACGCCGCCCCGGCGCTGTTCTGGGAAGCCCTGCGCGGCGAGATCATCGCCCTCCACCGCACCGGCCGCGCCGCCGAGGCCGCGGCCCTGGGCCGGGCGATGCTCGCGCGCTATGAGGGCGCTCCCGACAGTCTCAGGACCGAACTGGCCCCGCCCGCCCGATGAACACCGCCCAGCTGCTCCGCGCCGCCTGGCGCGCCCTCCGCCACGCCTGGACCCTCGCCGCCATGACCGTCGCCGCCGGGCTCGGCCGGCTGCGCAACCCGCACCAGGTCATCGCCCGTAAGCCGGATGGCGGCATCGTCCTCGGCCCCCGCGTCGTCCTCTTCCTGCACTGGGACCGCGGCGGCCGCGTGCGCGAGGCGCTGTTCGACTACATCGCCCAGCTCGCCGCCTCCGGCCGCTCGGTCGTCTTCGTCACCAATGCCGGCGCGCTCGACCCCGGCGCCGAGGCCCGCCTGCTCGCCCTCTGCGCCGGCATTCTCGTCCGCCGCAACATCGGCTACGATTTCGGCGGCTGGCGCGACGCGATCGAGACGCTCGATCTCCCGCAATCCGGCACCGAGGAGATCATCATCGCCAACGACAGCATTTTCGGCCCGGTCCGCCCGATCGATTCGATGCTGCTCCGGCTCGACTACGACGAAGCCGATGTCTGGGGCCTCACCGAGAGCTGGCAGCGCCGCTACCACCTGCAATCCTATTTCGTCGCCTTCGGCCCGCGCGCCATCCGCAGCCCCGCCTTCCGCCGCTTCTGGTCCGGCGTGATCCCCGCGCCGTCGAAACCCTACGTGATCGGCAAATACGAGGTCGGCCTGACCCAGGCGATGATCCGCGCCGGCCTGCGCGTCGCCGCCCTCTGGCCCTACGAGGCGCTGACCCGGCAGATCACCCGCGACCAGCTCGCCCCCTATCTCGACATCGAGCCCGGCGGCCGCGCCGACCCGCACGACCTCACCCGCTGGCTGCACATCCTGCGCCTGCGCGACGCGATCGCCCGCCGCCGCCCGCTCAACCCGACCTCGGATCTCTGGCGCCACCTGCTGCTGTCCGGCTATCCGTTCATCAAGCGCGAACTGCTGCGCGACAACCCCACGAAGGTCGAGGATATCGGCGACTGGGCCGACCTGCTGCGCGACGAACTCGGCGCCGACCCCGCCCCCATCCTCGCCGACCTGCGCATGATGCTGCGCGGCGACGCACCATGACCCGGCGGGCCATGACGAAAACACTCTCCGGCGCGCGGATGTACGCCCGCCTCGCCGCCGTGCTGGCCTGGACGATGGCGCTGCTGCCGGTCCAGCTCGTGCTGATCCGCCGGCCCGGCCGCGCCAAGCGGGCGCTGCCGCTGCGCTACTGGGGCGGCGTGGCCCGCATCCTCGGCCTCGAACTCCAGGTCATCGGCACCCCCGCCGCGACCGACGAGCGGCCCGTGCTGTTCGTCTCCAACCACACCTCCTGGCTCGACATCGTCGCCCTCGGCGCGGTGCTGCCGGGCTGCTTCATCGCCAAGGCGGATGTCGGGCGCTGGCCCGGCATCAGCGCCGTCGCCCGCGCCGGGCGCACCATCTTCGTCAGCCGCGCGCGCACCGGCGCCGGCCGCGAGCGCGCCGAGCTCGCCGAGCGCCTCGCCGCCGGCGACAGCCTGATCCTCTTCCCCGAGGGCACCACGTCGGACGGCGCGCGGGTGCTGCCCTTCCGCTCCAGCTTCCTCGCCCTCGCCGAGACCGACCCGCCGCCGCTGATCCAGCCCGTCACCATCGTGTACGACCGGATGGATTCGCTGCCCGTCTGCCGCCGCAACCGCCCCCGCATCGCCTGGTACGGCGACATGGACATCGCCTCGCACTACGCCGAGCTCGGCCGGCACGACTGGCGCGCCACCATCGTGCTCGACGACCCGATCGAGCTCGACGGCGGCCGCAAGGCGCTGACCGCGACCCTCGAACGCCAGATCGCCGCCCGCGCCGCCGCGATCCGCCAGGGCCGCTTTCCCGGCCCCTTCACGAAAGCATAACCGGAATCCGCTTGACAGCGCCGCCCCACGATCTGCGATAGTTACGATCATGGAATCGGGAGCAATCTCATTCTTCCGCGCTTGACCCGTCCGGCGTCCCGGCACATCCACTGGGCAAACCCTTGCCCGGATGAACTGGAATGACCGAGACCGCCTCACGCCGCACGCTGCACATCACCACCTGGGGCTGCCAGATGAACGTCTACGACAGTGGACGCATGGCGGACGTCCTGCGCCCGCTCGGCTACCGGCAGGTCGCCACCCAGGATGCGGACATGGTGATCCTCAACACCTGCCACATCCGCGAGCGCGCCTCGGAAAAACTGTTCTCCGAGCTCGGCCGCCTGCGCGCGCTCAAGGAGTCCCGCGGCGGCGCGATGATGATCGCCGTCGCCGGCTGCGTCGCCCAGGCCGAGGGCGCGGAAATCCTCGCCCGCGCCCCGCATGTCGATCTCGTGGTCGGCTCGCAGGCCTATCACCGCCTGCCCGAGCTGATCGCCGAGATCGAGGCGAAGCGCCGCGCCGTGATCGACACCGACTTCCCCGCCGCGCAGAAATTCGACCTCCTGCCCGAGGACCAGGCCAGCCAGGGCCCGATCGCCTTCCTCGCCATCCAGGAAGGCTGCGACAAGTTCTGCACCTTCTGCGTCGTCCCCTACACGCGCGGCGCCGAGGCCAGCCGCCCGGCCGCCGCCATCCTCGCCGAGGCCCGCCGCCTCGTCGCCGGCGGGGCGCGCGAGATCGCCCTGCTCGGCCAGAACGTCAACGCCTGGCACGGCGAGGCGCCGGACGGCGCCACCTGGAACCTCGCCCGCCTGCTCGCCGAACTCGCCGACATCGATGGCCTCGCCCGGCTGCGCTACACCACCTCCCACCCGCGCGACATGGATGCCGCGCTGATCGCCGCGCATCGCGACAATCCGAAGCTCATGCCCTTCCTGCACCTGCCCGTGCAGTCCGGCTCGGATGCGATCCTCGCCCGCATGAACCGCCGCCACGGCGCCGACCTGTTCCGCCGCATCGCCGGCGAGCTGCGCGCGGCCCGGCCCGACATCGCGCTCTCGTCCGATTTCATCGTCGGCTTCCCCGGCGAGACCGACGCCGATTTCGCCGCGACGATGCGGCTCGTCCGCGAGACCGGCTTCGCCCTGGCCTACAGCTTCAAATACTCCCGCCGCCCCGGCACCCCCGCCGCCGACGCCGCCGACCAGATCGACGAGGCGGTGAAGGATGCCCGCCTGCAGGAACTCCAGGCCGTCCTCCGCGACCAGCAGCACGCCTTCAACCGCGCCCAGGTCGGCCGCAGCTTCGAAGTCCTCTTCACCGGCCCCGGCCGCCATCCCGGCCAGTCCACCGGCCGCTCGCCCTACCTGCAGCCCGTCGTCGTCGACAATGCCGACATACCGCCCGGCACCCTGCGGACGGTGAAAATCGTGCAGTCCAACCCCAATTCTCTCATGGCCAGTCTCACACAGGAGCAGATCGCCGCTTGAGCCAGATCGTCACATCCCAGCCCCCCCGGCTGTCCCGCACCCTCACCTTCAACGACAACGGGTTGCTCTCCATCCTGCTCGGCGATCACGACCGCAACCTCGCCCGCCTCGAAAAGCGCCTGCATGTCCGGCTCGCCTGCCGCGGCAACCGGGTGTCGATCTCGGGCGAGCCCGACCAGGTCGCCGCCGCCGAAACCGCGCTTTCGGCGCTCTACGACCGTCTCGCCCGCGGCGAGCAGATCTCCGGCGCCGAGGTCGATGCCGCCGCCCGCCTGGTCGATCCCGCCGCCGAGCCCCGCCTGCCGCTGTCCGACCTGCCGGCGATCCGCACCCGCAAGGGCGTGGTCGGCCCGCGCAGCCCCGGCCAGGCCGCCTATATCGAGGAGCTTTCCCGCCACGAGATGGTCTTCGCCATCGGCCCCGCCGGCACCGGCAAGACCTATCTCGCCGTCGCCCAGGCCGTCGCCATGCTCACCTCCGGACGGGTCGACCGCATCGTCCTCTCCCGCCCCGCGGTCGAGGCCGGCGAGCGCCTCGGCTTCCTGCCCGGCGACATGAAGGAGAAGGTCGACCCCTATCTCCGCCCGCTCTACGACGCGCTGCAGGACATGATGCCCGGCGAGGTCATGGCCCGCCGCATGGCCGCCGGCGAGATCGAGATCGCCCCGCTCGCCTTCATGCGCGGCCGCACCCTCGCGCATGCCTTCGTCATCCTCGACGAGGCGCAGAACACCACCCCGGCGCAGATGAAGATGTTCCTCACCCGCATGGGCGAGGGCACCCGCATGGTCATCACCGGCGACCTCTCGCAGATCGACCTGCCGCCCCACAGCCGCTCGGGCCTGGCCGACGCGCTGGAGACGCTGGAAGGCGTCTCCGGCATCGGCGTCACCCGCTTCAATGCCGGCGACGTGGTGCGCCACCCGCTGGTCGCCCGCATCGTCGAGGCCTACGACCACCGCTCGGAGGCGCAGCGCGAGCGCGCGCGGGACCTGTGAGCGAGCCTCCAAGTAGCCTCCCCCGCGGCGCCGCGCTGCGGGGGCTGATCCACATCGCCGAGCCCCGCTGGCGCCGCTTCGTGCCGGACGCCGAGCGCGTGGTCGCCCGCGCGCTCGATGCCGCCGGCGCCGCCTGCCCGGTCATCCTGGCCGACAACCGCACGGTGAAGGCGCTGAACGCGCGCGACCGCGGCCGCAACAAGCCCACCAACGTCCTCACCTACGAGATGCCGCCGGAGATCATCCTCGCCCTCGGCGTCGTCCTGCGCGAGGCCCGCGCCGCCCGCCGCCGCCCGGCGCACCACCTCGCCCATCTCGTCGTCCACGGCGCCCTCCACCTCGCCGGCGAGGACCACCACGAAGCTGGCGAGGCCCGCCGGATGGAACGCCTCGAAACCCGCCTCCTGCACCGCCTCGGCGTGCCCAACCCGTGGAAATACGCGTCGTGAGCGGCAGCTGGTTCTCCCGCCTGCTCAGCAAGATGCGCGAGCAGCCCGACCTGCGCCAGCAGATCGGCGAGCTGATGGAGGAAGCCGCCGCGGAAGCCGGCGGCGAGGAGGGCGGCACCGGGCTCGACCGCCAGGAACGCGCGCTGATCGCCAACGTCCTCCGCCTGCGCGGCATCACCGCCGACGACGTGATGATCCCCCGCGCCGACATCGTCGCCATGCGCGCCGACGTCACGCTGGACCAGGCGATCGACCAGATCCGCCGCGAGGGCCATTCCCGCATGCCCGTCTTCGGCGAGCATCTCGACGACATTCTCGGCATGGTCCACATCAAGGACGTGGTCGGCTACACCGGCCGCCCCGAGGCGTTCTCGCTGCGCGCCATCCTCCGCCGCCCGCTGATGGTCGCCCCGCAGATCCCCGTCCTCGACCTGCTGCTGCAGATGCGCCAGCGCCGCACCCATCTCGCCCTCGTCATCGACGAATATGGCGGCGTCGACGGCCTCGTCACCATCGAGGACCTCGTCGAGACCATCGTCGGCGACATCGACGACGAGCACGACGAGATCGAGGGCCCGCTGATGATCGACCGTGACGACGGCGCGGTCGATCTCAACGCCCGCCTCCCGGTCGAGGACTTCACCACCCGGTTCGGCGACTTCCTGACCGAGGAGGAAAAGGAAGCCGATCTCGACACGGTGGGCGGCCTCGTCTTCACCCTCGCCGGCCGCGTGCCCACCCGCGGCGAGATCATCTCCCACCCCGCCGGCATCGAGTTCCTGATCCTCGACGCCGATGCCCGCCGCATCCGCCGCCTGCGCGCCCGCCGCATCGCCCCCGAATCTTCCTGATCCCAGCCCGCCGGATACGCGCATCCGTGCCGTCCCGGCAAGGGTCTTTTGCCGCCCCCGTGCCTACCGCGCCGGCGCGCGCGGGCGCACATCGGGGGCAGACCACCACGCAAGGACCAAGACCATGACGCGCAAGATCCTGTTTTCGCTCCTCCTCGCCCTCGCCGCCCCGGCGGCCCATGCGGCGGCGACGCACGACGTCCCCTGGTTCGCCCGCCACGCCGCCGCCCGCCAGGCCGCCATCGCCGCCTGCGCCGCCAATCCCGGCGATCTCGCGGCCAGCCCGGACTGCATCAACGCCGCCGCCGCCGCCCGCGCCACCCTCGCCCGCGAGCTCTGAGCGCCCCCCGAACCACGCCGGACGCCTGCCGCGGCAATGCTGCACTGCAACAAAAACAATCCGCGCGTCCCGCGTCCGTGCTAGAAAAATCCCAGGACGTTTCCTCCCTGAACTTGGCGGTGCTCAGGCACCGCCTTTTTCTTTTTCGAGGCCCAGCGTCCCGATCCACCCGGCGATCGCCGCCTCGACCCGCCCCTCGATCCCGAAATACCCGTGCGGGCCGAGCGAGCCGCAAGGCCGGTCTCCCGCCGCCCCGCCCGCGACCATCCGCACCGTCACCGACGATGCGCCGCCCAGCGCCCGCGCGACCGCCGGCGCCTGTCCGGGCGGCGCGACCGGGCAGCGGTCGTCCCGGTTGGCGACGATCAGCACCGGCGCCCGCACCGCGGCGGGATCGGCGTCGAACACCGTCATCCGGCTCAGCCTTCCCGGCACCGACACCGTCTCCGTGAGCACCACCCCGGCGATGCTCCCCGCCGCCGCGTGCGCCGCCCCGTTCACCGCGCCGATCGTCCCCTGGCTGGTGCCGAACAGGATCACCGGCGCCCCGATCCGCCGCCGCGCGAGCCGCACCAGCCCGCCGACGACCGCGGCAAAGCCCGGCCCATGCCGGTGGCCGCGCAGGTCGCGCCCGCCCGGCGCGTCCGGAATCACCACCGCGAAGCCCCGCCGCACCCAGTCCCGCCTCGTGCGGACGAGGAAATTCGCGCCATGCCGGAACCGCCCCGTCCGCGTCAGCCCGACCCGCCCGGTCCCGCCCGGCAGCATCACCAGCGTCGCGCGCGGATGCGCCGGGCGCAGCACCAGCACGCGCTCCGGCCCGAGCGCCGTGTCCAGCCGCACCACCCGCGCCCGCGCCGCCGCCAGCGGCAGCCAGGCCAGCGCCAGCGCGGCAAGCAGGGCGCGCATCCGCCCGCGCTCAGGCCGCGCCGGGCTGCGCCCCGTCATACCCCTCGACCACCACCACATCGGCGACCGACGCCCCCTCGCGCAGCGCCTTCGCCCTCGCGTATTCGGGCGAGTGGTAGCAGGCCAGCGCCGCCGCGTGGTCGGGGAATTCCAGCACCACGATCCGCGACCGCATCCCGCCCTCGACCGCCTCCGCCGCCCCGCCGCGCACCAGGAACCGCGCGCCATATTTCGCGAACGCCACCGCGTTCTCCCGCACATAGGCCGCATAGGCCTCGGCGTCGCTGACATCGACGCTCGCGATCCAGTATCCCTTCGCCATATTTCTGCTCCTCCTCGCCATCGCGGGCCGGCCGGCGCCCGCCCGCCGCGGCCGCGTCAGCGATTGATCACCACGAGGCTGCTGCGAAGCGTGTAGATCGTGCCGGACATCACCGTCCACACCCGCCGGGTGTTCGCGCTCGCTGCCTGCGCCTTCTCGTGCAGCCCGTTCCCCACCGCCGCCTCGATCTCATGGCAGCCCGGCCACATGTGTTGGGTGTCCTTCGCCCCCGGCGCCGTCACGTAATACCAGGTCTTCGTCGTGTCCTGGTATTTCAGGATGGACCAGCTGTTCACCTGCCCCTTGCTCACGCCCATCGGCAGCGCCTTCATGATCATGCCGGAAAACTTCTTCCGCCATTGCTTCTTGATCTGGTCGGTGAACGAGGCCCGGATCTCCGCCCCCTCGAACCCGTGGCGGGCGTTGCAGGTGATCACCTCGACCGTGCGGATATTGGGGTTCATCTTCTGCCACGCCCTGATGTTCGCGAGAAACGCGTCCGCCTCCATCGTGCAGAACTTGTAGGCGTCGCCATGCCCCCAATAGACCAGCGTGTCGACGCTGCCGCGTCCGAACGGCGTATCGCCGACCTCGCTGATCAACGATCCCGGATTCGCCGCCTGCAACGCCTCCGCCCGCTTCTTGTGGTCCGCCTGATAAATGATGTGAATCACGCCGCCGCCTCCCAGGATTTGTTGTCCGGCGTCCCGGATCCGAGATCCACCGCGAATTTCAGGGACAGGACGCCGGCGCGCCGCCCCGCGATCATCATGAGGCGGCAACGATGCTTTCATCGCCGTCTTGCCGGCAAATCCGTCAACCGGCAATGACCGGCGTCACATCGCCCTTGCCCACCCCCCTTCCGCCGTGGTCCTTTCGGGCATGGCCAGCGCCGTCCCCCTCGCCAGTCCCGCCAGCCGCTTCGCCGCGATCATCGCGGCGCTGTGCGACCGCGTGGCCGCCGAGGGTCACCGGCGCGGCATCGCCGGCCCCTTGGTGATCCTGATCTGGACGCGCCTGCGCCGCCTCGCCGCCCGTCTCGCCGCGGCGCTGGACGGTCCGCAGCGCCCCCCGCGCCCCCGCCATCCCGCAACCGCCCGCCAACCGGCCCCGGCGCGCCCGCGCCCGCTGCCGCGCCGCCTCGGCTGGCTCGGCACCCTCATCCCCGGCGCCGCCGCCGCCGCCGGCCAGCTTCGCGACCTGCTCGCCGACCCCGAAATCCTCGCCCTCGCCGCATCCATCCCGGCCGCCGGCCGCGCCCTGCGCCCGCTCTGCCACGCCCTCGGCCTGCGCCCGCCGCCGGCGCTGCGCCGCCCCAAGATCCCCGATCGAGCACCCGATCCGGCAGCCGATACCGCGCCCGATCCCGCCGCCCTGCCGCCACCGTGCGCCGCGCCACCGGCTTCGGCCGCGGGCCCGACGCCCGCCGCGCGATGCGCGCCTTCTCCCCCCGCAAGCCGGCGCCGCCGAAACGGCGCCTGACCTGCGCCGCCTCACCGCGCCATTTTCGTTACGTTTTCAAAACAAGATACGGCTGAGCCGGCTCAGGCCGCCCGGCCGAGCCGGGCGGTATCCTGCCGGCGCAACAGCTCGCGATAGGGGCCGGGGCGCGACGCCAGCGCCGCCGGCGATCCCTCGTCGACGATCCGCCCCTCCGCCATCACCACGATGCGGTCGAAATCGCGCAGCGTCGCCAGCCGGTGCGCCACCGCGATCACCGTCCGGTTGCGCGCCAGCCGGTCGATCGCCTCCTGCACCGCCGCCTCGCTTTCGGAATCGAGCGCCGACGTCGCCTCGTCGAGCAGCAGCACCGGCGCGTCGCGCAGCACCGCCCGCGCGATCGCGAGGCGCTGCCGCTGCCCGCCCGACAGCTTCATCCCCCGCTCGCCGACCAGCGTGTCATACCCCTGCGGCAGGGCCATGATGAAGTCATGCGCGTTGGCCGCCCGCGCCGCCGCCTCCACCTCGGCATCGCCGGCATCGGGCCGGCCATAGCGGATATTCTCCCGCACCGAGCGGTGGAACAGCTGCACGTCCTGCGAGACGACCGACAGGATTTCCGCGAGGCCCTGGCGGCTGAGCGCGGCGATGTCGGTGCCATCGATCGTCACCCGCCCGCGCGCCGGATCGTATTGCCGTTGCAGCAGGGCGAGCAGCGTCGTCTTGCCCGAGCCCGACCGGCCGACCAGGCCGACCTTCTCGCCGGGCGCCACGGTCAGATTCACCTCCTTCAGCACCGCCCGCCCGTCCGGATAGGCGAAATCGAGATCGGCGAAGCTCACCGCCCCGCGCGCCTGCGGCAGGGCCCGCGCGTCCGCCGCGTCCATCATGTCGTGCGGGATCAGGAGCGAGGCCAGCGCCTCGTGCAGCCGCGCCCAGTCCTGCACCATCTCGACCAGCGCGATCGCGAGATCGCGCGTGCCGTGCAGGACGGTGAAGCCGAGCGTCGTCACCAGCACGACGTCGCCGGGACTCGCCGCATGGTCGAGCCAGCGGTCGATGATCCAGGCGAGCATGCCGGCCGTCAGCAGCGCCGTGGTGACCGCGTGGAAGCTCCGCAGCCCTTCAAGGTAGTTCAGGCTCGCCCGGCGCGCGCGCATCTCGCGCCCGACATCCTCGGCGAAGCGCTGCCGCTCGCGGAACATCGCGCCGAAGGCGCGGACGACGGCGACGTTGTTGATCACATCGACCAGCTCGCCATCCACCGAGGCCGCGGCCTCGGCATAGTCGCGATGCAGCCGCCGCCCCTTCGCCGCCAGCCAGGCCAGCACCGCCCCCAGCGCCAGCGCGATGCCCAGCAGCGCCAGCCCCATCGCCGGATCGACGCTGGTGATCATCACGATCGCGAGAACGACCGCCAGCGCCGGCGGCAGCACGTTCCACACCATCAGGTTCTCGAGCCGGAAGACCGCATTGCCGGTCACGCTGATGCGGCCGGCCAGCATGCCGGGCCGGCGGTCGGCGAAGAAGCCGGGCGAATGGCCAAGCGTGTGGTTGAACAGCGCGCGCCGCAATTCCCCGGTCACCGCCACGAAACTGCGCGCCGCGACGAACCCGCCGATCCGCCATGCGAGATTGTCCGCGGCGATCAGCCCGGCGAGGAGCATGAAAGCCCCCCAGACCGCGCCGCGCTGATTGGCGGTCAGCACATCGACCAGGTTCTTCACGGCATATTGCGACAGCACAGAACAGGCGACCGCGGCGACGACGGAAAGCACGATCGTCGCATGTCCCGGCGCGTGCCGCAGGATCGCCCGCAGCAGAAAGCGCTGCGGACGCGATGCCGGCGGTGCGGAGAGCGGAATGGCAAGCGGCGCCGATGCCTCCGGCGCCGGCGATCGGCGGGGTGCGCTTTCGATTCCTTCCGCTTCTGCAATCGCCTTTTTGTGATCCGGCATGGTCTCGGGCTCCATCGGTGCGGGTCTTTATCGAGGGGCGCCGCCAAATTTCCTGTCTTCATGTGGCATTTCGGCAATAGCGCCAGCCGGCGGCGCCCCCGGCACTCCCTACCTTGGCATCGAATGCGGCAGCATTTGGGCAAATACCGCCCGATGACTGCCACATCGGGGCGTCCTGCTAACGCTCGTAAAAACAATCCAGCAGCGAGGAGTCAGGCACTCATGAAAATCGCCCAGATTGCACCTCTGACTGAAGCGGTTCCGCCGAAATTCTATGGCGGCACCGAACGTGTCGTCTCCTTCCTGACGGAAGAACTCGTCGCGATGGGTCACGACGTCACGCTGTTCGCGAGCGGGGATTCGGTAACCGCCGCCGAACTCGACGCCGTGTGGCCGCGCGCGCTGCGGCTCGACCCCGGCATCCGCGATACGCTCGCGCCGCATTTCATGCTGATGGAACGGGTCTACCGGCGGGCCCACGAGTTCGACGTGTTGCACTTCCATAACGATTACTGGCCGGCCTCGCTGTTCGCGCGCCAGCGCACCCCCTTCGTCACCACGCTGCACGGCCGGCTCGACCTGCCCGAACTCGGCCCCGTCTACGACGAGCTGCCGGTGATGAACCTGATCTCGATTTCCGACTCCCAGCGCCAGCCGCTGCCGGAAGCGAATTTCGTCGCCACGGTCCAGCACGGCCTGCCGAAGGACCTGCTGACGCCGCGCGAGCGTTCGCGCGACTATGTCGCCTTTCTCGGCCGCATCTGCCCCGAAAAGCGGCCCGACCGCGCGATCCGCATCGCCCGCGCCGCCGGCATGGATCTGCGCCTCGCCGCGAAAGTAGACCGTGTCGACGAGGAATATTTCGAAACCGGGATCAAGCCGATGCTGGGCCCCGATGCCTGCCTGATCGGCGAAATCGGCGAGGGAGAAAAATCCGAATTTCTCTCCGGTGCCCGCGCGCTGCTGATGCCGATCGACTGGCCGGAACCCTTCGGCCTGGTGATGATCGAGGCCATGGCCTGCGGCACGCCGGTGATCGCCTGGCGGCACGGCTCGGTGCCCGAGATCGTCGAGGATGGCGTCACCGGCTTCATCGTCGAGAGCGAGGCGGAGGCGGTCGCCGCGCTCGACCGGGTGCACCAGCTCTCCCCGTCCCGCATCCGCGCGACGTTCGAGGCCCGCTTCACCGCGCGGCGGATGGCGGAGAACTATCTCGAGATCTACGAAACCCTCGCGCGCCCGCGCGTCGGGCGCCTCCGCCTCGCGGTCTGACCGCCAGCGGCCGATCGCACGCGCCCCGGCGGCATGGCCCGCCGGGGCGTCGGCGCGGGCGTGAGAAGATCGGCCGGTCCATCGTTCGGGGCCATTCCGCATTGCCGGCATGGCCATGGCACACCGGCGATGCCGGCAAGCCGCGCCAACTCACTGCATGATAGAATGAATAACGGACGCGGGCGCGACGCTGTCGCGACATCGTGCGGATCGCGGTCGATTGACATGCTCCCAAGCCAGTCTAGTGTCACGGCAGGGAAACGTTTGGGACGCACTCCATGCCAACCGAACTGCCGGTCACGCCCGATCCGCATCCACCGGCGCCGGCCGCGAACCCGGAAGCGCCGGTGCTGCGGGTGTCGGGCATCGGCAAGTCCTACGGTCATATCCGCGCCCTCACCGATGTCAGCCTCGACATCCATCCAGGCGAAGTCGTCGGCCTCGTGGGCGATAACGGCGCCGGCAAGTCCACCCTCGTCAACATCATCGCCGGCGCGATCCGTCCCTCCGCCGGGCGGCTCGCCGTCGATGGGCGCGAGGTGCAGTTCGGCTCGGCGCTCGATGCCCGCCTCGCCGGGATCGAGGCGGTGTATCAGGATCTCGCCCTCGCCCTCGATCTCGACATCTGGGCCAATGTCTTTCTCGGCCGCGAAAGGCTGCGGCCCGGCCTGCTCGGGCGCCTCGGCTTTCTCGACAAGGCGGCGATGCGGGAGACCGCGCTCGGCGGATTGCGGCGCACCGGCATCCGCATCGGCTCGGTCCGCACGCCCTGCCGCGCGCTGTCCGGCGGCCAGCGCCAGGCCGTCGCGGTCGCGCGCGGGCTGATCTGGGGGTCGCGCCTGCTGCTGCTGGACGAACCCACCGCGGCCCTCGGCGTCGAGCAGCAGGCCAAGGTCGGCGAACTCATCGCCGCCGTGCGCGACCAGGGCATTCCCGTGATCCTGGTCAGCCACAACATGCCGCAGGTCCATGCGCTGTGCGACCGGATCGTGGTGCTGTTCCGCGGCCGCAAGGTGGCCGACCGGGACGCGCGGTCGATGACGATCGAGCACACGATCGCCTGCATCACCGGCGCCGGCCTGGCGAGCGCGGATGCGGCGGGGAGCGCGCCGTGAGCGGCCCGTCGAACCCGCCGCGCGGCGCGGAGGCGGCGGTCGTGGCGCCGGATGCGCGGGGCGGCTCTCGCGCGCTGCTCGAATTCCTCTCCCGGCACGGCGAGATCTGGACGCTGTTCATCCTGCTCGCGCTCATCGCCGTGTTCGGGATCGCGAGTCCGGATTTCTTCAGCCGCGCGAGCTGGCTCGCCACCTCGCAATTCGCGGTCGAATACCTGCTGCTCGGGCTTGGCGAGACCTTCGTGATCATCACCGGCGGCATCGATCTCTCGGTCGGCGCCATTCTCGGCCTCTCCGGCATGGTCGGCGGCCTGGTCATGCGCGCGCTGATTCACGCCCATGCGGCGAATGGCGAGACCATCGCCGCCGGCATCGCCGCGGCACTGGCGAGCGGCGCGCTGGTCGGCTGGGTGAACGGCACGCTGATCACCCGGCTGCGGCTCACCCCCTTCGTCGTCACGCTCGGCATGCTGTCGATCTGCACCGGCGGGATCTACCTGCTCAATGGCGGGCGCAATGTCGGCACGATTCCGGACATCGTCGGCACCGCCGGCTCCTTCGCGATCGGCGGGTGGATGCCGGTCACCGTGCTGGTCGCCGCGGTGTTCTGCATCATCTGCGCCGTGGTGCTGGCGCAGACCCGCTTCGGGCTGCGGACCTACGCGGTGGGCTCGAACCCGCTGGGTGCCGGGCGCGCGGGCATCGACGTGCGGCGGCATCTGGTGAGGATCTACACGCTGGCGGGATTTCTCGCCGCCGTCGCCGGGCTGATGGTGATGGCGCGCTTCGCCTCGGCCTCGGTCCAGGCCGGCGCGAACGACGAACTCGACGCGATCACCGCCGTCGTCATCGGCGGCGCCAGCCTGTTCGGCGGTCGCGGCACCATCCTTGGAACCGTGGTCGGCGGCTTCGTGATCACGGTCATGGTCACCGGGCTGATCCTGATCGGCGTGCAGCCGTTCTGGCAGCAGGTGGCCGTCGGCGCGATCCTGATCCTGGCCGTCGCCATGGACCAGCTTCGCGACAGGCTGCTGGAGTCGATCTGACCGGAAACGGCCGCCGCGAACCCGGCGGCAAAGGGGAGGACATCATGGCCACAACACGCAGACAACGGATTTCCCGCCGCGGCGCCACGCTGGCGCTCGGCATCGCCGGCGGCCTCGCGCTGGCCGGCGGCGCGGCCCGGGCGGGCGGCAAGACGATCGCGCTGGTGCCGGGCATCGCCACCGATCCGTTCTACATCACGATGCAGCATGGGGCGGCGGCGGAAGCGAAGAAGCTCGGCCTGCACCTGATCTGGCAGGGCGGCAGCAGCTTCTCGCCGGAGACGCAGATCCCGGTGCTGCAGGCGCTGCTCGCCAAGCACCCGGCCGCCCTGCTCGTGGCGCCGACCAACGAGAAGGCGCTGATCAACCCGATCAGGCAGTTCATCGCCGCCGGCATTCCGGTGATCTCGGTCGACACCACGATCAGCGATACCGCGATCCTGAAAAGCCGGATCACGTCGAACAACGTCCAGGGCGGCGCCTCGGCGGCGCGGGCGATCGCCGGCTTCGCGCACGGGAAGGGCGATGTCGCGGTGATCAACGTCAAGCCCGGCATCTCGACGACCGATGCGCGCCAGAAGGGCTTCCTCGCGCAGATGAAGCACTACAAGGGCATGAAGGTCGTCGCCATCGAATACGATGACGACAGCCCGACCAAGGCCTTCACCGAAGCCCAGCTGCTGCTGCTCAAGTATCCGCACCTCAAGGGCATCTTCGCCACCAACGTGTTCTCCGGCGAGGGCGTCGGCAAGGCGGTGGTCGCCGCCGGCAAGAAGGGCAAGGTGGATGTCGTCGGCTACGACGCCGAGCCGGGCGAGGTGAAGCTGCTCAAGCAGGGGGTGATCAGCACCCTGATCGTCCAGCGCCCGGCCGAGGAAGGCCGCCTCGGCGTGAAATACGCCTATGACATCCTGACCGGAAAGAGCGCGCAGGTGCCCGCCTCGAAGCGGCTCGCCAATATCACGGTCACGACGGCCGAGGCGTCGAACCCAACCTACGCCAAATACTTCTACAGCGCGCATCTGTCGCACTGAGGCGGCCGGCCGGGCGTCCTGGCCGGGGCGTCCGGAAACGGCGGTCCGCCGGGCCATCATGTCCGAAAACGGCGAGCATCCGGCGTCCCGCCGTGCCATGATGCGCTCATGGAACTCGACCCCGATGCCTGCTACCGCGCCCTCGCCACGCGCGACGCCCGGTTCGACGGGCGCTTCTTCACCGGCGTGCGCACCACCGGAATCTATTGCCGGCCGGTCTGCCCGGCGCGCACGCCGCGGCGCGAGAATGTCCGCTTCTTCGGCTCCGCCGCCGCCGCCGAGGCCGCCGGGTTCCGCTCCTGCCTGCGCTGCCGGCCGGAATCCTCGCCCGATCTCGCCGCCTGGCGGGGCACGTCGAACACCGTCAGCCGCGCCCTCGCGCTGATCGCCGAGGGCGGGCTCGACGGCGCGGCGGTCGACACGCTGGCCTTCCGGCTCGGCCTCGGCGAGCGGCAGTTGCGGCGGCTGTTCCGCCAGCATCTCGGCGCCTCGCCGGTCGCCGTGGCGCAGACAAGGCGGGTGCTGTTCGCCCGGCAACTGCTCACCGAAACCGCGATGCCGCTGGCCGACGTGGCGCTCGCCGCCGGCTTCGGCAGCGTGCGCCGCTTCAACGCGACCTTCCGCGCGCTCTATGGCAGCGCGCCGGGCGCGCTGCGCCGCGCGGGACAGGTAGCGGCGGCAGAACCGTCGGGCATCACCCTCACCCTGCCCTACGCGCCGCCCTATGACTGGGCGGCGATGGCGGATTTCCTCGCCGCGCGGGCGATCGACCAGGTCGAACGGATGGACGATGCCGGGCGATACCACCGCAGCGTCGCGCTCGGCGGCGCGCGGGGGACGGTCAGCATCGCGCATGACGCGCAGGCCTGCGGGCTGCGGGCGACGATCCGCTTTCCCGCCGTGGCGGCGCTGGCGACGCTGGTCGGCCGCATCCGCCGGGTCTTCGATCTCGGCGCGGACCCGCTCGCCATCGGCCGCCACCTCGCCGCCGACCGGCTGCTCGCGCCGCTGGCCGCGGCCCGGCCGGGGCTGCGCGTGCCGGGCGGCTGGGACGGGTTCGAACTCGCGGTGCGCGCCGTGCTCGGCCAGCAGGTGAGCGTGCGCGCGGCGGCGCGGCTGGCGGGACGGCTGGTCGCCGCCCATGGCGCGCCCCTGGACGGCGGCGGGCC
Organism: Acidiphilium multivorum AIU301; assembly: GCF_000202835.1. Lineage (NCBI taxonomy): Bacteria > Pseudomonadati > Pseudomonadota > Alphaproteobacteria > Acetobacterales > Acidocellaceae > Acidiphilium > Acidiphilium multivorum. The sequence goes on from NC_015186.1 coordinate 1,595,164, forward strand.
GGCCGGGCTCGCGCGCGTCTTTCCCGAACCCGCCGCATTGCTGCAGCTCGATGCCGTCGCGCTCGGCATGCCGCGCGCCCGCGCCCGCACGATCGAGACGCTGGCCGCCGCCGCGCTGCGCGACCCCGGCCTGTTCCGGGCCGGGCGCTCGCTCGACGAGACGGTGGGCCGGCTCGTGGCGCTGCCCGGGATCGGGGAATGGACCGCGCATTACATCGCGCTGCGCGCCGCCCGCGAGCCGGATGCGTTCCCGGCGTCCGACGCCGCCCTGCTGCGGGTGGCGGCGCGGCTGACCGGCGCACGGCCGAACCCGGCCGACCTCGCCGCGCGGGCGGAAGCCTGGCGACCCTGGCGCGCCTATGCCGCGCAGCATCTGTGGGCGGCGGATGCCGCGCACCATCCGCGGGCGGCATCCGCCGCCCCGGCCGAAGGAGACGACGATGGCGCCTGAACCGCTGTTCCTCGACCGGATCGAGTCCCCGATCGGGACGATGCTGGTCATCACCGATGCGGCGGGCGCGCTGCGCGCGCTCGACTGGCCGGACCACGAGGCGCGGATGCGCCGCCTGCTGCGGCGCCATTTCGGCGCCGAGGGGACGGGCTTCACGCTCGCGGCGCGGCCGGCCCCCGCCGCGCTGCGCGAGGCGCTTCTCGCCTATTTCGCGGGGCGGGCGGACGCGCTGGGCGGCATCGCGGTGCGGACCGGCGGCACCGCGTTCCAGCGCGCGGTCTGGGCGGCGCTGCGGGGCATTCCGGCGGGGGAGACGCTGAGCTATGGCGCCCTCGCCGCGCGGATGGGCCGGCCGCGCGCCGTCCGCGCCGTGGGGCTGGCCAACGGCGCCAACCCGGTCGCCATCGTCGTGCCGTGCCACCGCGTCACCGGCGCCGACGGATCGCTGACCGGCTACGCCGGCGGGCTGGAGCGCAAGCGCTGGCTGCTCGCGCACGAGGCGGCGATGCAACCGCGCGGGTGGGCAAACGCCGGCACTCCGGGGTAGGTTTCGGTATCGTCACCCCGGAAGGAAATGAGGCCGATGACCCCCGAGTCCCCCGCCGCCCGCAAGCCAGGCCGCCTGTTCTTCGCCAACCCCGGCCCGACCAACATTCCCGACTCCGTGCTGCGGGCGATGGACCGGCCGACGACCGATTTCATGAGCGCCGATTTCATCGAGGTCTATGACCGCGCGGTGGCGGGGCTGAAGCGGCTGCTGTTCACCACCGGCGAGGTGTTCATCTACACCTCCAGCGGCCACGGCGCCTGGGAGGCGACGCTGCAGAACCTGTTCTCGCCGGGCGACCGCATCCTGATGCCGGAGGCCGGGTATTTCTCCCGCGTCTGGGGCGCGATGGCGCGCGCGCTCGGCCTCGAGGTCGAAATGCCGGAGGCCGACTGGCGGCGCGGCCCCGATATCGGCGCGATCGCGGAGCGTCTCGCCGCCGACACGGCGCACGAGATCAAGGCGATCTGCATCGTCCATAACGAGACCTCGACCGGTGTTGCCGTGCCGCTGCCCGAGATCCGCGCCGCACTCGACGCCGCCGGCCACCCGGCGCTGCTGCTCGCGGACACGATCTCCTCCTTCGGCTCGATCGAATTCCGCATGGCCGACTGGGGGATCGACGCCGTGGTGGGCGGCAGCCAGAAGGGGCTGATGCTGCCCGCCGGCCTCGCCTTCACCGCGGTGAGCGAAAAGGCGCTCGCCGCCCATGCCCAGGCGCGGCTGACGCGGTTCTATTTCGACTGGACCAGGATGATGGCGCGCCGGCACCGCAGCTTCACCGGCACCGTGCCGATCGCGCCGTTCTACGGCCTGCTGGAATCCGTGCGGCTGATCGAGGCGGAGGGGATCGAGGCGGTGTGGCGCCGGCATCACCGCCTCGCGGAAGCGACGCGGCGGGCGGTTTCGGTCTGGAGCGGGAACCAGGGCGTGGCCTTCTATTGCGCCGATCCGGCCAGGCGGTCGGATTCGGTGACGGCGATCCGCATGCCCGAGGGGCACGATGGCGAGGCGGTGCGGCGGATCGCCTATGACCGGTTCAACGTCTCGCTCGGCGCCGGGCTCGATCCGCTCGGCGGCAAGGTGTTCCGCATCGGCCATATGGGCGATCTCAACGAGGCGATGCTGCTCGGCACGCTCGGCGTGGTCGAGATGGCGCTGCGCCTCGCCCGCGTGCCGCACGCGCGCGGCGGCGTGGACGCGGCGATCGAATATCTCGGCGCCGGCTGAACCCGGCCCCGCCGGTTTCGATCACGAACTGTTTACAGGCAGGACATTTTGTGGGAGACCCGGTTCATCGAAGAATCGTAATGAAATGCTTTTCTAAAAGTCGAGGAATTTAATGTGATAATTATTTGTCAATTTTGATTTCCATCTGCCGCGACGGGCATGTCGTGTTTTCAGTATCGTGATGCCCGGCCGCGGCGATCTTTCCGATCAGTCACGCTTTTCAAGAAGAAGAATTTTCCCGTGAGAATCATTCAAAAGACTGCCCTGACGATGATCCCGCTGCTCGCGCTGGCCGGGTGCGGCCGGACCGGCCCCAGTCCGAAAGAGGCGAAGCAGGCGATCAAGGATCAGATCAACGCCGCGCTGCAAAAGGAAATGGCCGCCGCCGGCAGCAACGCCATGGCCCGGAGCATGGCCACCGATGTCGCCCATTCGGCGATTGCCGGGATCGACAAGATCAAGTTCAAGGCGGTTTCGTGCAAGTCCGCGGAGCAGGGCATCTACCGATGCCAGATCAAGATGGCCGCGCCGGACGGCAGCACCGCCACCAAGCCCTTCGACTTCAGGAAGCATGACGGTCACTGGGAATATATCGTCCATCCGGCCGGCATTCTCCCTTAACGCACACGGAACAATCGACATGCAGATGAAACATCTCGCTGCTGCCGCCCTCGCGGCGGCAGCGCTCGTCGGCGGCTGCGCGCCAGCCTCCGCCGCCACGCCCGCGGCGAAGCCGGCCATCGACATCATGGGCATCAAGTTCGGCATGACACCCGCCGATGTGCGGCAGCTGATCGGCGCCCACAAGGACATGTTCCCCAACGCCGCCATCCAGCAGGGGCAGTACCGCATGCCGGACGGCAAGACCTTCGTTGCCGACATGACGGTGACCAGCCATTCCGACCCGCGGAATTTCGCGGATGACATCTCCCAGACGATCTTCATCCAGTACACCTCGCCGGCGAGCGGCAACAAGGTTGTCGCGGTCAACCGCGAGGCGACGTTCCCGTCCGACGCGAAGGATCTCGGCAAGGCGCCGGGCGTGCACGACCTGTTCGCGGCCATGCTGTCGCAATACGGCACGCCGGACGGCTTCACGATCGGCGCGGTCGACTGGACCGGGGCGAACCCGGCCCACAAGCTGGCCGACAATATCTACACGCTGCAGAGCGGCTGCATCTCCGGCGCGTTCAACGCGGTGCCGTCCCAGCTCTACAACGGGTCGAAGGACTGCCCGCAGGTGCTGCAGATCACCATGTCGGCCAACAACAGCTTCGGCGGGCATGTCCAGTTCCTGTCGGAACTGATGCTCGATGCCGGCAGCATCTACAGCGACATCGCGCGCGAGCGCGCGGCCGCGGCAAGCCAGCAGGCGAAGACCGTCTCCCACGCCAACCAGCAGCCGGCGGCGAAGCCCTCGCTCTGAATTCAGGCTTGCCGCCATTCCAGACCGGAGTTCCAACATGTCAGACCAGAATGCCATCGCCAGCGATCTTGCCGCCACCAACGATCGCAACTTCGTCGTGATCTTCACCCTGGCCAGCCTTTTCTTCGGCGTATTCTCGCCGCTCGTCGGCTATTTCGTCGCGAAGGACGGCACCACGACCAGAAAGCAGATCGTCGAACTGCTCAATTTCCAGATCACCGTGCTCGGCCTGATGCTGATCGCCTATCTCCTGACCGCGACGCTGATTCTCTCGGTCGTCGGCATTCCGCTCGCGATCATCGTCGGGGTCGCCGACGTGATCATGCTGATCCTCGGCGCGATCCGGGCCTCCCGCGGCGAGAGCGTGCGCTACCGCTTCACCTTGCGCCTGTTGTCGTGACGCCGGGCGGCGCCTCGCCGGCGCCGCTCACCGCCGCCAGCGGACCGGCGAATTCAGCGGCGCTGCCGCCCACCACGAGCACCAGTTTGTCGCGCGCCTGACCGCCGGCACGCAATGCGAGGCGCGCGGCGCCGACGCCAAGCCACGCGGCCAGCGCCTTCAGAACCGCGTCATTGGCACGGCCGTCTTCCGGCGGCACAACCACGGCCAGGCGGAGACGCGCCGGCGGCCAGCCCGGTGCCGCCGCGGCCGGGACGACCGGGCCAAGCCGCGCCCGGCGCGCGCCAGGCTGAACCTTGAGGGCAACGAGCAACCCCGCCTCGCTCTCCAGCCAGAACGGCACGGATGCGGCTGCCCTCATCGCCGGCGCCATCTTTCCGCGGCATCATGTGAAAGCGGCTCCCGCGATGGCGGCCTGCGGCCGGGCGGATTGTCGGCTGTCTCGATCATGGCTGAGCCCGTACGTGCGCTTCCTTTTGCGGCGTCGCAAGAGCTGCGCCGAATCGGAACATCGCGGCGCGTGCGGAAACACTTTGAAATTTCCACATCTTTCCGAAAGATGATGATATTTCCTTGGTCATTTCAAACCGTTACCTGAATTGCCGAAGCGGGGCATCCGGATACCACCAATTCATCAAACATCCATCGTACCTGAAGCAGTCGTCGGACGAGATAGCGGCTGATCCGCAGGAAAAATGAACGGCGACACAGCGGCCTGAGGATTCTTGTGGGAGGAACCATGGTCACCATCGTCACCAAAACCCAGGGCCCGCGCCCTGAAGACGTCCGGATGCGGGAGATTCTCCGGCGCAACCAGGGAACGATCACGCGCATCGCCGACCACATCACCGCCGGCGGCTACTCGGCGCGCAAGGCACCGAAGCCGGCCCCCGAGGCCAGCGGCCTGATCATCAGCACGGGCGCTGCCTCGCGCCCCGACACCACGGCGGCCGCCCCATCCGTGCGGATCAGCGTGAATGGGCGTGTCTGCCTCGTCGACGGGAACACCGGCTACCAGTTGCATCACCTGGGAACCCTGCAGCGGCGTGGCGGCGAGGAGATTTTCGTGCTGGCCACCGATGCCAACGGATTCATCGCGCCCGTGGCGCCCGAGATCGCGGCGCCGCTCGGCACGCTGGACGGCACGCGGCTTTCCCCGTCCTATGGCGAGGACGAACTGGCCGCCGAAATCGGCGTTCGGCTGGGCATTGGCTGACGCGATCTCCGCGCCGCGCCGCGCGACCCGCCCGCCGGACGACCTGAAAGGCGGCGATGCGGCGGCACGCGGGCCGCGCACGGAGGAGTTCAGCACCCCCTACGACGAGCACACCACGATGAAGGCGTGGGAATGCCTGCTCTCCGGCGAGGCCGGGGACGGGCAGCGCCGCTTTCCGGTGCGGCCGCTGATCGGCGATTCATGGTCGCGTTGCGCCTCCTGCGGCATCGATGCGCGGCAGCGGGAAGCTCCCCTGAACCACGGCATCGATGCGCTGATCGAACAGAACCGGGACCTCCTCGCGGCGGCCCGGCGCAGCTTCGGCACGATCGGCCGGCTGCTCGACGGCACCGGCGCGATGCTCGTCCTCGCCGACCGCAACGGCGTGCTGATCGATGCGATCGGCGACCGGCGGACGCTGCATGACGGCATGGACATCAATCTCTCGATCGGCGGCAAATGGACCGAGGATGTCGTCGGCACCAACGGAATCGGAACGGCGCTGTGGGCGGGCGCGCCGGTCTTCGTGCATGCGGCCGAACATTTCTGCGCCGGCATCAAGAGCTGGACCTGCGCCGGCGCGCCGATCCGCGAACCGTTCGACAACAGCATCATCGGCGTCGTCGACCTGTCCGGCCATCCGGACATCTTCCGGCCGCACAATATCGGCCTCGTCGCCGCGGCGGCGCAGGAAATCGAGAAGGCGCTCGCCGAGCAGCGCAACGAGGAGCGCGCGCGGCTGCTGGAGGCATTCATCTCATCCGCGCCCGAATATCGGCGCAGCGACGGATTGCTGATCGTCGATCATCGGGGGCGGCCGATCTATTGCCACAACGTCGCCGAAAGCACGCTGCGCGCGTTCCGCGCCAACCCGCCGACGCCGGCGGCGGAGCGGCGCCTGGTGCGCTTCCTTGAAAGCGGCAACGGCGCTGAACTCGACAATGACGCGATGCTCGCGCTGCAGAACTGCCATTTCAGCCCGCTGCAGGCGGATAATGGCATGCGCGGTGCGGCGCTGGTGTTTCCGACGCGCGAGGCCCGGCCATCCCCCGCGGCGCGGCGCGCCGATGCGGATGCCAGCGACAGCCAGGCCAACTGCATCATCGGCGAAAGCCCGGCGCTGCGGCGTGCGATCGAGATCGCCAGCCGGGTGGCGGCGACGGCGGACGTCACCTCCGTGCTGATCGAGGGGGAAACCGGCGTCGGCAAGGAACTCTTCACCCGGCTGATCCACGGCCGCACCCGCCATCGCTCTGACAGCCCGTTCGTGACACTGAACTGCGGCGCGATCACACGCGAGCTGTTCGGCAGCGAACTCTTCGGCCATGTGCCAGGCGCCTTTACCGGCGCGAGCCGGGACGGCAAGCCGGGCGTGTTCGAACTCGCGAATGGCGGCGCGCTCTGCCTCGACGAGATCGGCGAAATGCCACCCGAGATCCAGCCCTTCCTGCTCAGGGTGCTGGAGGAACGGGTTGTCCGGCGCCTCGGCGACAGCCGGGCCAGGCCGGTGGATGTGCGACTGATCGCCTCGACGAACCGCGACCTGCGACAGGAGGTCGAACAGGGACGCTTCCGGCGCGACCTGTTCTACCGGATCAGCGCGGTGACCATTCACGTCCCGCCGCTGCGCGAGCGCGGCGACGATGTGCTGCTGCTGATCGAGCATTTCAATTCCCGGTTCGCAGCACGCCTCGGCACGGCCCCGCTGACGTTCGCCGCGGAGGCGCTCGATATCCTGCGCGCCTATCGCTGGCCGGGCAATGTGCGCGAATTGCGCAATCTCGTTGAAAAGCTCCACATCCTCTGGCGCGGCACGCGCGTGGGCCCGGAGGACCTGCCGGCGGAATTCCACGCCCGGCCGGAGGAGCCCGCCCTTTTGCCCGCAACAGCGCCGCGGCCGCACAGCATCGAGGAAGCCGAGTGCCAGGCGATCCGCGACGTGCTGCTCGCGGAAAAGGGGAACCTGAGCCGCGCCGCGCAGAAGCTCGGAATCTCGCGGCCGACGCTCTACCGGAAGCTCGACCAGTTCGGAATCAGGCGCGGCTTCGTCTGAACGGCAAGGGCGGCCGGAATCCAGCCGCCCTTGACGCCGGAGATCATGCGCGGCCGAGACGCTCGGCGCCGCCGCCGCGGGCGGGAGACGCGGTCGGGTCTTCCTCGTCCTCACCCAGATCGCCCACCAGCGTTTCCGTGGTCAGGATCAGCTTGGCGACCGAGGCGGCGTTGCGCAGCGCCGTGCAGGTGACGCGGACGGGATCGATGATGCCGGCATCGTACATGTTCTGGAACGTGCCGATGGCGGCATTGTAGCCGAAACCGCCATTCACCGCCGAGACCTGGGCGACCACGTGGTCGGGGTCGCCGCCGGCATTGGTCACGATGCGCCAGAGCGGGCGGGTGAGGATGGAGCGGACGAGCTTCACCCCTTCCGCGACATCGCCGCCGACGCCGGCCAGAACCTCGTCGAGCACCGGGCCGATCTGCGCCAGCGCGGTGCCGCCGCCGGCAACCACCCCCTCCTCGCTCGCGGCGCGCACGGCGGCGAGCGAATCCTCGATCAGCTGGATGGTGCGCTTCTGCTCGACCGGCGTCGCTCCGCCGGCATAAAGTATGGCGGTACCGCCGGAAAGCTTCGCGAGGCGCTCGCGCAGCTTGTCCTGCTCGATATTGGGCGGGGCGACATCGTGCATCCGCTGCACCTGCGCCCGGCGCGCGGCGATCGCCGCCGGATCGCCGGCGCCGCCGATGATCGCGGTGTGCGTCGCACTGGTGCGCACCCGCTCGGCGGCGCCGAGATCGGCCGCCGTGACGTCCTCGACCCGGCCGCCAAGATCGCGGGCGATGACGCGGCCGCCGGTGATGATGGCGATATCCTCCATCATCGCCTTGCGCCAGTTGCCGTATTCGGGCGGATGCACGACGAGGTAGCGGCCCGGCCCGTCGCGCCCGAGCAGGCTGACGACGACCTCCGGCGCCACCTCCTCGGCGATCACGAGAAGCGGGCGGTGGGCGTCGGCGGCGAGCGCGCGCGCCGCATCGAGCGCATGGGGATCGCGGATCTTGAGATCCGTCATCAGGATCAGCGGCCGTTCGAGCACGGCTTCCATCTTCTCCTGATCGGTCACCATGTGATGCGAGATATAGCCGCGATCGAAGGACATGCCTTCGACGACCTCGAGCGTCGTTGCGGTGGTCACGCTGAAGTCGGTGGTGATCACGCCCTCGGCGCCGACGCGCGCGAAGGCCTCGGCGACCAGCGCGCCGAGATGCGGCTCGGTTGCGGCGATGTTGGCCACCGCGGCGAGCATGCCGTTGCCGGAAGCCGGCCGGGCCGCTTCCTTGAGGGACGATGCCACGCGCTCGACCGCGAGATCGATCCCGCGGATGAGATCGACCGCGCGGGCGCCGCGCTCGCTGGCCTCGACGCCGGCCTGGACGAGCGCGTTGGCGAGCACGATCGCGGTGGTGGTGCCGTCGCCCGCGAGTTCGTTGGTCTGCATCGAGACCTCTCGGACGACCTGCGCGCCCATGTTCTCGAACCGGTTCGGCAGCTCGATCTCCACCGCGATGCTGACGCCATCGCGCGTGACCATCGGCGTGCCGATCGGCCGGTCGATCATCGCGTTCATGCCTTTAGGCCCGAGCGTGGGCTCGACGGCCGCCGCGAGCCGGCCCACACCGCGGGCCAGCGCACGCCGGGCTTCGGAATTATGCAGAAGCAGCTTAGCCATTTTGTCTCCCTTCGGCCGATGGCCGGCGTGCTGCGTGGACCGGCCTATTCGGCGGCGACCGCGAGCGGCGAGGCCGCAAGCGCCGCCTTCTTCGCCGCGATGTCGATGCCGTAGAGCTTCGCGGCGTTGAGGCCGAGGATCTTTTCCTTGATCGCCGGGGTGAGGTCGATGCCGCGCTCCTGCTTCACATCTTCAGGCAGCTCGAAGTTCCAGAATTTCTCGACCAGCCAGCGCGGCGTCCAGATCGCGTAGTCGGAGCCGAACAGGATGCGGTCCTCGCCGAGCCAGAACAGCAGCTCGCCCATGATTTCGGCGAAGTAGCGCGGCCGGGAATGGATGAAGGGCAGGACGACCGCGAGGCCGCCATAGACGTTGGCCTCCTGCACCGCGATCCAGCAGAAATCGTCGATGCGCGGCTGGCCGCAATGCTCGACCACCCAGTTGAGATTGGGGAAGTCGGTCGCCGCATAATCGACGTCGTGAACGTCGAAAGCGTCCTTGCTCAGCGGGATGATGGTCGGGCCCTTGTGGACGTGCATGTTCCTGATGCCGAGCTTCTCGCAAAGCTCGAAGCATTTGTATGCCTCGGGATCGTTCAGACGCCAGCCGCGGGAGGCTCCGTTCCATTCGGCGGTGTAGAGTTTCACGCCCTGGATATTGTATGTTTCTTTCATGTAATGGATGTATTCGAGCGCCTTCTCGCCGTCCCGCGGGTCGAACGCGCCATTGACGATGAAGCGCTCGGGGTAGCGGGCGGCGACGTCCGCATTGCGTTCGATCGTGTTGAAACCTGTCTTGTAGAAATCCTTGAGGTAGGTCGACTGCACGATCGCGACATCGTCGGGGCCGTCGATGAAGAGGTCGCGATAGAGATCATCGGCGCTGTATTTCTCGAACTTCTCCTTCGGCCACAATTTGTCGGCGGGGCTGAGCGCGTTGTGATAGGCGAAGAAGCATTCGATGAACTGCTTGCCGTGAATGTTGCTCTGGTTCGCCGGGCTGCCGTCCCAGAAATGGGTGTGGCCGTCCACGATGAAGATTTCCTTACCCTCAGGCGTTACGAACATGGTTTCCTCCACGTGTTGATTGCTTGCTGGGCGGCGCGCCACGCGCTTGCCGCGCGGGCGCGCCGGAGTGCCGCGGTTCAGATGTATTCGAAGACGTCGTCCATGTTGCCGAACAGGATCACGGTGTTGTCATCGACGCGGACCATGCGACCGTAATGCGTCGAGGTGTTCACCTCGAAGATTTCCGCCGTCATCTCGCGGCCGAGATAATCGCCGATCTCGTCCATCTTGAAGATCAGCTTGCCGTGACCGTCGATACGGATCAGCGCCGGCTGGTAGGTGACGGTGACGCCGGGCTTGTCGCTCATGAATTCGGCGATGGCGCGGGCCTCGACCGAATCGTTCATGGTGACACCGCACTGATCCGAGATCGTCTGCTCGAAGGTGATGTCCTTCATCTGCTTGAAGATGGTCGAATGGGTCGCGTCGCGTGCTGCTGTTGACATGATGTTATCTCCTGTGCGGGGCGTCAGGCGAGGCCGAGTTCGCCGAGGATCTTGCCGATGCGCTCCTGCGACTGCGCCCTGACATCCTGGAACGAGACGGGTTTGGAATGGGGCATCGACCAGATCGGTTGCAGGCCGAGGGCCGCCTTGTCGGCGAGGGCGCGGTGTTTTTCGAGCCAGCCATGGAGAATCGCCCGGTTCTCGCCGCCATGTGTCTCGTCGTTGGCGAGGAGGTAGATGAGGTCGATCGTGTTCGCGAGGTTGCGTTCGTAATCGGCCTCGGCGGCGGAGATCACCGGCGGGGTGACGAAATCGTTGTTGGCGGCGGCGACCTGCATCAGGAAGCCGGAGCGGAACAGCTCGCCCACCAGCGGCTCGAAGACGATGTTGATCGCGAAATACTGTTCGAGATAGTCGCTCGACCCCATGATCGTCTCGACCGCCTCGCGCGTGCCCTGCCAGATCGGGTCTTCGAGCCAGGCGACCTTGCCGAGCTCGTCGTTCCAGCCGGGAATGTCCATGCCGATTTCGGCGAGGTAGAGCGTGATGTCCTGCGCGAGGCGCATCTTGTAGGATGAGTTGGTCAGCGTCGCGTTGTTGATCATCTGCGTGTAGCCATAGCGCTGCGCCTGCATCAGCGAGGTGCCGAGCCCGAATTCGGCATGTTTCCAGGCGCCGAGATGGGTTTGCAGGATGCGCTGCCAGGCCTTGTCGAAATTCGCCGGCGCGCCGGCGCGGCGGGCATTGGCGATCACGCTCTGCACCATGGTCTCGATGCGGGACTGGCGCTGGTAATGCGTGCGCTCCCATTCCTGGTCCGGCGCGCGGAAGGCATGCCAGTTGCTGCTTTTCAGCGCCGTGGCGTCCTTCACATAAGCACCCTTGCCGTTGGCGAAGGAGATGATCCAGTTCTGGATCAGGTAGCGCTCGGGATCGGGCTGGACATCGACCGTGACGTCTTCGTAATGGGTGGCGCGCTTGCCGCGCGGCTCGAAATAGCGGTAGCGGCGGCTGTCGGAATCCGCGAAGATCGCCGCTCCCGCGGCACCCGATCCGACTGAACTCGACAAGGCTGGCATTGTTTCTCTCCCTGGGTTTCGGTTGGCCCGTGCGGCGCGCGATCAGTGACCGGCGGGTACGGGAACGCTCGAGGATGTGGTGAACCTGTCAAAGAAGACGCGCTCGTTTTCGAAGCCGTTCATGAACAGCACCGGCTGCAGCGCATCGATCATGGGGGGTGGTCCGCAGGCATAGACGTCGCCCTCGCCGTCGATGCCGAGCGCCTTCAGCCTGGCGTCGACACATTCATGCACGAAGCCGCGTTCGCCCTCCCAGCCGGCATCGCCGCTCGCGTGCGAGAGAACGGGGATGAATTCCAGCTCCGGGTGGCGGTCCGCAAGCTGCGCGATGCGGTCCAGATGGAACAGATCCTCCCGCGTGCGCGCGCCGTAGAAGAAGTAGACCGGCCGGCTTTCGCCGCTGGCGAAATGGTCGTTCAGGATCGACCAGATCGGCGACATGCCGGAGCCGGCGCCGACCAGGATCAGCGGTCCGGTTCGTCCTTCCCGTCGGAAGCAGGTGCCGTAGGGCCCGGTGAGGGAGACATCGGCGCCGATCCTGATTCCGCCGCTGTCGAGTTCTCCGGAGAATTTTCCTTCGGGATATTTCTTGATGATGAAGGAGAGGCTTTTGGTTTGGTCCGGCGTATTTGCCATGGAAAACGAGCGCGTAATCGTCTCCCCTTTTTCCGTGGTGACGGTAATGTCGACATATTGTCCGGCCCAGAACTTGATCGGGGAGTCGAGGTCGATCGTGATTCCGCGAATGTCGTGCGTCAGCCGCGAAATCTCGCTGATCCGGCCGCTGAAGGTCCGCACCGCGATCGACCGCGACAGAACCTCCTCGTCATAGTTGAGAAGCTCGACCTCCATGTCGGAATAGGCGATCGCGCGGCAGAGCAGGATATGGCCGCTCTCCCGCTCCGTGTCGTTGAGCGCGAAGGTCGAGTACCTGAGCATGTCGACCTCGCCATCCGTCAGGATGCACTTGCAGGCCGAACACTGGCCCTCCTTGCAGCCATGCGGCAGGGCGATGCCCTGGCGGAACGCGGCGTTGAGCACCGTCTCGCCATCCTCGACCTCGAACTCGACCCCGACCGGTTCGAGCCTGACCGTATGCGTACCACCCATCTGGCCGATCTCCCGAAAGTCCATCACGCTCCGGCTGGGTTGCCGGAGATGTCGCGTTGAGAAGGAAGCGGGAGCCGGGGCGAACGGCTCCCGCGAAGTGCGCCGGATCAGTTGAACGGCGTGATCGTGAAGCCCGCGCGATATTCGGCGATATGCTTCGCGCGATCCTCCGGGCTCATCTCCCGCAGCAAGGTGAGCGGCGAGAGCAGGGTGTGGCCGCGCACGTCATCGAGCGTCCACAGTTCGCTGTCCTCGAAGCGCAGATGCGGCTGGGGCACCAGGGTCTTGCCGTCGGAGCGGACGAAGTTGAGATCCTTGATCGCGTCCGCGAGATCCCAGCCGTGATAGACCGTCTCCCACTCGCGCTTGCCGCTGAAGCGGCCCATCGCGGGGGTCGGGCGGCCCTGATATTCGTCGGCGAAGGCCTCGACGGCGGTCCAGCGATCGAGCTCGTGGGCGAAGGTGTGCAGCTTGCCGTCGATTTCGTCGACCACCATGTCCTCGCGGATCAGGCAGGGGACGAGGCAGCTCCAGCAGCGATGCGGATAGACGTAGCCGACATCCTGGTTGAAGGTGATGACCGTCTCGCCGCGATGGCTGAGCTTGTCGTACCATTTCCAGAAATCGCCGAACTTCGCGTACCAGCCGGGGTATTTGTGTTCGAACCACTCGAAGTCCGCCTCGCGCTGGGCCTCGATGCGCCAGAAGTTCACCGGCCAGCCGACGGCGAAGAACTGGGCGACGTGGTGGACATAGAGCTTCTCGGTCAGCCGCTTCCACGCGGCCTGGACGTCGTCGTGATGCACCTTGATGCCGTATTTCTCGAGCGGCAGCATGTAGGTGCGGTAGTAATCCTCGAAGATCCAGCGGTGCCACATCTCCGCATAGGATTCCTTCGACTTGTCGCGATTGGTGGTGCCGTATTCGATGAAGGTGCCGATCGCGGCATCGACGATCGCGTGGTTCTGCCAGAAGGCGTAGCGCAGGTCGCGTTCGAGCAGGAGATGGTTGTCCGGCTCCTTGAGGGCGGCCATCAGCATCGAGTGGCCGTTGCCGATATGCCGGCTCTCGTCGGACTGCACCGAGAGGAAGACGGTCGGCAGCGCGTAGTCGCCGTTGCGGGCGGCCTCGGAGGGCATGGCGACGAACAGCGTGTTGGTGAACGCGGTTTCAGCGACGACGGTGAGATACATGCAGGCGGCGGTCATCGTGTCGCCGGTGATGAACCCCTCGCCGAACTGGCGGCCGATCGTGGTCGCGTAGCATTTGCCGAAGGCTTCCTCGGTGATGTCGAAGCCCGCCGGGTCGATGTAGTTCTCCATGTACCATTTCTTGAGGTTCATCTGGATGGTCGAGTGGCGGAACTCGTCGACCATCTGCATGGTGAACCCGGTGCGCAGATCCTCGCCCGGCGCGAGGCGCGCGACCATCGCCATCGAGCGCGCCGCCGAGATTTCCGGGAAGGGGATGATCGCCAGGAACAGCTTCATCCATTCGACCCAGCGCGGCTCGACATTGCGGAACATGTCGCCGCGCAGCGCCGCATCGAGCGCGCCGTAGACGCGGTTGTCCTTCTCTTCCTGCATCGGGAAGTAGGAGCGCAGCACCTGCTTCATCGGATCGCGCGGTGCCTTGGTGATCTTGTAGTCCGTCGGGAAGGTCATCGCTTCCTGGACATAGGTCGGGTTCCACCCGAGGTCGGAAATCTTCCTGGTCGCCTCGCCGACGGATATGCCGCGCTGCGAGGTAATCTTGTTGAGCGTCAAGGACGTCATGTCTTCAAACCTCCACCTTGTTTGCGCCCGGGTCCCCTGACCCCGGCGGAAAGCGGCCACACACGCCGCCGTTCGAGTTGTCGACGGGATCGAGCCCGCCCAGTGGATCACGGCAAAGGTCTGCGAACGATCCGGTCTGGCAACGACGAACGCGCGTCGGCCGCCAGCCATGTTTCCTCCGTTCCTTCGTTCTTGTGGCACCGCGCCTGGCGCGATGGGTTTCTTCTGCCCGATGTTCTGCAAGTCGTGTGCCAAGCGGGGCGGGCCGCGCAAAGCCGGCGCCAGGGCCGTTTAGGACACAGGGCGGCACTGCGCCGGACACATGGGCTGTAAAGAAATCTTACACCTGTAAATGACAGCTGTAATACTGTTGTCATTCCGAACATCTTCATCTTTTTCTATGAGTTATCAAATTGACTTTGCCGCGGACCGGAAGCTAAGTCTTGGCCCCAGAAGATCGGCGCGGCTCTGCCGGCCGATCGGGCCGAGGAGACGAAGGTGTCCGAAAAGAAGCGGCGAACCCGAAATCCGGCTGCATCCACGTGGAACGAGGACGACGCGGTCGATCAGCTCATGCGGCTGATGTCGCGCGATCTGGTGTTCACCATGACATTTCTCGGCGAGAGCCAGCATAGGATGCAGCGGCATTTCGAGACATTCATCACCGATGCCCTCGCCGCGGCCGGAGTGACTCAGGAGACGCACCCGATGATTCGGCTGTTCATCGAGCGGCATGCCGCCCTGCTGCGGGAATTCGTGTTTTCCGGCGTGGCACTTTCACGGCAGTTCGGGATCGGCGAGATCGAGCGGCTGATCGGCGATGCGTCGTCGCTGCTGCGGATCGATATCTGGGACCAGCTCAGGAGCCATATCGAGATGGCGGAAACCCGGTTCCGCGCCCAGCTTCCCGACCTGCCGCGGCAGCTCGCCGATTTCGAGGCGCCCGCGCCGCCGGAGGCCAGGCCATGAGCGGCGCGATGGCCGAACGGCGGCGGCTGTTGGGCCGCCGCCTCGAACTCGTCGGCGTGATGTGCGGGCTGAATGCCGAGGCATTGCGCGTATTGCAGAACCTTGCCGCCATCGAGATCGACATCCAGCGGCTGGAGGCCGAGGACGATGGCGATGCGCCGCCGGCGCCGGAGCAGTTGCGCGCCGCCACCGATGAAGCCGCCGCGCTGCGCGATGCGCAGGCCGCGTGCGAGATGCGGATCGAGACGGTGGAGGCGGAGATGTCCGAGATCGACCGGTTGCTGGCGGCGATGACGGACGACTGAACGGAGGAAAGGTGCGATGAACCAGGCTGGCCCGCGAACGCTCACCCTTTTCGACCTGCTCGGACGCGTCTGGCACTGCAGCGCGCCGGCCGGCGCGCTGTGCTTCGGCGGCGATGGGACGGCCGTCGCCTTTGCCTGCGCCGACGGTACGGTGGCGGTGGCTGCGATCGAGGATCCCGAACCGCCGGAGACGCGGATCCGGATCAGCGGCGATGTCGGGCAGGCGACGATCCGCCCGCGCGCGCGACCACCCGCACCGCTTGCCATCTCGCCTTCCCTGCATGACGGCGCGCCGCCGATCGCGGCCGGCGATGGCGGCGGCTTTCTGGCCGGCACGCGGGACGGCGAGATCGTCGTGCTGGGGGCGGACGGCGCGGTGCGCGGCACGCGGGCGCGGATCGACGGCCCGGTGATCGCGCTTGATCATGCGGCTGCGGTGGCGATCACCGCGGTCGCGGGCAGCGACGCCGTGCAGCTGTGCCAGGGCGTGGGTGCGCTATCCGACGAGCTGGCCGACGATGGCGAAGGCGAGATCGTCGGCATCCGCCTCTCGCCCTCCGGACGGCATCTCGCCATTGCGCGGAGCGAGAGCCTGAGCATCGTGGCGATCGACGGCAGCGGCCGGGCGCCGATGGTGTTTGGCCTGCTGTCGCGCCCGCTGTCGCTCGCCTGGCGGGAGGACGAGGCCTGGCTCGCCTGCACGCTGGCCGAGGGAGGGTTCCTGATGATCGATTGCGAGGGCGGACGCAGCGGCACCGTCACCGGGTTTCCGATGGCGACGCGCGATGCCGCCTGGAGCGGGCCGGCCGCGGCGTTCGTGGCATCCGGGGCGTTTCGCGTCGCCGCCTGGTCGATGGCGACGCCGCCGCTCGATGGCGACATGACCGGCGCGCTGGTCAGCGGCCGGGCGGGGCTGGTGGCGGTGGAGAGCGTTGCCGCACATCCGGCGCGTCCGCTCGTCGCGGCGGGTTACGCCAACGGCCAGATCCTGCTCGTCCAGATCGGCGGGCGGGACGAACTGCTCGTGCGCCCCGGCGGCAGCGCGGTGACGGCACTCGGCTGGTCGGCTGACGGGCACCACCTCGCCGCCATCGGGGCGGACGGGATGGTGAGCATCATGGCGTTTCCGGACCGGATGTTCAAATGACCACAGGCGGAGAAAGGGAGACGGACATGCAGGTGCAGATGACCGACGAGGAACGGAGCAAGGACGAGTTCTTCCAGCGCGTTGCCCAGCTTTCGGAAGAGATGGTGGCGCGGCACGGGCGGGAATTCACGATGGGCACGCTTGTGCTCGCCGCGCGCTGGATCGCGGAGAACCGGATCGGCAGCGAGACGGCGCCGTCCTGACGGCGTTTCAGGGGCTCCGCCGGCGATAGAGAATGCACGCGGCGCGCAGCAGCGAGGCGAGATTGTCGATATCGCCGAACCAGTCCTCCGCCTCATCGTGGAGCAGGGCGATCAGACGCGGGACGGAGACGCCTTCCGCCGTGGCGATCTCGCCCAGCGCGTCCCAGAAGACGCGTTCGAGCCGCACGCTGGTCGACCGGCCGGAGAGCCGGACCGAGCGGCTGGTCTGGGCGAAATCCGCAGGGTCGCGGCCTTGCAGAAGATTGCACATCGTTCCTCCCTGCCGCCGCCTTGGTGGCGCCGGCTTCGGGTTCATGACCCGGTTCAGGCACAACCCGTGCAAACGCGGTGCCAGCGCGGCAAGGACAACCGGAACCGAAGGATTTCGTGCCGGACCGGTGATCGGCGCCTGGCGCTCGCTGCTCAGAAACGGAACGATCGTGCGCGGGTTCTGTTCTGCTTCAGGTCAAAGCCGGGCCGCCGCGGAAGCCGCGGGATGGACGGGTTGGGCTGCGGGCGGGACGCCCGTATAACCCGCATCGGAGAAAAGGAGAGACGACGCATGGCCAAAGCGATCCACAGCATGATCCGCGTGCTCGACGAGGCGCGCTCGATCGCGTTCTACGCGCAGGCTTTCGGCCTGGAGATCGCAGATCGGCTCGATTTCGACACGTTCACGCTGGTCTACATGAGCAATGCGGAAAATGATTTTGAACTCGAACTGACGATCAACAAGGGCCGCACCGAACCCTATGCGCTCGGCGATGGCTATGGCCATATCGCCTTCTGCGTCGACGATCTCGACGCCGAGCACGCGCGGTTCGACGCGGCGGGCTGGGCGCCGCGCAAGATCGTCGAGTTCAGGCGCGACGGCACGCTGCTCGCGCGGTTCTTTTTCGTTGCCGATCCGGACGGATATCAGATCGAGGTGCTGCAACGCCACGGCCGCTATCGCTGAGCGGCCGGGGACGGCTCAGCGGAAGGCGCAGCCCGGCTTCATGCCAAGCCGCCGCAGCAGCATGGCGGCGGGGCAGAAGCCGGTGATACCGGCCTGGAACAGGTTGAGCCCCACCAGCGCGGTGAGGACGTAGAACCACGGGCTCACCAGCCAGCCCAGCGCGAGACTGAGCAGCACCATGAAACCCGCGAAGCTGAGAACGGTCTTGTCCACATTCATGACAGCATGTCCCTTGCCCTGGAGCACTTTCCGATCCTGCTGGATCGGATGTCGTGCTCCATCATATTGATAACCTGAGCATCCTTATCCGATCAGATGACGCCATCTGATCGGATGATGCTCTGAACATCACGCCGCCGCCGCGAGGTGGCGGCGCGCGAAATCGACGATCGCCTGAGCGCTCATGGCCCCGGCGCTCTGGCCGATGACCCGACCGCCCCTGAGCAGGAACAGCGCCGGGATGCCGCGCACGCCGAGGCGGGCGGAGATCTCCGGCGCCTCGTCGGCATTGAGCTTGAGCAGCCGGACCTCCGGTTCGAGGATGGTGGCCGCCTGCTCGAATTGCGGCGCCATCATCCGGCACGGTCCGCACCAGGGCGCCCAGACATCGAGCAGGAGGGGAATCCCGTCCCGCTCGGCGTGGCGCTCGAAGCCGGCCTGGTCGACCTCGACGGGATGGCCGTCGAACAGCTTGCGGTGGCAGGCGCCGCATTGCGCGGCCTGCGCCGGGCGCGCCGGCGGGATGCGGTTCACCGCGCCGCAATGCGGACAGACGAGATGGGTTGCGTCAGCCATGGCCCGCGCCTTTCGCCGGCTTGCGGTCGTTGTGGTGAATCTTCGTGATGTTGAGCTGCTTCATCAGGAAGCGCTCGTAGAAGGGCTCGCTCTCGCCGGCGCGGATCTTGCGGAGGAAATACTTCTCGAAGGCGACTTTCGCGAGATGCACCCAGGCGCCGGTCGAGGCCCAGTTGACGTCGCGCGGCGGGATCTGCGGCTGGGCGACGAAGGCCACGCCGCCATCGCCGAAATCGGCAAGGCAGACGGCGTTCCACGTCGCCCGCGCGTGCGGCGCCTCGCCGCGCAGCAGCGCGCCGATATTGTGGGCGGTGGCGGTGACCATCGATTCGATCATGAAACCTGTCTTCGGCACACCGACCGGCACCGGCGTCTTGCCCACCGGCGGGATCGCGACGCAGACGCCGACGCTGAAGACGTTCGGATAGGCCGGGTTGCGCTGGTGCTCATCGATCAGCACGAAGCCGCGCGGATTGACCAGCCCCTCGATGCCGCGCAGCGCCGGCACGCCGCGGAAGGCGGGCAGGAACATGGTGAAGCGGCTGGGCAGCTCGTGGGTTGCGATCGTCTGGCCGTCCGCGCCGACTTCCTCGGCCACCACCTTTTCGGCATCCACCGCGGCAATCTTCGCGTTGGTGATCCATTTGATGTGGCGGTGGCGCAACTCGCTCTCCATCAGCGACTTGGTGTCGCCCACGCCATCGAGCCCGAGGTGGCCGATATAGGGTTCGGAGGTGACGAAGGTCATCGGCACCTTGCTGCGCAGGCGGCGCTTGCGCAGTTCGCGATCGAGGATGAAGGCGAATTCGTAGGCCGGGCCGAAGCAGGACGCGCCCTGCACCGCGCCGACGACGACCGGCCCCGGATTGGCGCAGAAGCGCTCGAACACCTCGAAAGCGGCGGCGGCATGGTCGGTCTGGCAGATCGAGACGGTGTTCTGCCCGGGGCCGCAGCCGGGAATCTCGTCGAAGGCGAGTTCGGGGCCGGTGGCGATGATGAGATAATCGTAGGGAATGCTCTCGCCGCCATTGAGCTCGACGCGGTTTTCGGCCGGATGCACGCGGGCGGCACCCTCGGTGCGGAAGGTGATGTTCTTGCGGCGCGTCACCTTGTCGAGCGAGACCTCGATGTCGGCGCGCTCGCGCCAGCCGACGGCGACCCAAGGGTTGGACGGGGTGAACTGGAACGTGTTCCGCTCGCCGATCAGCGTGATCCTGTCTTCCGGCCGGATCTGTCCCGCGGTTTCGAACGCGGCGAGCGTGCCGCCAAGCCCCGCCCCAAGGACCACAATCTCTGCCATGCTTTCCTGCCTTTCCGAGCGCTCCGGCGAAGGCGGCGCTCCGCCGCGCCCGGAGGGATGTTAATTGGTTTGCGGCGACGCCGGCTTGACCTGGATCAACGCCCGCGCCGGCAGCCGGGAGAAAACTGCGAAAGCGCGGTGCGGCCGGTCGATCCGGCGCCGCCACGTTTGACAATATATGCATATATTCGTATATACGCAAGTATGAAACTGGATATCGACGCGATGAACCTGGCGGCCGACGAGGCCAGCGATCTGCTGAAGTCGCTGGCCAACCGGCACCGCCTGCTCATTCTCTGCCAGCTGCTCGACGGCGAGCGGTCGGTGGGCGAGCTGGTCGCGTTCCTGCAGATCCGCGACAGCGCGGTCTCCCAGCACCTCGCGCTGCTGCGCAAGGACGGGCTGGTGACCGCCCGGCGCGAAGGGCAGAGCATCCGGTATTCGATCGCCAGCGCGCCGGCCCGCACGGTGATTTCGGCCCTTGCCGGAATCTATTGTAGCCCGGAGGGCGTCACCTGCGCGGTGCCCGATCCTTCATCGACAACGGAGATTTCGACATGACGACACCTTCCAAGCTGCGCGACCTCGACCCCGCCACCGTGCATGACGACCTGCGCGCCGGACGCATCCTGCTGGTCGATGTGCGCGAGCCGCAGGAATTCGCGGTGGAGCGCATTCACGGCGCGATGCTGTTCCCGCTCTCCACCTTCGATCCGGCGATGCTGCCGCAGGACCCGGGCAAGCCGATCGTCTTCCAGTGCGGCTCGGGCAAGCGCTCGGCGATGGCGGCGGCGAAGTGCCGCGAGGCCGGCATCGCGGTGAACGCTCATCTCGCCGGCGGCATGATGGCGTGGAAGGCGGCGGGGATGCCGTATGTCTCGCTCGATTCCGCCACCGGCCAGGTGGTCGACCGCCGCTGACCTCCCGCCCGCCGCACCGTCCCCGACAAGGAACGACAGCATGCCCCGCAAGCCATTCCTCCTCTCGCTGCTGCTGCCGCTCCTGCTCCTGTCGGGGATGGCGGCGGGCGCCACAACACCCGTCTCGACCTTTACCGTCGCCGCCCGCATGGTGCCGGACCAGAAGGCCGTGTTCGCCACCGTCGAAAGCCGCAACGTGGTGCCGGCGCGCACGCGGATCGGCGGCACCGTCACCGCGCTTTCGGTGCATGACGGCGACAGCGTGACGGCGGGTCAGGTCATCGCCACCGTGCATGACCAGAAGCTCGAATTGCAGATCAAGGCGCTGGATGCCGAGATTGCGGGGCTGCGGGCCAGCCTCGTCCAGGCGCAGACCGATCTGCGGCGCACCGAGGCGCTGGCGCATAGCGGCGCGGTATCGCGCCAGCAGCTCGACCAGGCGCGGACGGCGGTGGACGTTGCCGCCAGCACGCTCCGCGCGCGGATCGCGCAGCGCGCCGTGGCCGCCCAGCAGCAGGACGAGGGCGCGGTGCTGGCGCCGATCGCCGGGCGGGTGCTGACCGTGCCGGTGACCGACGGCACGGTGGTGCTGCCGGGGGACACGATCGCCACGGTCGCCGAGCAGAACTTCATTCTCCGCCTGCGGATCCCCGAGCGGCACGCGCTGCATCTGAAGGCCGGCGACATGGTGCGGCTGGATGGCGGCGAATTCGGCCTTACCGGCGCGCGGTTCGGCCGCATCACCCTGGTCTATCCGCAGATCGTCGCCGGCGAGGTGCGCGCCGATGCCGAGGTGAAGGGGATCGGCAGCTACTTCGTGGGCGAGCGCGTGCGCGTTTTCGTCCCGGCCGGCGAGCGGCGGACGATCGTGGTGCCGTCAGGCTTCGTCTTCACCCGCTTCGGCCAGGATTACGTGAGGCTGCGGCAGAAGGATGGCAGCGTGATCGACGCGCCGGTGCAGCGGGGGCTGCCGCTGCCGACCCGCGCGATGCCGGACGGGTTGCAGATCCTCGCCGGCCTGGTGCCGGGTGACGTGCTGGTGCGGCCGTGAGGCTCGGCATTTCCGGGCGGCTCGCCCGCGCCTTCATCCGCTCGCCGCTGACGCCGCTGTTCCTGCTCGCGGCGCTGGCGGCCGGGCTGGTCGCCATCACCACCATTCCGCGCGACGAGGACCCGCAGATCCATGTCCCGATGGTGGACGTGATGGTGCAGGCGAACGGGCTCAAGGCGGCGGATGCCGCGGAACTCGTGACCAAGCCGCTCGAGACGATCCTGAAGGCGATTCCGGGCGTCAAGCATATCTACAGCGAGACCCGCGACGACCAGGTTCTGGTCACCGCCCGCTTCAGGGTGGGGACCAACGAGGACGCCGCCGTGGTGCGGGTGAACGACAAGATCCGCGCCAACATGAACCGCATCCCGATCGGCATTCCGCCGCCGCTGGTGGTCGGGCGCGGGATCGACGATGTCGCGATCCTCACCCTCACCCTCGCGCCGAAGCCGGGGGCGGCGACGCACTGGACCCAGGGCGCGCTGTCGCAAATCGCGACCAAGCTGCAGGATCAGCTGATCAAGGTGCCGAATGTCGGGCTCAGCTACATCGCCGGGTCGGACCCGATGCAGATCCGCGTCGAACCCGAACCCGACAAGCTGATGCTCTACGGCGTGACGCTGCAGCAGCTCGCTTCGCGGGTGGCCGATGCCAACCGCAGCTTCATCGCCGGGCGCGTGTTCGACCATGGCGAGCTGCGCGACGTGGCGGCGGGGCAGACGCTGTTCGGCGTGCCGGATATCGGCCTGCTGCTGATCACCACGCGGGACGGGCGGCCGGTCTATCTGCGGGATGTCGCGCATGTCGTCGTCGGGCCGGCGCCGCTGCAGAGCCATGTCTTCGCCATCACCCATGAAGGCAAGGCCTGGCACACGGCGCCCGCCGTGACGGTGGCGCTGGCCAAGCGCGCGGGCAGCAACGCCGTGGTGGTGGCCGATGACGCGCTGAAGCGGGTGAAGAGCCTCGAGGGGTCGCTCATCCCCTCCGACATCTCGGTGCAGGTGACGCGGGATTACGGGCGCACCGCCAACGAGAAGGCGAACGAGCTGCTGTTCCATCTCGGGCTGGCGACGATTTCGATCGTCGTGCTGATCGCCTTCGCGGTGGGCTGGCGCGAGGCGGTGGTGACGCTGGTGGTGATTCCGACGACCATTCTCGCCACCGTGTTCGCCTCGGAACTGATGGGCTACTCGATCAACCGGGTGAGCCTGTTTGCGCTGATCTTCGCCATCGGCATCCTGGTGGACGATGCGATCGTGGTGGTGGAGAACATCGCAAGGCACTGGGCGATGCCGGGCACGCGCTCGCGCCGGCGGGCGGCGATCGAGGCGGTCGCGGAAGTGGGCAACCCGACCGTCGTCGCGACGCTGACGGTGATCGCCGCGCTGCTGCCGATGCTGTTCGTCTCCGGGCTGATGGGGCCATACATGGCGCCGATCCCGGTGAACGCCTCGGCGGCGATGGCGTTCTCGTTCTTCGTCGCGATGATCATCGCCCCGTGGCTGATGTACAAGCTGGCCGGGCGGGACCGGTTCGCCGAGGAAGACAGGGCGGGAGAAATCGAGTTCCTCGAACTGACGACCCCTGCCCTCGCCCATGAGGCGGGTGCTGCGGCGGCGCATCCGGACCGGCTCGGGCGGCTCTACCGCGCCGTTGCCGCACCGATCCTGCGCACGCGGCGCCGGGCCGGGTTGTTTCTCGCCCTGGTCGGCATCGCCACGATCGCCGCCTGCGCGATGTTTTACACCGAGGCGGTGACGGTGAAGCTGCTGCCGTTCGACAACAAGTCGAGCCTGAACGTGCTGCTCGACCTGCCCGCCGGCAGCACCGTGCAGCAGACCGAGCAGACGCTGTTCGCCGCGGCGCGGATCGCCGAGACGATGCCCGAGGTGCGGGCCCTGCAGGTGTATGCCGGCACGCCGCAGCCCTTCGACTTCAACGGGCTGGTGCGGCATTACTACCTGCGCGACCAGCCCTGGCAGGGCGACCTGCATGTGATGCTGACGCCGAAGGGCGACCGCTCGCAGCAGAGCCACCAGATCGCGGGCGAGCTGCGCCGGCGCCTGCTGAAACGCCTGCCCCTGCCGCATGGGGCGGTGCTGAAAGTGGTCGAGGCGCCGCCGGGTCCTCCGGTACTCGCCACCCTGCTCGCCGAGATCTACGGCCCGAACGAGGCGACGCGCCTTGCCGTGGCGCGGGAGGTGAAGAAGCTGTTCAGGAAGGTGCCCTATATCGTCGATATCGACGATTCCTGGGGGCATCGGCAGAAGCAGCTGCATATCGCGATCGACCAGGACCGGCTGGAATATTTCGGCGTGCGGCAGGCCGATGTCTATGACACGATCCAGGACCTCTTCGGCGGCATGAAGGTCGGCTATTCCTATCGCGGCGAGAACCGGCTGCCGATCGAAATCGCGATCGGCCTGCCCAACCACGCGCTCGACTGGAGCCAGCAACTGGCGGACACGCCGGTGCCGGCCAATGCGGTGCCGGCGGACAAGTCGGTCGTCGAACTCGGGCAGGTGGTGCACGTGACGCGCACGGAGGGATCGCGCGTGCTCTACCGGCGCGACGGGCATTTCGCCGACATGGTCACCGCCGAGCTGGACGGGAAGTTCGAGGCGCCGATCTATGCGATGTTCGCGGTGGACAAGCTGATCAACCAGCATGACTGGGGCAAGCTGCCGAAACCGACGATCAGCTTCCGCGGCCAGCCGGCGAGCGAGGCGCACCCGACCCTGCTGTGGGACGGCGAGTGGGAGATCACCTATGTCACGTTCCGCGACATGGGGGCGGCGTTCCTCGTCGCGCTGCTCGGCATCTACGTGCTGGTGGTCGCGCAGTTCCGCAGCTTCAAGGTGCCGTTGCTGGTGCTCACCCCGGTGCCGCTGACGCTGATCGGCATCATGCCCGGGCACTGGCTGCTGCACGCGCAGTTCACCGCCACCTCGATGATCGGCTTCATCGCGCTGGCCGGCATCATCGTGCGGAACTCGATCCTGCTGGTGGACTTCATCCGCCACGGCGCGCGGCCGGGGCTGACGCTGCGCGAGGTGCTGCTGGAGGCCGGCGCCATCCGCTTCCGGCCGATCCTGCTGACCGCGCTCGCGGCGATGATCGGCGCATCGACGATCCTGCTCGACCCGATCTTCCAGGGCCTGGCGATCTCGCTGCTGTTCGGCCTTGCCTCGTCTACCCTGCTGACGGTGCTGGTGATCCCGGCGATCTACGTGGTGCTGCGCGACCCGGACCGGGTCGTTTCCTGACCCGGCCCTGACCCCGCCGCCCGGCACGCACGGCTGCGTGCCGGGCGCATTCCTGCTCCGAGCAAAATGCGAATCGGCACGGCCTGTCGATTATTTATGATGCCTGAAACGCAGGAGATGATGTTTCAGACATGATTTCTTCCGGCCAGTTGAAGGCGGCGCGCGCCCTGCTCGGCATCGACCAGCGGGATCTGGCGGAATTGTCCGGCCTGTCGCTGCCGACCATCCAGCGGATGGAGGCGAGCGAGGGGGTGATCCGCGGCAATGTCGATTCGCTGATGAAGCTGCTGGACGCGCTGGACCGGGCGGGGATCGTGGTGATCCGGCCGGGCGATGTTTCGGATGCCAGCGGCGGGCGCGGCGTGCGCCTCAAGAGCGGGACGTGACGGCGGCACTGCTGCTCTGCGCCCTGGCCTGGCTCGCGCTCGGCGCGGCCGGCGCAGCACTTTCCCGCCGCGATGCCGGGCGCATCGTGGTCTATGGCGGGTCGCTCGCCGTGTCCCTGATCGCGCTTGGCGTGGCCTTCGCATCGCTTGGCGGCGGAGCGCCAGGCATCACCCTGCCGCTCGGCCTGCCGGGAATCGGCATGCGGTTCGCCGTCGATCCGCTGTCGGCCGCGTTCCTCGTGCTGGTCGATCTCGGCGGTGCGGCCGCCAGCCTGTATGCGCTCGGCTACGGGCGACACGAGGCGGAGCCCTGGCGGGTGCTGCCCTTCTACCCGGTGTTCCTCGCGGCGATGAACCTGGTGGTGATCGCCGCCGACGCCTACGGGTTCCTGCTGTTCTGGGAGCTGATGTCGCTCGCCTCCTGGGCGCTGGTGATGGCGGACCATACGCGGGCGGAGACGAGGCTGGCGGGGTTCGTCTATCTGTTGATGGCGAGCGCGGGCACGCTGATGCTGCTGCTCGCCTTCGGCCTGCTCGCGGGACCGCACGGGGCATACGGATTCGCCTCCATCGCGGCGGCGCACCGGGCGCAATGGACAGGGGCGGTCGCGATGCTGCTGGCGCTGCTCGGCGCCGGGTCCAAGGCGGGCCTGATGCCGCTGCATGTCTGGCTGCCGCGCGCGCATCCCGCGGCACCGAGCCATGTCTCGGCGCTGATGAGCGGGGTGATGACGAAGGTGGCGGTCTACGCCTTCATCCGCATCGCCTTCGATCTCGCCGGCCCGGCCGCCTGGTGGTGGGGGCTCGTGGTGCTGGCGGCAGGTGCCGTTTCCGCCGTGCTCGGCGTGCTGCAGGCGCTGCTGGAAGACGATGTGAAGACCGTGCTCGCCTACAGCACGATCGAGAATATCGGGCTGATCTTCGCCGGGCTCGGCCTCGCCCTCGCCTTCCGGGCCGACGGCCTGGCGCTGGCCGCGAGCCTCGCGCTCACCGCCGCGCTGTTCCACGCCTTCAACCACATGCTGTTCAAAAGCACGTTGTTCTTCGGCGCCGGCGCGATCCAGCACGGCGCCGGCACCCGGCGGCTTTCGGAACTTGGCGGGCTGATCCACCGGATGCAGATCAGCGCGGTGCCGATGCTGGTCGCGGCGATGGCGATCGCGGCGCTACCGCCGCTGAACGGGTTCGCCTCGGAATGGCTGCTGTTGCAGGCGGTGCTGCTCAGCCCGTCGCTGCCGCAATTCGGGCTCAAGCTCGCGGTGCCGGCGGCGGGCGCGCTGCTGGCGCTGGCCGCGGCCTTTGCCAGCGCCTGCCTCGTCCGGCTCTACGGCATGGCCTATCTCGGCCGGCCGCGCAGCGCGGCCGCTGCAAGCGCGCATGAGGCCGACGGGATCTCGCGCGCCGCGATGATCGGGCTCGCTTCACTCTGCCTCGTGTTCGGGCTGATGCCGGCGCTGGTGCTCGGCCATCTTGCGCCGGTGGCAAGGGAACTGGTCGGGATATCGCTGCCGGGGCGGCCGGGCTGGAGCGCGCTCACCCTGCTGCCGGTGCCGGCGCGGCAGAGCTCCTACGATCCGCTGCTGATCGCGCTGTTCATCGCGCTGACCGGCAGCCTCGCGGCGCTGGGGCTGCACCGCTTCGGCTCGCGCGCCCTGCGCCGGGCGGTGCCCTGGGGATGCGGCTTTCTCACCGAGGGCAGGGCGGCGCTGCCGGCGGGGACGCAATATTCGCCCGCGGGATTCAGCCAGCCGATCCGCCGCGTGTTCGCCACATCGCTGTTCCGCGCCCGCGACGAGGTGGCGATGCCACCGCCGGGGATGGCCGCGCCGGCGCGCTTCGCCAGCCGCATCACCGATCCGGCGTGGGATGGCGGCGCGCTGGCGCTCGCCGCACTGGTCAACCGCGCCGCCGACCGCGCCAACCGGCTGCAGTTCCTGACCATACGGCGCTATCTCGCGATGGTGTTCGTGACGCTGCTGATCCTGCTCGCGACGGTGGCGTTATGGGCCTGATCGTGCATCTTGCCCTGCAGGCGCTGGAAATGGCGATCGCGCTGGCGGCGGCGCCGCTGCTCACCGGCTTCGTGCGCAAGGTCAAGGCGCGGTTGCAGCGCCGCGCCGGGCCGCCGCTGCTGCAAGTTTATCGTGATCTCGCCCGGCTGGTGGCGAAGGAGGCGGTGGTGCCCGAGGCATCATCGTGGCTGTTCCGCGTCTCCCCTTACGTGATCTTCGCCGCCACCTGGGTCGCCGCGGCGCTGGTGCCGGAATTCGCGACCAATCTGCAATTCTCCTGGTCGGGCGACCTGATCGTGATCGCAGCCCTGCTCGGCAGCGCCCGCTTCTTCCAGATGCTGGCGGCGCTTGATTCCGGCACCGCCTTCGGCGGTATCGGCGCGAGCCGGGAGGCGATGCTCGCCTCGCTCGCCGAGCCGGCGATGCTGATGATCGTCTTCACCGTCGCGCTTGTCGCCGGCACCAGCCAGCTTTCGGCGATCGCCACCTTCATGCAT
The DNA here is from genome assembly GCF_000202835.1 of Acidiphilium multivorum AIU301. NCBI lineage: Bacteria > Pseudomonadati > Pseudomonadota > Alphaproteobacteria > Acetobacterales > Acidocellaceae > Acidiphilium > Acidiphilium multivorum. Next base: position 1,623,451 of record NC_015186.1, read on the forward strand.
TCCGGCGCCGAGGGGCTCAGGCTGTCGCTCGCGCTCGGCCTGGTCGCGCTGGTGATGGTGGGGCTGACCGAGACCGGGCGCTTCCCGGTCGACAATCCGGCGACGCATCTCGAACTGACCATGGTGCACGAGGCGATGGTGCTGGAATATTCCGGCCGGCACCTGGCACTGATCGAGCTGGCCGGGGCGATGCGGCTGCTGCTCTACATGTCGCTGATCGCCTGCATCTTCGCGCCGTTCGGCATCGCGCCGCCGGGGGCCGGGCCCGCTTCCCTCGCGCTCGGGCTTCTGAGCTATGCCGGCAAGCTCGGCGCCGGCGCGGTGGCGCTGGCAGGGTTCGAGACGACGATCGCCAAGATGCGGGTCTTCCGGATTCCGAATTTCGTCGGCGCAGCACTGATGCTCGGCCTGCTCGGCACGCTGCTGTTGTTCATGTCGGCCTCGCTATGACCCTGATGCTCGCCCCCTTTACGCCCGGCGCAACCGCCTTCGGCCTTGCCCATGTGCTCGCCGGCGCGCTGGTACTGGTCAGCCTGATGATGCTGTATCAGGACCGGCTGCCGGCGCTGGTCAATGTGCTGGCGCTGCACGCCGCCCTGCTCGGTGTGGCGGTCGGCTGGCAGGCCTGGCTGCAGCGGGCGCCGGAACTCTACATCACCGCGGCGATCGCGATCGGGTTCAAGGCGGTGGCGATCCCGCTCGCGCTGCACCGCATCATCGAGCGGCTCGACATCCATCGCGAGGTCGAGACGGTGGGCGGGATCAGCCTGACGATGCTGGCCGGGATCGGGCTCGTCGCGCTGTCGCTGCTGGTGATGCTGCGCACTGCCGCCCAGGCCAACGCGCTGGCGCGGGAGGATCTGGCTCTCGCGCTGTCGGTCATCCTGATCGGCATGCTGATGATGGTGACGCGGCGCAACGCGGTGAGCCAGATCGCGGGATTCATGATGCTGGAGAACGGGCTGATCCTCGCCGCCGCGGGGGCGCAGGGCATGCCGCTGGTGGTGGAGATCAGCGTCGCCTTCTCGATCCTGATCGCCTTCATCGTGATCGGCGTGTTTCTCTTCCGCATCCGCGAGCGGTTCGACACGGTGGACAGCGCCGCACTGGACGCGTTCCGCGGAGAGCTGCGATGACGGGCGCTGCCTTCGCCGCGGTGATCGCCACCCTCGCCATTCCGGCCGGTGCCATGCTGCTGCTCGCCTTCGTGCCGTCGTGGCGGCTGGCGGCGCGGCTGAACGCGCTGGCGAGTTGCGCGACGGTGGCCGCCGCCGCCGTGCTGCTGGTCCACCGGCCGGCGCCGGACGGGCTGTTTCTCGTGGATGGGCTGAACATCGCCTTCCTGCTGCTGAACGGGCTGGTCGGGTTCACCACCAGCCTGTTCAGCGCGAGCTATATCGGCCACGAGATCGGCACCGGCCGCCTCGCGCCGCATCACCTGCGGCTCTACCACGCGATGTACCAGGCGATGATGCTCGGCATGAATCTCGCGCTGGTCAGCAACAATCTCGGGCTGATGTGGTTCGGCGTCGAACTCGCCACGCTGTCGACGGTGATGATGGTGGGGATCTACCGCACCCCGGCGGCGATCGAGGCGTCGTGGAAATATCTCATCCTCGGCAGCGTCGGCATCGCGCTCGCGCTGTTCGGCACGATCCTGGTCTATCTCGCGGCCCAGCCGGCGCTCGGCGGCGGGATGAAGGCGATGCAATGGACCGGCCTGCTCCGCCATGCCGCCGCACTCGACCCGGCCCTGCTCGATGTCGGATTCGTGTTCCTGCTGATCGGCTATGGCACCAAGGCCGGGCTGGTGCCGATGCACGCCTGGCTGCCGGACGCCCATGCCGAGGGGCCGACGCCGATTTCGGCCGTGCTGTCCGGCCTGCTGCTGAATGTGGCGCTCTATGCGCTGCTGCGCTTCAAGATCCTGCTCGCGGCGAGCCATGCCAGCATCGCCGCCGGGACGCTGATGGAGGGTTTCGGCCTCGCCACGCTGTTCTTCGCCGCGATCATGCTCTACCGGCGGCGGGACATCAAACGCCTGTTCGCCTATTCCTCGATCGAGCACATGGGCATCATCACCTTCGCCTTCGGCATTGGCGGGCCGATCGGCAATCTCGCCGGGCTGTTGCAGATGGCGATGCACAGCCTGACCAAGTCGGCGATTTTTTTCGCGGTCGGGCATGTGGCGCAGGCCAAGGGGACGCAGAAGATCGCCGAGATCGGCGGGCTGACGGCGAGCCATCCCTTTCTCGGCTGGACGCTCGTGGCGGGCATCGCGGCGATCGCGGGCCTGCCGCCCTTCGGCATCTTCACCTCGGAATTCCTGCTGATCACCTCGACCTTCGCCCGCGCCCCGCTGCTCGCGGTGCTGCTCGGCCTCGGCATCCTGCTTGCCTTCGGCGCGCTGCTGCTGCGGATGACCGGGCTGTGTTTCGGCGCGCCGAGCCCGGGCAACGCGCCGAGTTCCGCCGCGGCGACCCCGCTGCTGCTGCATCTCGGCCTCGTGCTTGCCGTCGGCATCGCGCTGCCGGGATTTCTGTATGACTGGTTCGCCCATGCCGCCGCCCTGCTCGGCTGACGCGCCGCCGATGGTCGACGCCGCCGGATGGCGCGCGGCAGGTGCTGCACTCGCTTCGGGGGAGCGCGTGCTGGTCGCGCTCTGGGCGGCGCGGGATGATGCGGGGGCGCGCGTTCATCTGGCGACACGACGGCCCAACGGGAGCGATCTCGCGGTGATCGCCCTGCGCGCGGAGGACGGTTCCTATCCGTCGATCGGGCGGTATCATCCGGGGGCGATCCTGATGGAGCGGGCCTTGCAGGATGCGAGCGGGCTCCGCGCCGAGGGATTGCCCGATCCGCGCCCCTGGCTCGACCATGAGCGGGACTTCGCCTTCCTGCCCGCCGAGGGCGAGGGGCTGCACCGGATACCGGTGGGGCCGATCCATGCCGGGACGATCGAGCCGGGCCATTTCCGCTTCACGGTGAACGGCGAGACGATCGTGCGGCTGGAGGCGCGGCTCGGCTACACGCACAAGGGCACGCTCGGGCTGATGCGGGGAGCGACACCGGATGCGGCGTCGCGTCTCGCCGGGCGGGTTTCGGGCGATTCGACCGTGGCCTATGCGTGGGCCTTTGCCCGCGCGGTCGAGGCGGCACTCGGGGTTGTCGTGCCGAAGCGGGCGTCAGTGCTGCGCGGGGTGATGGCCGAGCTCGAACGCCTCGCCAATCATGCTGGCGATTTCGGCGCGATTTGCAACGATGCCGGGTTCCCGCTGATCAACGCCCATGCCGGCGCGCTGCGCGAGACGATCCTGCGCCAGGCCGAGGCCTGCTTTGGCCACCGGCTGATGATGGACCGGATCGTCCCCGGCGGGGTTGCCGCCGATCTGGCGCCGGCTTCCGCCGCTTCCCTGCTTGCCGAATTGCCGTCCTGGCGCGGGCGGTTCGAGCGACTGGTCGAACTCTATGGCAAGACCGCCTCGTTGCAGGACCGGGTGGTCGGCGCCGGAAGACTCGCCCCCGACCTTGCCCGCCGCCTCGGCTGCGGCGGCTATGTCGGCCGCGCCGCGGGGCAGGATTTCGACGCCCGGCGCGATGCGCCCTACCCGCCCTATGACCGCCATGCGCCCGACGTGCCCGCGCTTGCGGCCGGCGATGTCGATGCGCGGGTGCGGATCCGGATCGCCGAGATCCGCGCCAGCGTCGCGCTGATCGGCGAGTTGCTCGGCGATCTGCCGGAGGGCGACATTCGCGCCTCACGGCCGGAGAACGGTGGCGAGGCGTTCGGCTGCGCGCTGGTGGAAGGGTTCAGGGGCGATGTCTTCGCCGCGGTGCGGCTGCGCGGCGCGGTGGTGGCGGATGCGTTCATGCGCGATCCGTCGTGGTTTTTCTGGCCAGCGCTGGAAGCGGCGATCGAGGGCAACATCGTCGCCGACTTCCCGCTCTGCAACAAGAGCTTCAACGCCGCCTATTCGGGGTGCGACCTGTAATGCGCAGAACCCTCTTCGAAAGCCTCCATCGCGGCACCATGACCGAAACGGCTCCGCCGCGCGACGCCGAAACCGCCGCGCTGGTCGCGGAACTCGACCGGGCGGCGTTGCGGCGGCTCGGCCGGTCGCTGGCGATCCGCGCGGTGGATGCGGGATCGTGCAATGGCTGCGAGCTCGAAATCATCGCCCTTGGCAACGTGCTTTACGATCTGGAGCGGTTCGGGCTGAAACTGGTCGCCTCGCCCCGCCATGCTGATGTGCTGCTGGCGACCGGCCCGATGACGCGGAACATGAGTGCCGCGACGCGGCTGGCCTACGAGGCGATGCCGGCGCCGAAATTCGTCGTTGCCGTGGGCGATTGCGGGCGCGATGGCGGGGTGTTCGCGGCGAGCCCGCATTGCCTCGGGGGCACGGCGTCGGTCCTGCCGGTCACGCTCACGATTCCGGGCTGCCCGCCGACACCGGCCGCGCTGTTGCGCGGGCTGATCGGCCTGCTGGGGTAGCGGTTCGGCGACGGCGCGGCAGGCGTTTCAGCCGTGGCCGCCGGTCTCGATCGAAAGCAGGTCCTGCATGTCGGTCGCGTGCTCGCTTTCCTCTTCGAGGATGTTGGTGAGCATCAGCGCGGTGACCGGGTCGTGCGGCTCGAAATGGTCGATCATCCGGCGGTAGAGGCCGATCACCTCGCGCTCGGCGGCGAGGTTCTGTTCGACGAGGCCGGCGAGATCCGCCCTGGTGCCGAATTCGCCGAAGCGGGTTTCGAGCCCGTGCGGGGAGAAATCCGGCGTGCCGCCGAGTTCGCGGATGCGCTGCGCGATGGCGACCATGTGGCGGCGCTCGTCATTCGCCTGTTCCTGGAACTCGGCGCCGATGCGCGGCTGTTTCAGCCCGGCGAGCGAGACCGACATCATGGTGTAGCGCCAGACGCAGAGGATTTCGGCCGTGAGCGCGCTTTGCAGGAGAACGAGCGCGGGATCGGCGCCCTCCGACTCCTCATCGAGCAGCGCGCCGTGCATCCGCGCCGAGATGGCGCGCACATCCCTCAGGAACGCGTTCGGCGCTGCGCTTTCGACCTGGTCCATCACGCTGTCCACTCCGCTGATCGCCGCTTCGATATGGCACCCCTATGATGACAGAATCGGGACGCCAACTCAACGCGCGCCACGGCGGCCGCGCGCAAGTTCGGTGACGATGCCATGCAGCGTGCGCAATTCCTGTTCCGTCACCTCGCCGCGCTGGAAGAAGTGGCGGATGTTGCGCACCATGCCGGGCCGTTTCTGCTCGTTGCGCAGGAAACCGGCCTCGTCGCATTCGGCGATCAGGTGGGTGAGGAAGTTTTCCAGCTCGCCCTTGGTCGCGACATGGGTCTTGTGGGTCTGCAGCTTGCGCACCGGCGCGGCCTCGCCGGCGATCCACCATTCATAGGCCATCACCATCACCGCCTGGGCGAGGTTGAGGGACATGAAGCGCGGGTTGAGCGGGTAGCGGATCAGGCTGTCGGCGCAGGCGATGTCGTCATTGTCGAGGCCGGCGCGCTCGGGGCCGAACAGGATGCCGCATTTCAGGCCGCGAGCGCCGATCTCGCGCAGTTCGGCGGCGGCACCGCGGGCGGTGAGCAGCGGCTTGACGATGTGGCGCGGGCGCGGACAGGTGGCGAAGACGCGGTGCAGGTCGCCCACCGCGTCGGCCACCGTGTCATGCACCGTCGCGGCTTCGAGGATGCGGTAGGCGCCGGAGGCGGTGCGCATCGCCCGGTCCTGCGGCCAGCCGTCGCGCGGAGCGACGAGGCGGAGATGGAACAGCCCGCCATTGCCCATTGCCCGCGCGACCGAGCCGATATTCTCGGCAAGCTGCGGGCGGACCAGGATGATGACGGGGGACGGGTCGATCGGCGCGAGATCAGCGCCTTCATCGCGCCCGGTCATGCGCGCCGCCAGGTGGTACCGCCGGGACCGTCCTCGAGCAGGATGCCGGCGGCGGCGAGTTCGGCGCGGATCGCGTCGGCGCGGGCGAAATCCTTGTTCCTCCGCGCGGCCAGACGCTCGGCGATCAGCGCGTCGATCCGCGCATCGTCGGTCGCCTCACCGCGGAACCACTGGTCGGCAGTGTGATTGAAGATGCCGATCAGCATGCCGGCGGCGCGCAGGCCGGCGGCGCTGGCGGCATCGCCCTGCATCGCAGCATCGGCCAGCGCGTGGAGTTCGGCAATCGCGCCGGGGGTGTTCAGGTCATCCGCCAGGGCCTCGATGAAGGCGGCGGGCGGTGTGGCGGCGGGCGCGGGGTCGGCATGCTTTTCCAGTGCGCGGTAGAACCGGTCGAGCTCCCGCTTCGCTTCGGCCAGCGCGGCGGTGGAGAAGTCAAGCACGCCGCGATAATGCGTCTTGAGCAGCAGGAAGCGCACCGCCTCGCCCGGCGCCTCGTCCAGCACGTCCTGAACGGTGCGGAAATTGCCGAGGGATTTCGACATTTTCTGGCCGTTCACCTGCAACATGCCGGCATGCACCCAGACGCGGGCGAATTCCGAGCCGGGAAAGGCGCAGCAGGACTGGGCGATCTCGTTCTCATGATGCGGGAAGATCAGGTCGGCGCCGCCGCCATGGATGTCGATCGTCTCGCCGAGGGTGGCGTGGATCATCGCCGAGCATTCGATGTGCCAGCCCGGCCGGCCGCGGCCCCAGGGGCTGTCCCAGCCCGGCAGGTCGGGCGGCGAGGGTTTCCAGAGCACGAAATCGCCCGGATCGCGCTTGTAGGTGGCGACGTCCACCCGCGCGCCGGCCAGCAGTTCCTCGGGCGAGCGGCCGGAAAACTTGCCGTATTCCGCATCGGTCGCGACGGCGAACAGGACATGGCCCTCGGCGGCATAGGCGTGGCCGCGGGCGATCAGGCGCTCGATGAGGGCGATGATGTCGCCGATATGCCCGGTGGCGCGCGGCTCGATATCGGGCGGGGCGCAGTACAGGGCGGCCATGTCCTCGTGGAACCAGCTTGTCGTCCGCGCGGTGATCTCGCCGATCGTCTCGCCGGTTTCGGCGGCGCGGGCGTTGATCTTGTCATCGATGTCGGTGATGTTCCGCACATAGGTGACGCGCGGGAACAGGTGGCGCAGCAGGCGGACCAGCGTGTCGAACACCACCACCGTGCGCGCATTGCCGAGATGCGCGCGGTCATAGACCGTGGGACCGCAGACATAGAGCTTCACATGCGCGGGGTCGGCGGGGGCGAAGGGCTCGCGCCGGCGTGTTTTCGTGTTGTGCAGCTTGATCTGGATCATGGCCGCGGATTTCCTCTCCGGGCAAGCGGAAGTCAACCGGCGCGTTGACGCAGAGCCATGGAACGGTCGGCGCGTTGACAGGACCTGTGAGGTCCTGTATTCACCATGACCATCAGTTGAGAATAATTCTCATTCTCAATTAACCCGGAGACCGCTCTTGTCGCAAACCGCCGTGTCACCGCGTTCCCGTCGTTCGCGCCTGCCCTTCCTCGCCGTGCTCGGCCCTGGCATCGTCGTCATGCTCGCGGATACCGAGGTGGGCAGCATCATCACGGCGTCGCAATCCGGCGTAGCTTGGGGCTATCGGCTGCTGCTGCTGCAGTTCATCCTGATTCCCATTCTCTTTGTGGTTCAGGAACTCACCGTCCGGCTCGGCATCTTCACCGGCAAGGGCCATGGCGAACTGATCCGCGACACGTTCGGCAAGGGCTGGGCCTGGCTTTCGGCCGGGGGCCTCGCGGTTGCCACCGTCGGCGCGCTGCTCTCGGAATTCTCCGGTGTGGCCGGCGTGGGCGAGCTTTATGGCATCCCCCGCGCGGTGACGCTGACGCTCGCCGTCGTGTTCCTGCTCGTGGTCGCGTTCACCGGCTCCTATCGCCGGGTCGAGCGGGTGGCGATCGCCTTGGGCCTGTTCGAGCTGGTGTTCTTCGTCATCGCCTTCGTCTCGCGGCCGGATGTCGACCAGATCGCCGCGCAGACCTTCCAGCCGGCGCTGGGCAATCCAGGTTATCTCTACCTCGTCGCCGCCAATATCGGCGCCGTGATCATGCCGTGGATGATCTTCTACCAGCAATCGGCGGTGGCGGATAAGCGGCTGACGCCGGCGGATTTCAAGTATGCGCGCTGGGATACCGCGATCGGCGCGGTGGTCACCCAGCTCGTCATGGCGGCGGTGCTGATCTCGACCGCCGCGACGATCGGCCGGCACAACCCCAATGCCAGCCTCGACACGGTGGGCGACATCACCGCGGCCCTCACCCCCTATCTCGGCGTCGCGATGGGCAAGCTGGTGTTCGGCGCCGGCGTGCTCGGCGCCGGGCTGGTGGCGGCCATCGTCGCCTCGCTCGCGCTGGCCTGGGGACTTGGCGAGGTGGCAGGGTATCGCCGCTCGCTGGAGGATCACCCGCTGCGCGCAAGGTGGTTCTACGGCGTCTATGCCGCCTGCCTGATCCTCGGCGCAGTGCTGGTCGGCGTAGTGCCGAACCTCGTGATCCTGAACATCGCCGTCGAGGTGATGAACGCGCTGCTGCTGCCGCTGGTGCTCGGCTTCCTGGTGATGCTCGGCCTCAAGGCGCTGCCGCCGCAGGTGCGGCTGCGGGGCTGGTATGCCGGGCTTGCCATCGCGATGTCGGCGGTCACCGCGGGGCTTGGCGTCTATGGCGGGCTGTCCGGGGCCGGCCTGTTCTGATCCTGCCCGCCCTTTCTTGACAGCCGCCGCCCCGGCTTCTCAAATCGCCGCCAGAAAAACGGGGGCGGCGATGACACTGGATCCGGATCTGGCGGCAAGGCTGATGGACGCCGTGGATGCCGGGTTCGACGAGCAGGTCGCCTTCACCCAGGCGCTGGTGCGCTTCCCCTCCACCCGCGGCGCCGAGGCGCCGATCCAGGACTTCGTCCATCGCGCGCTGCGAGACCGCTTCTATGCGATGGACCGCTTCACCATGGACCGCGACGCGCTGGCGCGGCATGCGGGTGCGGGCCGGATTTCGGCCGAACATTCCGACGCGCCGATCGTGATCGGCACCCATCGCCCGCGGCGCGACACCGGCCGCTCGCTGATCCTGCAGGCGCATGTCGACGTCGTGCCGACGGGCCCGGCGGAGATGTGGCGGCATCCGCCCTTCGAGCCGGTGATCGCGGAGGGGTGGATGCACGGGCGGGGCGCGGCCGACATGAAGGCCGGCCACGCCGCCAACATCTTCGCGCTCGACGCGCTGCGCCGCGCCGGGTTCCAGCCGGCCGGAACCGTGCATGTCGAATCGGTGGTCGAGGAGGAATCGACCGGCAACGGCGCGCTGATGACGCATCTGCGCGGCTATCGGGCCGATGCCGCGCTGATTCCCGAACCGCAGGACGAACGCCTGGTGCGCGCCAATGTCGGCGTGCTCTGGTTCGAGATCGAGGTGCGCGGCGCGCCGGCGCATGTCCGCGCCATGGCGGAGGGCGCGAACGCGATCGATGCCGCATATCGCATCATCGCCGATCTGCGCGGGCTGGAGGCGGAGTGGAACGCGCGCAAGGGCGGGCATCCGCTTTTCGCCGCCGAGCCGCACCCGATCAATCTCAATCTCGGCCGGATCGAGGGTGGGGACTGGGCCTCCTCGGTGCCGAGCCGATGCCGGCTTTCCTGCCGGATCTCGCTCTATCCGGGCACGCGGGCGGGCGATGCCGCGCGCGAGATCGAGGCGCGGATCGCCGCCTTCGCCGCGACGGACCCGATGCTCGCAGCCAACCCGCCGCGCGTCAGCTTCAACGGCTTCTTCGCCGAGGGCTACGTGCTGGAGCCGGGATCGGCGGCGGAGGCGGCGCTGGCCGACGCCCACGCGGCGGCGACCGGTGCGCCGCTCGGCACGATGATGACCGGCGCCTATCTCGATGCGCGGGTGCATGCGCTCTACGACCGGATTCCGGCGCTGTGCTACGGCCCGGTCTCGCGTGGGATTCACGGGATCGACGAGGCGGTGGACCTCGCCTCGGTGCGGCGGGTGACGAAGGCGATCGCGCTGTTCGTCGCGCAATGGTGCGGATTGGAGCCGGGCTGAACCGGCGGAGACGACAGGAGCGATAATGACCGAACTCTGGCAACTCACCGCATCCGACCTCGCCGCGCGCATCCGCCGACGCGAGGTTTCGGCGCGCGAGGCGGCCGCCGCCGCGCTCGCCCGGCTGGACGAGGTGAACCCGGCGATCAACGCCGTGATCGACCATCGCCCGGAACGGGCGCTGGCCGCCGCCGGGCGGATCGACGCGGCACTCGCCCGCGGCGATGATCCGGGCCCGCTCGCCGGCGTTCCCGTCACGGTGAAGGTGAATATCGACCAGAAGGGATTCGCCACCACCAACGGAATCCGCCTGCAGATGGATCTCGTTGCCCAGAGCAACAGTCCGGTGGTCGACAACCTGGAACGCGCGGGAGCGGTCATCATTGGCCGCACCAATACCCCCGCCTTCTCGATGCGCTGGTTCACGACCAACCAGTTGCACGGTGACACACGAAATCCGCACGATCCGGCGCTGACGCCCGGCGGCTCGTCCGGCGGGGCGGCGGCGGCGGTCGCGAGCGGGATCGGCGCTTTCGCCCACGGCACCGACATTGCCGGCTCGATCCGCTACCCGGCCTATGCCTGTGGCCTGCACGGGTTGCGGCCGAGCATCGGCCGTGTCGCGGCGTTCAACGCCTCGGGGCCCGAGCGCGGCATCGGCGCGCAGATCACCGCCGTCTCCGGCCCGATCGGGCGCAGCATGGCGGATCTGCGCCTCGCCCTCGCGGCGATGGCCCAACCCGACCCGAGTCCGGAGGGCCCACGCGACCCGTGGTGGTGCCCGGCGCCGCTCGACGGGCCGGACCTGCCGCGGCGGGCGGCACTCTGCCTGCGCCCCGGCGGGATGAAGGTGGTCCCCGAAGTCGAGGCGGCGCTGATCGCGGCGGGCCGGGCGCTCGAGACGGCGGGCTGGGCGGTCGAGACGATCGACGACCTGCCGCACATGCGCGAGGCGGTCGAGGTGCAGATCCAGCTCTGGCTCGGCGATGGTTTCGACGCGCTGGCCTCGACCGTCGCGCAGGAGGGCGATCCCGGCGCGATGACGGTGATCGACTCCTTCCGCGAGCTGGCGAAATCCTGGCCGGGCGACGTGGTTGCGCAGGCGCTGAAGCGCCGCGCCACCATCGCCCGCGCCTGGCGCCAGCTGCTCGCCCGCTTCCCCGTGCTGATGATGCCGACCTCCGGCGAGCTGCCCTTCCGCGACGGGCTCGACCTCGCCGGGCCGGACTCCTTCCGCCGCGTGTGGGATGCGCAGGCGACGCAGATCGCGCTGCCGCTGGTCGGGCTGCCGGGCCTCAATGTCGCGGCCGGCTTCGCCGGCCGTGCGCCGCTGGGCGTGCAACTCGTCGCCGCCCCCTTCCGCGAGGATGTGCTGCTCGCCGCCGGCGCCGCGATCGCGCGGGACGATGCGCCGATCATGCCGATCGACCCGCGCGGCGCCGGCTGATCCTCCGCCCCGTTCCGGCTGGCGCAAACCAGCGCTACGCGGAACGCCGGGGCATATCCATATGGATCAATGCGGAGAAGGGCAGACAGTCGCATTCTTCTCCCGTGACCTCGTGGATGAAGGAGGCTCGATCATGAACAGGCTGAAACGGATTGCGGCACCGGCCGCGCTCGCCGCCCTGCCGGGCCTCGCCTTCGCGCAGGGCGGGGCGGGACCTGGCGGGTTCGGCTACGGACCGGGCATGATGTGGTGGGATGATGGGTGGACGACGATGTTTCTCGGACCTTTCTTCATGATCCTCGTTCTCGCCGTGATCGTCATGGTGGCGGTGGCGCTGCTGCGCTCCGCCGGCACGTTCACCCACGGGCCGACGCATCCGCCGCAGCGGACGGCGCTCGATATCCTCAAGGAGCGCTTCGCGCGCGGCGAGATCGACGCTGCCGAGTTCGAGTCCCGGCGGCGCACGCTGGGGGATTGATCCCCCTGGCGTCGCCGGAGACCCGCGCCGTTACAGGATGAAGCGGCCGAGATCGCCGCGCGCGGCGAGCGGGGCGACCTTGTCGTTGACCAGGGCGGCGTCGACCGTCACGGTCTCGCCGGCGCGGTCGGTCGCGGCGAAGCTGATCTCCTCGAGCAGCCGCTCCAGCACCGTGGCCAACCGACGCGCGCCGATATTCTCGACCCGGTCGTTGATGTCGGCCGCCAGCGCCGCCACGGCATCGACCGCGTCGTCGGTGAAGTGCAGGTCGACATTCTCGGTCTTCATCAGCGCGACATACTGCTTGAGCAGGGAAT